>PBTT01000003.1 GCA_002729195.1 Acidiferrobacteraceae bacterium
CGAAGAGCACCGTGAACAGCATAGCAGTGGTTCGGGCCGTACTGACCAGTACATCGTAATAGTCACGCCAGGATCGCACGCCGCGCGCCAGTGCCAGCAAGAAGGCGCCCCCAGCACCGATACCGGCCGCCTCGGTAGGCGTGAATATGCCGCCGTAAATCCCGCCAATCACCAAAATGAACAGCAGCAGCGTGCCCCAGACGCCGCGCAGAGCTATGAGCCGATCAGGCCAACTCGTGCGTTCGGCCCGCGGCCCATCCTGGGGCCGGCGCCAGACTACGTACTGCACTGCGACTAGGTACAAGAGCACTCCCAGAAACCCCGGAAGGAAACCGGCCGCAAACAACTCGCGAATGCTGGTCTCAGTCATCAGGCCGTAGATCACCAGGATCACGCTGGGCGGAATCAGGATGCCCAGCGTGCCACCAGCGGCGATGGAAGCCGTAGCCAGAGAGTCGGCATAGCCATACCGGCGCATCGGCGGCATGGCAACCTTGGACATCGTGGCAGCGGTGGCCAGACTCGAGCCGCAGATAGCACTGAATGACCCGCAGGCCACGATCGTCGCCATGGACAGCCCACCTCGACGATGACCCAAAAAGGCGTTGGACGCCGCATACAGTTCCCCGGACAACCCTGCCCGGGAAACCAGATTACCCATCAGGATGAAAAGCGGCACAACCGACAGGCCGTAGTTCAATGCTGTTTCGGAAACAAGGGTACCGATCATCGCCAGTGANGGCTTCCANCCNGTNANNAGGCCAAANCCAACGAAACCAACNATGCCCATCGCAAAGGCAATGGGNAGGCGCAAAANCACCAGAATNAGAAGAACGATAAAACCGATAAGCGCAACCGTCACAGTAGGGCCTGCTGGAAGAGCGGTTGAATCGGCGNCCGATTAGATTGATGTCATCTGGCGGTCGGGAGACATCGGACCCTTGCCGCGGACATAACGCAGAGCGTTGAACAGGAACGCAATAGCTGCAGCCCCATTCATGATTGCAATGAAATAGGTAATCGGCGCATAGGGAATACCCAGAAATTCGGTAGCGTCGCCGTATTCAACCATAAAGTCGGCNCTGATCCACACCCGCCAGGCGACAACGCCCAGCATGANNGCCATCNACAGACTCAGGATGANCTGCCGGCCATTGATCCAACTGCCCGGCATCCATAAATCCAGAAGATCAACGCTGACATGCTCTTCCCGATAGCAAACCGCGGGCAGGATCGCAAAAACGATCACGCCCATCATCAGTTGGGTCAATTCCGTGGCGCCGTCCAGTGGAGCATTGAAAAAATATCGACCAACAACATCGACGCAGGTCATCGCCATCAAGGCAAAGAGCACGANAGANGACACNCCATCCCCGGCTTTCNCCAGATATGACAGGCGAAAGCCGGNGTGGCTGTCGTGCTCGGTAACGGAGCGCCCGGTACCGGGCTGCTGATTCACAGCAGGCTACTTAATAAGAGCGGGCAATACTCCGCAACTCAGCTAAAGCGGCTTTTCCATCGATCCCGGCCGCGTTCATTTGGGCAACCCAGTCTGCTTCTACCGGTGCCATCAACTCCAGATATTCAGCATGGACGGCGGCACTGGCCGTGGTTACGGTGCTGCCAGCCGCCTTGGCATCGGCAAGGCCCGTCTTATCGGCATTGTCCCATGTTTCCCCGGCCAGCCTGGTCAACTTCTCGCCTGAAACACTCATAATTGCTTGGCGATCCTTTTCCGACAAACTGTTGAGAAAGTCAGTATTGAGCAGGTAGGCGAAACTGCCGTAGTACAAGCCGCCGGGCATAATAGTGACGTGGGGAACCACTTCCTTCAGGCGGAAACTCTTTTGGGTCTCCATGGGCATAAATATGCCGTCGGCCACGCCCGAAGACAGCGCCTCGTAAACCTTTGGCGCGGGCAACTTAACAGCAACAACCCCAAGGGCCTTGCCAACCTTGCTGCCAACGCCCCCGGGTACCCGAATCTTGAGGCCCTTTAAGTCAGCAAGTCCCGTCAGCGGAGTCTTGGTCTGTATGACCGCCGGCCCGTGGGAACTCAGACCAGCCAGAGTGACGCCTTTGTGCTCGTCAGCCTTGGCCAGATATTTCTGGTGGACCCGCCAGTAAGCAACCGAAGCCGCCTCGGCACTGGTGCCGAGATTCGGCATTTCAACAGCCTGGGTGGCAACATAGCGTGTGTTGTAGCCGTGGAAAATCCAGGCGGCATCAGCAACACCGTCGCGAACCAGTTCAAACTGCTTGAGCGGCGATGCGAGTTTGTACTCGATCTTGGTCGTGACCCGGCCTTCGGTCGCTTCTTCGATCCACTTGCCCCAAGTTGTCCAGACAATGGCATTGGTATAGTGAGTGGGCGGCGCCCAACTGCTGATGTTGAGCACTTTTTGGGCATGGGCGGGAACTGCTGAGAACAACAAAGCGGCAGTTAACCCCAGGAAACCAACTTTTCTAATCATTTTCGTCCTCCTCATATTCCTAGATTTATTTGGCAGAATGTTTACATTCTGCAATTATCTCGAGCAATAGCGGTATCGTTAACCGCCAGGTTGGTATGGTTTATATTTAACCCCCCCGATTGTCAAGCACTCTCTCGGTTTCTTTTCGGAATCGAATCCGGCGCCGGCGCCTCTGAACACAGTCAGAATCCGTCACCTACCGCCGGACGGTCAATTGGCAGGATCGGTCGATAGGGTGATAAATAGCGCAAAAAAGACAGGTGAACGGACGTAAAACTAAAGGCTTAACGGATCCAGCCGGTACATCTCTAGACGATGAAACTTGCGACGCTTAAATCGGATCACCCGGACGGGCGGCTGGCCGTGGTATCCCGGGACCTGGCCCGTTATGTTACGACACCCGATATCGCGCCCTCCCTGCAAGCCGCAATGGACGATTGGGCCGTGGCTGCACCGCTACTTGAAGGTATCAGCAATGCCTTGAACAACGGCGAACTCGACGACGCATGCCCACTAGATACTACATTGCTGGCATCACCACTGCCGCGGGCTTATCAGTGGGTAGACGGCAGCGCCTACGTCAANCACGTGGAACTCGTGCGCCGNGCACGNGGNGCCAAAATGCCGGCGCATTTCTGGACCGATCCACTCATGTACCAGGGTGGATCTGACAGTTTTTTGGGTCCCTGCGATGGCATCCCCGTTATAGATACCGCATGGGGTGTTGATTTTGAAGCGGAGGTTGCTGTGATTACCGGCAGGGTGGCCATGGGATCGACCGAAGACCAGGCTGCCGCAAAGATACGGTTGCTGATGCTGGTAAACGATGTCTCGCTGCGCAATCTGATTCCCGCTGAGTTAGCCAAGGGCTTTGGCTTTTTTCACGCCAAGCCTGCAAGCGCTTTTTCTCCGGTTGCGGTAACCCCTGATGAGCTTGAATTGGCCTGGGATAGCCGAAAGATTCACCTACCGATTCTAAGCGAGTTAAATGGGACGCTGTTCGGGCGCCCTGATGCCGGGGTGGATATGACCTTTGATTTCGCCCAGTTGATTAGCCACGCGGCTCATACCCGCGAACTGGGGCCCGGCACTATCGTCGGCTCTGGCACGGTATCCAACAAACAGAACACCGAACATGGCTCCGCGATTGCTGACGGTGGTGTCGGCTACTCCTGTATCGCCGAACTCAGAATGATTGAAACCATCAATATGGGCAAGCCCAGCACTTCGTTCATGAGTTTCGGGGACCGCATTCGTATCGAGATGAAAGACCAGGCCGGGTTAAGCATCTTCGGGGCAATCGACCAGCGCATCGTGGAATATCGCAACCCCTGATAACCCGTTACCCGATCCGGGCAGGACAACACCCCTGCCCGCATCGGCATGTCGGCCCCGGCCAAAAGCGGCCAGGCAGTACCATTTCGCTCAGCCGCCTGCCATTTCCTTCTCATGCAGCCAGGCAGTATGCCTGGGTGGGCGCTTAGTACGGGCCCATTCCTCCAGCATAACCGGCGCTAACTCATGGATTTTTTCCATCTCTTCTGAGGAGACCGGCGTATTGGCTGCCAATTCAAGCCGGTGACCACTGGGGTCAAAAAAGTAAATCGATTTGAAAATGCCATGATCTGTGGGGCCCACCACTTCCAACCCCGCTGCCTCAACTTTATTCTTGGCCTCAAGCAATGCTTCCATATCAGCCACTTCGAAAGCAATATGCTGCACCCATTTGGGTGTATTGTTATCGCGANCCATTTCGGGGGAATCAGGCAACTCGAAGAAAGCCAGTACATTACCCATCCCAGCGTCAAGAAAAACATGCATGTAGGGATCCGGTTCCTTGGTCGAGGGAGCCCGCTCCTCAGCAAAAACCAGCATAAAGTCCATACCTAAAAGGTCTTGATAAAAGTCAACGGTCTCCTTGGCGTCGCGGCAACGATAAGCCACGTGATGGATTTTCTTTATAACCATGACGAAGTCCTCATACTTTGTTGGTAGAAACGAGTATGCCACGGCTATTCCGGTAGCATATATGAATTTCACCTTGTTTCTTTTTGTTACTGGGAACATCGCCCTCAAGCGATTCAAGCAGAACCTTGAAATTGTCGTCTGCAACACCTCATAGGGTCGCCAACAAAAAACGCAACGCCGACTGCAGCCAACCGGTAGAAGGTGGGCTGTGGGGGAGTGGACCTGGTCGAAATAAGTAGCCCGAAATGTTTAGGCTATGATTCTGTGTCTGAGCGAATAGAATAATCTACTCTGGTCAGATCAGGCTCGACCCCATTTTCAACAGGAAACGGCACGTGCACCCAGATATCCATATCGTCGGTAGCGTAGCGATGGAGGATTCTGAATCGGTCTTTCGTGCGTTGTCGACAAAGCTCGCGCCGTGGCTCCAGCGCATCCCGGATGGTGAAACCGGGAAACGGCACCGCTGGATCTACTGGCAGCGGGAAATGCTGCTGTCCCATCCGGACATGGAACTGGACCCTGACGCTCGGCCGCTCAGGCTATGCCAGTGGGATGGCACCTTGATTCGAAATACTGAACTCGTGCACTTTAGGCCCGGCGTCAACCCATCGAATGTGGTATTCGAAACCGGTTATGCCTCAGCTGCTATCGATTCCTATGCCGTGTTTCGTCGCTTACGCGAAGAAGGCGTAATTCCCGCGAAGGTGCGCTTCCAGGTCTGCTTGCCAACCCCGATGGCGTCGGGCTTCATGTACGTGAGCCCACAGGCACTGGAGGATTTCCTGCCAGTGTACGAGAAAGCCCTGATCAGTGCCCTGCATTTAATTCTCGATGCCACCTGCCATCAGGATCTGGCTTTGCAATGGGACATCTGCCAGGAAGTACTGATCTTCGAAGACTACTTTCCCGGCCGGCCAGTTGATTACAAACAGCGAATCTTTGACCAACTTGCCCGCCTCGGCGAGCACGTGCCAACGGAGGTCGAACTGGGCTACCATCTTTGTTATGGCACACCAAAGGACGAACACCTGGTGATGCCTGAAGATACTGCCATCCTGGTCGAGATAGCCAACGGCATCACGGGGTCACTGCAGCGGCGGTTGGATTTTATTCATATGCCAGTGCCAAAGGATCGGGTCGATGACGCCTACTACGCTCCACTGTCGCAACTTCAACTCTCGAATGAGGCTCGCCTTTATCTCGGGTTGATCCATCACGACGATCATGCTGGCAACATGGCCCGAATCATTGCAGCGCGCAAGGTGGTGCCTGCTTTCGGCATAGCCAGCGAATGCGGTTGGGGACGGACGGATCCCCAGCGTGTCCCTGGGTTGATCGAATCTCACCGGCGCGCAATCGAACAGATGTAAGAACCCGCCCCACCCAGACTTGATACTAACGAGTAGCCTGGGATCTGCTAGTGTTTCCTATTCCAGCGTACCCCATATTCTTTCGGCCGTTTTTACCAGCAGTTCGAGTTTGTGTTTCTGCTGATCTTCACTGAGTTTGTTTCCTTCTTCGGTTGAGGCAAAACCACACTGTGGTGCAATACCCAGTTGATCGAGATCAGCGTACTTAGAAGCCACATCGAACTTCCGGCACAGTTCATCAACGGTTTCGAGTTTTCCCGATTTGGTGGTCATAAACCCCACCATCACGCGTTGATCGCCCTTGGGCAGCAGACCTAAGGGCTCCAGGCCACCGGCGCGGTGGCTGTCGTACTCGAGAAAAAACACATCGATGCCCGTCTGGGTGAAAATGGCCTCTGCCACCGGATCGTAGGCGCCATTCGCCACCCACGTCGATCGAAAATTTCCCCGGCAAAGATGCATGGCAACGGTCATATCAGCAGGACGATCTTTTATCGCATCGTGCATCATCGCGGCGTAGCGGGTTACAAGCCAGTCCGGATCCATTCCCTGTGAGTGCTTTTCGGCGCGGATCTTTGGGTCGCACAGGTAGGCGAAAAAGATATCGTCCATCTGCAGATAACGACAGCCGGCATCATAGAAGGCTTGCACCGCTTTCGCGTATGTCTTGGTAATGTCGGCAAACAGTGCTTCGTGATCCTGGTATTCGTCTGGGCCAATATCTTCTAGTGCCGTTCGAAAATGACAGCAACTTGGGCCAGGAATGGATATCTTGGGTTGGACGTTTGCGACCGATGCCAAAAAGGAAAAATGTGTCAACATGGGATGGTCGGCCGGGAAATCCAATATACCTGGAATAGTGGGAAAAACCGGTCGCAGTTGCGCACCCTGAAACTTGAAACCTTTATCCCGTTCTACCAGCTCGAAGCCAGTTAAATGGCCGAGGAAATCGTAGTGCCAGAACGAGCGCCGATATTCGCCGTCGGTGACTGCTTTCAGGCCCGCCGCCTGCTGTATGTCAACTGCCTGACGTATCGCTGCGTCTTCTATCCGAGACAACTTTTCGGCACCGATAGTGCCATCTTCGAAATAGGCCTTGCGCGCATCCTTGATGACTGCTGGCCGCAACAGGCTGCCGACATGGTCAGCGCGAAAAATGGGTTTGCGTTTTTGCATCAGACAGTCACCTCAAATTACCTGGTTCAGTTACACAATATCCTCTTTCGACCGGCAGGTGCCGTCTGAGTGAACGCTGCCCTGGCCGACAACTGAATCAGCAGGTCACGGGAACAACAAGAACACCGTTTGAGCCAGAGGTGCTGGTTTCATTCCAGCCACTTTTGGCATCACTCATCGACCACATGATTTTTCAGAATCCCTACACCCTGAACTTCTACTTCAACCTCATCACCCGGCAGCAGATACTTCGGCGGGTCGAATCGCGCCCCGGCGCCAGTAGGTGTGCCGGTGGAGATGATATCTCCCGGGCGAAGCGTCATGAAGGTCGACAGGTAGCTGATTAGGTAACGAAAAGAAAACAGCAAGTTGGCAGTGGTATCACGCTGGCGCTGCTGGCCGTTTACCCGGGTACTCACCGTCAGTTCACCATAGCTATCGAACTCATCGGCGGTAGCCATCCACGGCCCGATAGCGCCTGAGTTATCGAAATTCTTCCCCTGGGTAACGTTGAATTTGCCGTGGCGCATCCAATCCCGGATGCTGCCTTCCTGCACGCAGGTTAGCCCAACGATGTAATCCTCTGCACGCTCTTGTGATATACGGCGGCCAGTAGCACCGATGACGATACCTATCTCGCCTTCGTAATCGAGCTGTGCCGAGTCAAGCGGGCGAATGATTGGCTGCATGTGGCCAACCAGAGATCCCGGTGTCCGCATAAATACGCTGGGATAAGACGGCAGCGCCGAATCGCCAAAATACTCTTCGTTTCGATTGATGTAATTGATCCCGATGCAAATGATCTTTTCGGGGTCGGCAATCGGCGCACTCCAGGTAATGTCGCAAAAATCATGATCAACTGACCTTTTATCGCTCGCTCTGCGCAACTCTGCTATGTCCAGTTGAGCAATTGCCTGGTGCAGGCTCCCGGGCATATTCGGGAGCACACCCAGATCAATGACGCCGGTATCGGTTACCACCCCATAGGATGATCCGCCGGCAGAGACGAAGGAGGCAAGTTTCACGGTGTTTGCTCAGTCCAGCAGACCCACTTCACCAAGCACCTCATCAAGTCGAACAGCAAGCTCAGGTGTGGCCGGCACCATAGGCAACCGGTGTTCATTGTCCAAGATGAGTCCGACACGTTTCATCATGTATTTTATCGGGATTGGGTTGGTGTCGAAAAAAACGGCCTTGTTGATTCGTAGTAACTGCTGATGAATAGCGCGTGCGCCATTAAGGTCACCCCGCCAGAGGGTTTCACACATCTCTGCCAGGGGCCTTGGCTGCAGATTGCCAACGGCATTCATCAAGCCACAGGCGCCGACCGCCATCATTGGAAAACTGAGCTCTTCGAGCCCAACGAATATTTTGAAATCGTCACCGACCCGAGTCAGGCACTCCGCTACGAAACCGAGATCATTGACAGCATGCTTCATACCGATGAAATGACTGGAAAGATCACGCAACCTGCATACGGTATCCAGGCTAACGGATACTGCAGTCCTGCCTGGTATGTGGTAGATCATCCAAGGCGTCTTGAAATCCCGGGTAACCTCAAGGTAGTACTCGATCAGGCCGCGTTGCGGCGGGCAGATGTAGTAGGGAGTCACGATCAGCAATGCATCCACCCCGGCGGCCACGGCATGGGCGCTAAGCATCCGGGTCTCAGCCAGTGACTGTGAGCCTGTCGCCGCAACCACTGGTACTCGCCCGGCTACAGTCTCCATAGCTACGTCAACCAGCCGGTTTCGTTCCTGTGTCGTCAGGCTGGAGGGCTCGGCGGTCGTGCCATTGACCAGGATGCCATGCGACCCCTTCTCCACCTGGAAATCAACCAGCCGAGCGTACCCTTCCAGGTCAACCTCAGCGGCCGTAAATGGCGTGATAAGGGGGGGAATTGATCCTTTCAGCTTGTCGGTGCCGTCTACCATTGCTCTGTCCAGAGACCGGAAGTGTAATGTTTTCCTATAACGGGGTTAATATCAACTGAACTTAATCTGTTAGTTATTGACTCATAGGCAGTTCAGGCCTCGACCAGCCGGGTCCTTGGGCATTCTGTCAGAACATAGCCATGCCGCACATATTCATCGAATACTCAGCCAATCTTTCCAGGCGTATTGATATATCAGGTTTGGCACGAGCGGTACACCAGGCCGCATTGAATACCGAAGCATTCCCCGAGGGGGGCATTCGAACACGCCAGATCCCCCGCGACGAGTACCTCATTGCAGATGGGCATCCAGACAATGCTTTTGTGCATTTGCTGTTGCGAATCGGTTTCGGCAGAAACCTGGAAACCCGTCAGCGCATTGCCGACGATATCTTCAGAACTCTTTGTGATTTCCTGGCGCAGGACATAGCCCAGTCACCGCTCGCTATCTCGCTGGAACTTGAAGAGATCGTACCAGAGACAAGCTTGAAAAAAAGCAACCTACATCACTACGTGAAACAGCGCCGGGAAAAGCGCCATGAATGATAAATACCTGGAAAACGAAACCAAGGCTCGACAATACCTGGCGCGCTTTAGCGAGGAGATTCTGGGCCACGTGATTGGTGGCGAAACGGTGCCCGGGAAGAACAGTGCAAGCATGGAAAATCGAACTCCGATTGACGGCACGGTGCTTAATTCAACTGCCATGGGAGGAGCAGCAGAAATAGACAAGGCCGTAACTGCGGCGACAGGTGCTTTCACTGACTGGCGAGACATATCTGGCGCCGCCCGGCGCCAACTCCTGCATAACATCGCTGATGCCATTGAAGCTCGTGCTGAGGAGATCTCGCTGGTCGAGAGCATGGACACGGGGCAGGCCATTCGCTACATGGGCAAGGCCGCGATCCGCGGGGCGGAGAACTTCCGATTTTTTGCTGACCGTGCACCCTCTGCCCGGGATGGCCACCATCTGCCAGCGGTAGGCCAACTGAACTACACCCAGCGCCAACCGCTGGGTCCGGTGGGAGTAATCACACCCTGGAATACTCCGTTTATGCTGTCGACCTGGAAAATTGCGCCAGCTCTGGCGGCAGGCTGCACAGTAGTGCACAAACCGGCCGAGTGGAGTCCGCTTACTGCAACGCTTCTTGCCGAGATCGCACACGAGGCCGGATTACCGGCGGGGGTGCTGAATATAGTCAATGGTGCTGGTGAAACTGCCGGTCGAGCCCTGAGCGAACACCCCGGTATACACGCCATTGCCTTTGTCGGCGGATCAGAAACAGGGCGGCAGATCATGGCGCAAGGTGCCCAGACCCTTAAACGTGTGCACTTCGAACTGGGCGGAAAGAACCCGGTTATCGTTTTCGACGACGCTGACCTGGAACGGGCACTTGATGCCGTTATCTTCATGATATTCAGTTTGAACGGCGAGCGCTGTACCTCGTCAAGCCGCCTGCTGGTGCAAGCCAGCATCCATGACCGTTTTGTCGAATCCCTGATCGCCAGAACAGAACGGATCAAGGTGGGGCATCCGCTTGATCCAGCCACCGAACTGGGGCCGTTGATTCACCCCGATCATCTGGCCAAAGTGTGTGATTACATGGAAATCGGCACGGCCGAGGGTGCTGTCATTCGAGCCGGCGGCAATCCCCTTGACCACGACCGGGGCTGTTATTTTCCACCGACTGTGCTGACCGGGGTCGACAACCATATGCGGGTTGCGCGGGAAGAAATATTCGGCCCGGTGCTCTGTGTGCTGCCGTTTACAGACGAGGAAGAAGCCTTGGCAATAGCCAACGCTGTTGATTATGGCCTGGCCGGGTACCTGTGGACCCGGGATGTGGGGCGGGCACATCGAATTGCAGAACTGCTAGAAGTGGGGATGGTCTGGGTGAACTCGGAGAACGTCAGGCACCTGCCGGCACCATTCGGCGGCATGAAAACGAGTGGAATAGGCCGGGATGGCGGCGATTATAGTTTTGATTTTTTCATGGAAACCAAAAACATCTGCGTCGCCACTACTGATCACCGAATTTCACGCATGGGTCTGAGCGACTGATCTTGCTCAAGAGGGGCTAGCGCGGAAAAGCCTGTTCTGGGTGCGAAGATTGCCCAGATTCCGTAAGCACCTCTCGGAGCTGCCAGTGCCTGTCCCGGTACCGGAACCACACAATCGATGTTCGCCATCGAATCGCACTGCGGCACAAAAACACGGCGCCGATACTATTGCTGCTTTCATTTTTTCTTCAAAGCAAACCCCGCTTGGGCGGGGCTTTCAGTATCAGAAGAAATTCTACAGACCTTGAACTAGGCTTCTTCCAAGAATTTTATTTCGGGCGGACCAAGTACGCCCGCATTTTTCAAGGCCTCCTGCATTACCGGCTGTGAAAAGAACGAAACGAAGACCTCTTTGGATAAAGCCGTACCGATTGCACAGGCGTTGTTCGGCTCATCGACATTCCGGTACGCCCTGGCGTTAATCCCTGCTTCTTCGCGGTCACTTTTTCGGCTATCGAACATAGTCTTCCATTCGTCGAAGTCCGAGACTTGCATAGAAACACTTACGGTGATGCTCATTTTTTTCATATCTCCTGGTTATAGTGATTAGATATTAGTCCTTGGCATAAGTATCTGCCGTTTGATTGTCGAATTCGATCATCACGCATGGTTCATCGCCGATTACCTGGGCCTGGTGGCCGGGCTTGCATTCGTAGATGTCGCCTGGGCTCAATGTGGCTTCGCTGCCATCTTCATGCTGAACCAGTAATTGCCCCGATTGCACTACGCCGAGATGGTGCGCCTGACAGTTATCGGTACCGACAACCGGCGCGATACATTCAGACCATACCCAGCCTGGCTGGACGGTCAGCCGTGCAACCTTGGTAGAGCCAACAGCGACGATTTCCAGAGTTGTTTTTTCTGGGCGCCGCACTTCATCCGCTGATGAAAAATCAATCTTATGAATTCCCGCAGCCATTTTCTCTCCTCCCTTGTGTGATTAAATCGATGCACCTTCGATATTTGATTGCGTTCATATGATGCTGACGTCGCAAACAGCCGCCACCTCAGTGCCAATGCATACACATCGTATACACAGGATAGTTTTTTACCACAAACCAGGCTGACAACAACATCTTAGATTTTGTTGTTTTTCCAGGGTGGCGCTCCAGAGAGTTCTGCTGGCAGGAAATTAGCAGGCACCACAGCGATCAATACCGGCGGTCGCCTGAACCGAGATCAGGCGGCCCCTGTAGCCGAGGTCAGGACAGTCGCAGGAACAGCCCCGAGCAGGGCTTGGGCTCAAAGCAGGTGGACTTCGGTGGCATAACCTGGCCGGCGTCAGACACCATCATCAACTCGTCCAGCGAGGTCGGAAAACAAACAAATCCCACCTGCCAGCCGTCGTCACAGCGCTTGCGTAAGCCGTCCAGTCCACTGCCGCCGGGGACATAATCCAGCCGTGGATCGTTGCGCGCATCGCTGATGCCGAGTAAGGGTTGCAGTACCCGGTCCTGCAGCACCGAGACATCCAACCCGGCTACCGGGTCTACCGTGGTGGCTGGCGCGGCCAGCGTTAGCGAGTACGTTTGGCCATCGAGCAGCATCAGGAACTGGCCGCGCTCCCCGGGCATGCTGGCAGCTGCTGCTTCTGTCACTGGCTCAACGGTGAAGTCCACCGCCAAGCGTTGCAGGAAGTCGGCCGGTGCCAGCCCGCCAAGATCTTTCACGCAGCGGTTGAAAGACAATACCCGCAACTGGGTCGCGGGAAACAGCGCCACCACTAGATAATCCCACGGGCCGCTCGCGCCGCCGCGGTCCCGGCGCCGACTGGCAGCATGGTGAACGGCAGCGGCGCTGCGATGGTGGCCATCGGCCAGGTAGGCGGCCGGCACGCTCTGGAAGGCCACGACCAGGGCGGCAATGTGTTCGGGATCAGTAACTTGCCAGAGTTGCTGGCGCACCCCATCCGGCAAAACGAAGTCGAGTTCCGGATCGAGGTGGGTGAGCGCACTAACCCGATCTTCGATACCCCCCGGGTCCCGGTAGGCCAGGCTGATCGGACTGGAACTCGCCCCGACCACATCCAGGTAGCGGCACAAATGTTTCTCGTGCTCGCCACGGGTTCCCTCATGCTTTTTAATGTTGCCATCTTGGTATTCCGCTACCGGTACCTCGCCAACGACTCCGGTCTGCTGGTGGCCGGCCACACTCAGCCGGTAAACAAACAGCGCATCCGTCGCAATCGGCACGAATGAGCTATCGCTGAGCAACGCCTGTAACCGGTCAACGTTATGCTGAAGCAACTGGGCCGAGGTTGGGCTCTGGCCGGGTGGAAAATCATCCGGTGCCCGCATGGTGTTGATGTAGTTGTCCGGGTGGTCGCGGGCGAACGCAACCCGCTCGACCGAACCCATCGAGTCGTAAGCCGGGCTGACCACGGCCTGCGCCCGGTCGGCCGTGACCAGGTACGGTCGAAACGCACGGAGCAACATGCTGTATCCCGTGGCCCCTGGATCAACCAGGGTGCGACGCCTGAAAAGTGGCCATGAAATCAGCCAGCGCCTGCACTCCCTCCCGCGGCATGGCATTGTAGATGCTGGCCCGACAGCCCCCAACGCTGCGGTGACCCTTGAGATTGAGCAGGTCCATCTTTGCCGCGGCTGTCAGGAAAGCCTGCTCGAGGTCCTCGCTGGGCAGGCGGAACACCACGTTCATCAGCGAGCGTGAGCCCCACTCTACCGGACAGTCGTAGTAACCACCGCTGGAATCGATGGCATCGTAGATAATGGCCGCTTTTTCTTCGGCCACTTTCTCTATGGCGCCCATCCCACCGCTCGATTCCATCCACTTGAGCACCTTGCCCATCAGGTAGATCGGGAACACCGGCGGCGTATTAAACATCGAGTCCTTATCAGCATGAATGTCGTAGCGCAGATACCTGCCGATATCGGTATTGCAGGACTCGATTGCCGACTTGCGTATGATCACCAGTGCCATACCTGCCGGGCCAAGATTTTTCTGTACACCGCCGTAAACCAGATCGAAACGCTCCCAGGGTACCGAGCGTGACATGTAATCCGATGACATGTCTGCCACTAGTGGAACGTCCACCTGCGGCCAATCGGCAAAACGGATGCCACCGATAGTTTCATTGGAGGTGATGTGCAGGTAGCGAGTACCACGCTGGATCACCAGCTCACTGGTATCCGGCATTCGAGTGTAACCACAGTCAACGCCATCCCAGGCCGTGTAAATGTCACCATAAGGTCTGGCGTCGGTAATCGCACCCTTACCCCAGCTGCCTGAATTGATATAGCCGGCCTTGCGACCCGCCCCGAGCAGGTTCATTGGCACCATGGAAAACTGCAAAGTAGCGCCACCTTGCAGAAACAACACATGGAAGTCGTCGGGCAACTGGAAGATGCGCCGGACGAGTTCAACCGTCTGTCGGTGCACGGCATCGAAATACTTACCCCGGTGACTCATCTCGATCAGCGACATGCCGCTGCCCTGGTAGTCGACAAACTCGGCCTGCGCTTCAGCCAGCACGGCAAGTGGCAACGTGCAAGGGCCGGCGCTGAAATTGTGAACTCGCTTGGTCATGATCTCGTTTCAGCAGAAAAAGAAGCGATGTTACACCTGGCCGTTGACACAGTGCAGTATCTCGCTGCGACCAAAAGCATCGATAATCTCCAGTACACCTTCAGCCACGGCGGTTTGGGCCTGGTCGGTGGAGGCACCGATGTGGTGGGTTCCATAAGTATTCGGATGGGCAGCGAGTGCCGAGGTAAAAGGTGCACAAGCTGCGGCTGGCTCATCCGCGTACACGTCCAACCCCACGCGAATGCCTTTCTCATCCATCGCCGCGATAAGCGCAGGCTCGTCGATGATTTCGCCACGCGCAGCGTTGAGTAGCACCGTGCCGGGCTGGACCCGGGCGAGGAAACCGGCATTGACCATGCTGCGGCTGTCAGGCGACGCCGGCAGATGCAGGCTCAGGATATCGCACTGTGCCAGCAGCGTATCCAGATTCGGCACTTGTTCTACCCCGAGTGCCACCAGCTGAGTATTGACAGCCGCTGACCGGTCTTCCTTTTGCAGTACCTGCAGATTGATGCCAAAAGCCCGAGCCCGCTCGGCCACGGCCAGGCCGATGGCGCCGACCCCGAGAATGCCCATATGCCGCCCGCACAAACCCCGCGCGCGCGTGTAGCGCTTCTTATCCCACTGCCCTTGGCGTAGGTCGATAACGTTGTCGGGTATATTGCGGTCGATGGCGATCAACAGGCCCATAACCAGTTCCGCCACGGCAGCGGCGTTCTTTCCCGGAACGTTGCATACCGGAATCTGCCGCCTGGCTGCAGCCGCCTTGTCAATGGTGTTGGTGCCCGCTCCCGCACGGATGACCAGTTGCAGAGCCTTGCCAGCCGCAATGGTTGCAGCACTGACGCGGGTGCTGCGCACCACCAGCACCTGTATCTCACCGATCGCTGCCGGCAAACTGTCGCCATCCAGGTCAGGCTGCAGTTGACATTGATGTCCTTGCTGCTCCAACCGGGCAATACCGAAATCCGGAAACCTGTCGGCAAAAAGGATCTTCATGCCCCCACCCGTGATCGTTCCAGCTTGTTTGTTCCTCCCTTTGTACAAAGGGAGCGAGCGCGGATTGTACTTGCCCAGTTGGATCGAAGACCCGTGCATTTTCTTCGGTTTTCGTCAACAGATCACCGCGTGTCGCCGACAGAACAAGGCGGGCCGAGTGGCCGCTATCCCACTACCCCAGCCCGCCCGGCACCTGCACGCAAGAGCGATTGATGTTGCTTGAAACGACCGCCCTGGTCCTGCTCGCGGCCCTGCTCCACGCCGCCTGGAACGCGCTGGTCAAGACTGCTGCCAGCCCCCTGCTGACCCTGGCCTCCCTTAATCTGGTTGCTGCCGCTGCCGGCACGGTGCTGGTGTGGTTCATGCCGTTGCCTGCCGCCGCAGCCCTGCCCTACCTTGCCGGCTCAGTCACCTTGCACTGGGGCTATTACGCGTTTCTCGTCAGCGCCTACCGGGTAGGAGACTTGAGTCACGTATATCCTTTGTCACGGGGAATCGCGCCGCTCTTGGTCGCGGGTGGTGGGGCTCTGACCGCCGGCGAATACCTGCCGCTGCTCACGCTGGCCGGCATAGTCGTGGCCAGCGCCGGGATCATGCTGTTGGCCGTGCCAGGCCGGAGCCTTGCCCGACCGGCTCACCGGCCCACAGCTCTGGCACTCGGCACTGGCTGCTGGATCGCGGCCTACACACTGGTCGACGGGCTGGGCGCACGCCAGAGCGGCTCGCCCCTTTCCTACATCGGCTGGCTATTTGTCCTCGAAGGCCTGACTTTCAGTTTGTTCGTCCTCGCCCGGCAGCCGCTGCAAATGCTGCAGTTGTGGCGTGCCAACAGCATGCGTCTCAGCGCCGGCGGGCTGGCTACGGCCAGTGCCTATGGCATCGTCATCTTCGTGATGTACTACAGTCCGATGGCGGTGGTTGCAGCACTGCGGGAGACCAGCGTGATCATGGCCGCACTGATCGGTACCTGGTACCTGGGAGAAGGCTCAGGCCGGCTACGGCTGGTGGCCGCAGCCCTGGTATCAGGCGGTATCGTGATCATGAGCCTGCCGGCCTGAGCGACCCGGCAGGCTGAGTGAATTCAGCCTAGCCACCCAAGAACAACTTGCCCACCTCTGGGTTGGCCAGCAGGTCATCGCCTTTACCAGCCATTGCGATCTCGCCATCGACCAGCACGTAGCCGATATCGGCGAACTCAAGTCCCTTTTTGGCGTTTTGCTCCACCATTATTATGGTCCGGCTCTCTTCCTCACGCAGCCGTTCCAGGATCTCGAAGACCATGTCGATGAAACGCGGCTCAAGCCCGATTGAAGGCTCATCGACCAGCAGCACCTTGGGATCCATGATCAGGGCACGGGATATCTCCAGCAACCGCCGCTCGCCGCCCGACAGTACCCCGGCCCGCTGGTGGCGGCGCTCGGCCAGCCGAGTGTAACGATCGAACACCTGCTCGGCGGCCTGGCGCGCCTGCGTCACCGTATCCATGAGGTAACCCCCCATCAGCAGGTTCTCCTCCACTGTCATATCCGGAAACACCGAGTTGTCCTGCAGAATATAAGCGATGCCAGCGTTTTTGAGCTTGTCGTTGGATGTGAGAGCCGTTACGTCGTCGCCGCGCACCCGTATCGCCCCACCCATGATGCGGGTGAATCCATAAATAGAGTGCAGCACCGTCGATTTGCCGGCGCCGTTGGGTCCGATCAGGCACAGTGCCTGACCCGCACCCACGGCAAGATCGATGCCATGGAGTATTTCCATCTTGCCGTAACCGGCCACCAGTCCGTCGATCTCCACCAATGGGTCAGCGTCAGCGAGTTGGGCCAGGGCGACCTTATCGGGTCGGTCCTGCGCCAGTTGCCGAGCCTGCCTGGCGACATCGTCGACCGACAAGACGACGTCAGCCCTGCCAAAGCCATAGCCCCGAATCTGGCCGCCGTTGTCGCTCCCACCCGCCATCAGTGTGCCCCGAGGTACGCGTCGATCACGCGCTGGTCGTTGCGTATCACGTCCGGTGCGCCATCGGCCAGTAGTTTGCCGTGGGCCAGGCAGTAGATGTGTTCGGCCAGGTTCATAATGACCCGCATGTTGTGCTCGATGACCAGCAGGGTGATACCAAACTCGGCATTAGCGCGTTTGAGCCGGTCGATAATGCCGTTGATCAGGGTCGGGTTGATGCCGGCCGTAGGCTCGTCCAGCAGCAGCATCCTGGGTTGGTTCATCAGCGCCATGCCGAATTCCAGCAACTTCTGCTGGCCGAACGAAAGATCCCCCGCCAGCAGTCGGCGCTTGGAGTAAAGGCCCACGAACTCGAGAATGGCATCTGCCTTTTCCTGAACCTCGGCAGGAAAACTGGTGAACATCTCGGCCAGTCGCTCACTGGCATGAGGCACGCTGATCTGCATATTCTGGACGCAGGTCATCTTGCCGTAGATGCGTGTCTGCTGAAAGGTTCGTAACAATCCGAGTCGCGCGATCTGTGGCACCTGCAGGTGCGAGATCTCTTGGCCTTTAAACTCGATGGTGCCGGCATCGACCGGGTGGTACCCCACTACCGAGTTGAATAGCGTGGTCTTGCCCGATCCGTTTGGCCCGATCAGCCCGATAATCTGACCCTCGGGCACCTCAAGGCTGATGTGGTCGTTGGCCAGCACCCCGCCGAAGGACTTGGAGCAATCCTTGACCTGCAGCAAGCTCATTGCGTAGCGCCTTTGTCAGCCACGCTTTCCACCCGGTGGCCAAAGCGGTCCGGCCAGCGGGCCCGGGCAAAGCCCATGACTCCCTGCGGAAAAAACACCACGATGATCACGATCAATGCACCCAGTGCCACCCGCTGCCAGCCAAAGAGGAAGGTCCAGAAGATTTCCTGGGTGACATGGAAAATGGTTGCGCCGATCACGGGTCCCCACAGCGTACCTTTGCCGCCAAGGATGGCCATCAGCACCATCCACACGCCGAAAGTGGCACCGGCAAATGCGGTATCCACTGGATCGATAAAGCCAATGAGATCGCCCATGATGCCGCCGGCTATGGCGAGGAAGAACCCCGACACGCACCACGCTATGGTCTTGTAGCGGGTGGTGTGCAGGCCCATGGCCTCGGCCTTGTCTTCATCGTCGCGGATAGCGTTGATGGCCAGGCCGAAACGGCTGGTGTAGAGCCAGCGCAGCACCAAGAAAGTAACTGCAGCCAGGGCCAGGAGCAGGTAACAGAAAAACAGCCCCTTCTCGCCCAGACCATCCGGGAAAACCGGCGTCACCAACCCGGAGCCGGCACCGATGTAATCGATGCCGGCGGCGATCTCGCCCGCGGCGATACCCAAGCCCAGCGTGCAGATCGCAAAGTAGTGGCCGCGTAAGCGCAGGATGCCGGACCCCAGCACGATAGCGCAGAGCACTGCGCAAACTGCGCTCGCCGCCAGGCCCAGCGACATGCCGGTCAGGTAATCTGCCGGGGGCAGCGTATCGAGGCTGCCGGCAAGGGTCTCGTATTCCTCAAAGTCGTAATAAAGATCACGCTGCACCACGGCAGTAACGTACATGCCCAGGCCAAAGTAGAACACGTTGCCAAAGGAGTTGTAGCCCATCTGTCCGCCAACCGCATCCCAAGTCAGTGCGAACACCACCATCAGCCACAACCAGGCCAGTTGTATCTGGTACTCGGGAAACAACAACGGCGCCGCCAATGCAGCAATAGCGATCAGGGTGTATTTCAGGATGACGTTCACCGTAATACCTTGCGCTGGGCCCGCAACCGATAGTTGCGCCACAACAGGATAACTACCAGCAGTGAGAATATAAACGCAGTCTGGAACTCTGCACCGAGCAGGAACCCGGCGTAACTCTCAGCAGCTCCGAGCCCGAGGCCAGCTACCACCACACCGGGCAGGTTGCCGATGCCGGCCACCACTACGATCATGAACGAGCGCACGGTATAGGCTAGCCCCTGGAATGCCTGCACCACCCAGGTCATAACAACCAGCGCACCAGCAGCGCCGCAAATCGCTGCGTTGATGGAATAAGTCACAGCATAGACCCGGTCAGTGTCTATGCCCATGATTCGCGCAGCCCGGGCGTTCTGGGCCGTAGCCCGAATGGCCTGACCCATGCGGCTGCGGCCCATGAACAGGACCAGCACCACCCCCACCGATAACGCCAGTACGAATCCCACCACCTTGACCCATGGTACTGTGACCATGTTGTTGAACAGAAAGGCGGTACCCAGGCCTGCTTCGGCGGTCTGCACATCTGCTGTGAACAGTTGATTCATCAGTTGCTGCAGCAAGATACTGATACCGAAAGTCGCCAGGATCGAAATGAAAAGGTCCTGCTCCACTACCCGGCAGATAACCACCCGGTAGGTCAACCAGCCGACCAAGTACAGCACCACGAATGCCACCGGGATGCCAACAAACGGAGAGATACCCCAACTGAAGAGCAGATAGGTGATGAAGCCACCGAGCATGACGTACTCGCCCTGGCAGATGTTGATGATATTCATCACACCCCATACCAGTGCCATGCCGTAGGCCACCAGGGCGAAAATCGCTCCAACCAGCAAGCCGTCTATGAGCAGTTGCACCGAAAAAATCGGTGCGTCAAGCAGGATCTGCAAGTTGTCCATGAGAAAAAAGCCCGCCAGCGCCGGTCAAGGCGCTGGGGGCTTGATGCCTTGCCGGACTAGCGCTCAGCCCAGGTCGGTTTGGGAAAAACTACCGGGATCTCCGCCCATTTAGACGGTGCGACTACCTTGTACTTACCACCGATAATCTGCCGCAGAGCCATCGGCTTGGCGACGTTCTGGCCGGTGGGCGCGAACTTGATGTTGCCGTAGAAGGTCTGCATTTCCGTGGCTGCCAGCGCATCACGCAAAGCGTCCGTATCAAGGCTGCCAGCGCGCTCAAATGCGTCCGCCCAAACCAGCACCGACGCCGTTGATTCGGCAGCCTGGTAGGGCACCACCGTGTAACCTTCGTACTCAGCGCGGAAAGTATTGGCGTAGTCCGAAGCGCTGCCGAACCACTTGTCGGAGTAACTCATGGTCGAGGCCCACTGGGTAGCACACAGGGTGTAGTCCGAGATGCCGGGGAACTTGTCTTGCACCTTGGCCGCCTCGCAGTGAGTCATGGCCAGCATGGGGACATCCACCTTCATATCAGAAGATTGTCGCTGGGCCAACGCCGCGCCCTTGGAGTGACCCGATACGATTAACAGGTCTGGCTTCAGCGCCTTGACCTTGGTCAGCGTCGCGGCCATATCGCTCAGGTCCTTGGGCAACTTGTCGTCGATCACGACCTTCATGCCATGGCGCTTGGCATCGTCCAGTACGCCAGCACGAATGTCCTGTGAGAACGGATCGTTTTCCATAGCCAGCGCCACAGTGACGTCCGAGGCGCTCTTACCCAACTTACCCGCATTCTCGGCCGCCAGGTTAACCGCCTCTGCCAGGTACTGCTCGGAGGTCGAGAGCACGGCAAACAAGTACTTGTAACCCTTATTGAAGAGCGAGCGCGAAGCGCCATTGCCCTCCACCATGGGGATGCCGTACTTCTCGGTCACCGGCGCGATCGCTTTGGTAAGCCCCGAACTGTAGGGGCCCAACATGTACTTGACGCCGTCCTGTTTAATCAGACGTTCGGCCAGTTGCGCGCCGCGCGCCGGGGTGGACTCATCGTCGTAGTAGATGATCTTAAGTTGGTAACTCTTGCCACCAACATTGACCCCACCCATTTCGTTAATGCGTTTGATGGCCAGGTTATAACCATTGCGGGTGTGTTTGCCGTTGGTCGAATACTTGCCGGTCTCGGACACGGCCGCGCCCAGGGTGATGGACTCAGCGGCCCCGGCCGACCCTGCACTGCCGAGCAGCAGAGCCGAAGCGAGGGCCGCCAGATACGGCGAAAAACGTCTTACACTCATGATCTATCCTCCTCTAGTTTGGTTCTTTAAATTGCTTTCGGGTGGCGCCTGCATACAACCGCCGCAACGATCGCGACGCTATCGTACCCTGTTGCGCTGCGCTTTGCTGCGAGCCACCACTACCCCCCAAACTACCACAAAAAAAGTCATTTTTACGAATTATTCTAAGATTATGGCCTCAGCCCGGCTTATTTCACTTCCAGCAACTCGATTTCAAACACCAGAGTCTCCTCCGGGCCAATCAGGCCACCGGCACCGGCGCTGCCATAGCCGAGTTCCGGCGCTATGACCACTTCCCAGCGGGCACCCTCACCCATCAACTGCAGAGCTTCCTGCCAGCCGGGGATGATGCCGCCGAGGCTGAAGGTGGCTGGCTGGCCGCGCTTGAAGGAACTATCGAACTCGGTGCCATCGACCAGAGTACCCCGATAATGCACCACCACCGTCGCTTCTGGCCCGGGCCGCTTGTCACTGCCTGCGGTCAACACCCGGTACGCCAAGCCGCTGGCAGTAGTCTGGACACCGTCCTCTTCCGTAAAGGCTGCCCGGAAAGCCTCGCCCCGAGTTTTGTTCTTCTCTACCATTGCTATCTGCTGCTCCTGTGCCTGTTGCTGCTGTGCGCTCATCGCCGCTGCCATGTCGTCTTCGCTAATTGCAGGTGGCCTGGCCGAGAGAACGTCCTCTATAGCCCGCGCGAACTGCCGCGGGTCAAGATCCAGGCGCTCGGCCATGATCTGGGTGGCGATCTGGCTGCCGATTTGGTAACCCAGTGCATAACTGAGCTTTTGTTTCTGATCTGATGGCGCGGATTGGTCCGCCGCCAGCGGTGTGGAAAAAGCCAGTCCCGCAAATGCGGCTAGCGCTGCAACATGTATTCGCATCATAATCTTTCCGGTTGGTTAGAGTGAATTCTATACTGTGAGCGATCGTCTTCGGCGATACCCTGCACCTCAATGGTAACGTGGGATACCCGCGGGCAGCGCGCGCGCAACTGCACTTCGAGCTCATCGATGATTCGCTCGGTGCGCTCCAAGGTCGCCTGAACAGCCGCGCGATCGGCTACGTAGTCCAGCAGATCCGCATCGTCGCGTTTCCTGTCAGGCACCAAGGCCAACAACCGGGCCTGCTGCTCGTCTATGCTGTCACGTAAACCCGCGAGCATGCTTTCCTCACGGATCTCTACCTCCGCCACCAGCACCGTGTGGTGCTCGTCCAGCACGATACTCCTGAGGTCGTGGTAACGCTCGATCTCCCGGTGGGATGCAGCGATCTCGATGAACGCAGCCTCCGCTTCTCGGTCTCTGATATCGGACAAGAAGCGCATGTTAATTCGCCCCAGGATTACCGCCGTAACCCCCAGCATCAGAGCAATGGCGACAGAAAAGCCAACATCCCAGGAAATGTCCCCAGTGAACCGGGCAAGCACGATGCCAGTCGCTGCCAATACTACGCCTATGACGGCAATGGCATCTTCCAGCACCACGGCCAACAAAGTTGGGTCATCGGGTTCGAGCAGTCGCCGCCAGGGCTGGATGCCCTGGGTCCGTGCTCCAGCCGCGAACTCACGCCAGGCAATACGCAGCACCTGGCCCTCAATCAGCAAGGCGGCTGTCAGCACGCTACCCGAGATCCACAGAGAATCTATCGCAACCCCACCCAGCGCGATATCACCAGCCACGAAACCATCGCCCGCGTTCTGCCAAACATGCCAAGCATGCGCCAAGCCCAGACCACAGCCAATAGAGAAAAGCCCGATAGCACTCCACAGGTTCCACAGGTATTTCTTCTGCCCGTGACCAAAGGCATAGAGATCGTCTGCGCTACGCCCACCCTGGCGCAAACCCATGAGTAAAAAAACCTGATTCAGCGTATCCACCAAACTATGCACCGCCTCGTTCATCATGGCGGCCGAGTGGGTGACAAGTGCCGCCGAGAACTTGAGCACGGTGAGAACGGCGTTACCGCCAATCGCCGCAAGTACCGCCGTTCTGGAGCCTGAAGCCATAATCGCCTGGGTTGCCTGCTTTGGAAGCCCGCCTCGCTGCTTCTGCGTAGACTGACCGGCGCAGAGTATACTCAGCGCTTCGCAGACCGTCGCTAGCGAACTGCAACTAGATTAAGCCAGCCCATGCCCATTGACAGAAAACTGCTGGAGATCCTGTGCTGCCCAGTCAGCAAGCAGCCAGTCTTTGTTCTTTCCAGCGAGCAGTTGGTTGTAATCAATGAAGCTATTGGTCGGGGCGAAATCACTACTGCCGACGACAGCCCAGTAGCAACGCCGCTCAGCGAAGGCCTGATCACACAAAACCGCCAGCGGATTTACCGTATCGATGATGACATCCCGGTAATGCTGGAGAACGAAAGCATCCCAGTGGACCAGTTCGAAGGGCTCTGAACTCTTCGAGAGTCTCTGACCGCTTTGCCCGTCCGCTCGCGCTGGTAGCAGCATCAGCCCACGAGCCACAACGACATGCCCAAGTTGTTGTTCGACAGTAACCTGGCCCGTCAGGCGACCTTCTCTGCCTGGCTGCGGTAGTAATCCCTCAGGATCTGGGCGACCTCGGGCCGGGCGAACTCGCCCGGCAACTCCTCGCCGGCGGCCAGCATTGCCCGCACCCGGGTACCAGAGAGCAGAACGAAATCCTCCTTGGTGTGGTCGGACACATCACGCATCATCACCACCTTGTTCAGCTTTCTGGAAAAAGCAGTGTGATCGGCGCGGAAGATCTCGATCGCGAGCGCTCCTGGCGGCACTTCCTCATCGAAGATGGCCTGGGCATCAAAAGCACCGTAGTACTCACCCACTCCCGCATGGTCGCGTCCAACAATGAGGTGGGTACAGCCCGAGTTCTGGCGAAATAATGCGTGCAACACGGCCTCACGGGGCCCGGCGTAAAGCATGTCAAAACCATACCCCGCGATCATGACCGAATTGGGCGGAAAATAGAGCTCTACCATCTTGCGGATCGCGGCATCGCGCGCCTCGGCCGGGATGTCACCTGATTTGAGCTTGCCCAACAGCATGTGAATGAGAACGCCATCGGCGCCGACCGCTTCGCTTGCCATCTTGCACAACTCCTCGTGGGCCCGGTGCATTGGGTTGCGGGTCTGAAAAGCTACCACCTTCTGCCATCCCCGCTGCGCGATCTCATTACGGATCTGGCCGGCTGTGCGAAAGGTACCGGCAAAGTCCTGCTCGAAGTAGCTGAAGTTCAGCACCCGGATCGGGCCAGACACAACGAACTTGCCGAGTGAGGCGAAGGTGGTGACCCCGGGATGCTGGTGGTCGCTGGTGCGGTATACCTTGGCGGTGATGAAATCGATCTCCTCGTTGGTTAACTCCTCGACTGCAGCCACCTCCTGTATGGCAATCACGGGATTACCCTCGATGTTTGGGTCGCGCAAAGCAATACGCGAGCCCGGCATGATGCTGTGGCCATCGCTGGTCAAGTTGAGTACTGGCACTGGCCAGAAGAGCCCGCCGGCAGTACGCATGCCACCGGCTACGCTCAGCGCATCGGCTTTGCTCATGAAGCCCCTTAGCGGGTTGAAATAACCCGCACCCAGCATCACCACGTTGGCGGCAGCGGCCGAGTTAAGAACAAGGTAGGGCAACTGTTTGGCTTCGGCTGCCAGTGCCGTGCGCTGGCCCGGATCCTCGACCAACAGAGGATTAAGAGTATCCGAGCCGTGCGGCTTGATCATGTGATGGGTCTCCTGAATCCTAAGCGTTGCCGCACCGGTTACCTTGCCTACCGCGTAGTAGAGGGAGCTGCTCTAACCAAACAGACCGCCCTGGGCTTACTGATCACGATGCAGACATTAGCACTGTCAATCGCGCGGCCTAAACAAAATTTTTGATCACTGCATAAATAGCCAGGCTACATACCGGACCTGGCGGCGCCCGCGCTCAGCCAGTCGACTGGTACGCCGGCTTGCTCTGTCCGCGTCGTTCGCTCACGGCATTGGCCAGGCGTTGCAACAGGCCCTCAGTGTCGTCCCAACCTATACAGGCATCGGTAATGCTCTGGCCGTAGGTCAGCGGTTGGCCCGGCATTATCTGCTGGTGCCCTGCCACCAGGTGGCTTTCGATCATGACCCCAATCACCCGGCGTTCGCCGCCGGCAAGCTGGCAGCAGATGTCCTCTGCCACCTGGTCCTGCCGGGTAGGGTCTTTACCACTGTTGGCATGGCTGAAATCGATCATCAAGCGCGGTGCGAGTCCCGCGGTAGACATCAGATCCGCCGCCCGGCCAACACTTTGCGCGTTGTAATTGGGCTCGGTGCCGCCGCGCAGGATCAGGTGACCATCGTCATTGCCGCCGGTTGCGAAGATCGCAGAGTGCCCATTCTTGGTCAGGGTCAGGAAGTGATGCGGATGCTGCGCCGCGCCGACCGCGTCGACCGCGATCTTGAGATTGCCGTCGGTACCATTCTTGAAGCCCACCGGGCAAGACAGGCCCGAGGCCATCTCCCGGTGCAGCTGGCTCTCGGTGGTGCGAGCGCCAATCGCCCCCCAGCCGATGAGATCGGCCAAGTACTGGGGTGTCAGCAGGTCCAGGTACTCGGTGCCGGCCGGCACGCCTTGGCTGTTGATATCGAGTAACAGTTTGCGGGCCCAGCGCAAGCCACGATTGATGTCGAACGAACCGTCCAGGCCGGGATCATTGATGAGACCCTTCCAGCCGACCGTGGTCCGGGGTTTCTCGAAATACACGCGCATGACCAGCAGCAGTTGATCGGCATAAGCAGGACGCAGTGCGGCCAGGCGCCCGGCATACTCCAGCGCTGCCTCCGGGTCGTGGATCGAACAAGGGCCAACAACCACTACCAGGCGATCGTCTTCGCCGTGCAGTATCCGGTGAATGTCGTGGCGAGTGGCTGAAACCAGGTCGGCCACCTGGTCGGTGATCGGGAACTCCTCGATGACCGTGGCCGGATTGGCAACGTCCTTGATCTCGACGATCCGAAGATCGTCGGTCTTTTTTCTATGCACCGATGCGCCTCGCGGGTAAGATTTCCGGCATCCCTATGCTGGAAAATGGGCGCGGAGTATAGCACCGCGCTGCTACCAGCCCGGCTTGGCTTTCACTCTTCTGCCGGTTGCTGAAAGGCCGCGATCAGGCGTTTCTGATCCTCGCCCGGCGCCGGCTCGTAGTCAGCAAATTCCATGGTGTAATGGCCTTCGCCGCCGGTCATGGACTTAACCCGGGACTGGTAATCCCCCATTTCGGCCAGCGGCACCTGCCCACGGATACTCAAGCGCGAGCCCGGTAGTGCGTCGGTGCTCATTACCCGCCCACGACGACTGGACAGATCACCAGTGATATCCCCCATGTTGCCCTCTGGAACCACTACCTCAAGATTGACCACCGGCTCAAGTATTGCCGGCTTGGCTTTGCCAACAGCATCGAGGAAAGCCTTGCGGCCAGCGGCGACAAAAGCGACCTCTTTGGAATCGACCGCGTGGTGTTTACCGTCATATACGGTAACGCGCAGGTCCTGCATCGGGAAGCCGGCCACGGCACCGCCATCGAGCACACTTTGAACACCCTTTTCGACTGCAGGGATGAACTGTGCCGGAATGACCCCACCCACGATCTTGTTGACGAACTCGAAACCGCTGCCGCGAGGCAACGGTTCCACCTTGAGGAATACTTCGCCGAACTGCCCGGCACCACCGGTTTGCTTCTTATGCCGACAATGTCCCTCGGCCGGCTTAGCGATGGTTTCCCGGTAGGGGATGGTTGGTACCTTGGTGGTGATCTGCACGCCATATTGTTCTGCCATGCGCTCGACCGTAACACGCAGGTGCAGGTCGCCCATTCCACGCAACACGGTTTCGTTGGCTACCGGGTCACGCTCTACCCGCAGGCAGGGGTCGGCAACCGTCAGCCGCGCCAGCACATCTGCGATCTTTTGTTCGTCGCCGCGGCTCTTCGGTGAAATCGACACACCCACCATCGGTGCCGGCAGCGGCAAAGGCTGCAGGTAGATGAGATCTTCGTCGTGGGAATCGTGCAACACGTCGTCGTAGGAGAGCCCCTCGACCTTGGATACTTGGACGATGTCGCCGGGTACAGCACAGGTTCTTTCCGCCCCCTCCTTGCCAAAAGGCACCATCAAGGNGCCGACCTTANGCGGCTTGCGAGCATCGCCGACGAACAACTGGCCGTCTTTGCGCACTGTGCCCTGGTGCAGGCGAAACAGGGCCTGGCGNCCAACGAAAGGATCAAAAGACACCTTGAATACATGAGCCAGTGCATGCTGNGCCGGGTCCGGACTCACTGCGACCGGCTGGGCATCGTCACCGNGACCATTGAGAAAGTGCGGTGGATTGCCCTCACTGGGATTCGGCAGCAAACGCACGAAGAAATCCAGTAGCTCNGGGACACCGGCACCCGAGTGAGCCGAGGTAAAACACACTGGTACCAAATGGCCTTCNCGCATGGCCTGTTCAAACGCGNNGTGCAACTGGTCTGCCGATACTTCACCCTGGTCCAGGTACAGCGTCATTAAGTCGTCGTCTATCTCGACAGCCTGATCAACGATCGCAGTATGGGCCTCATCCACAGAGGAAAAGGACGATTCACCCTCGGCCTTGAAAAAGCAATCCAGGGCCTCGGCACCACCGGCAGAAGGCAGATTAACAGCCAGGCACTCCTTACCGAATATCTCACGGACCTGTGCATAAACAACTTCAAGGTCGATATCTTCTGCATCGATGCGGTTGATGATCACCATGCGGCACTGTTCCTGCTCTCGCGCCCAGTCCATCATGCGCCGGCTGGTGCTCTCCACCCCCTGTTGGGCGTTGATGACCACGGCCACCGTCTCCACCGCTGGCAGAACACTGAGCGCGGCGCCGACAAAATCGGGGTAACCGGGNGTGTCCAGAAGATTGANGTGNGTGTCCTGGTAGTNAAACCCAGCCAGGGTNGCAACCAAGGAATGCCCGTGTTTTTTTTCCAACTCGTCGTAATCGCAAACCGTGGTGCCCTTCTCCACCGCACCGGCTGACTTGATGGCGCCAGCCTGCGCCAGCATGCTCTCGAGCAACGTGGTCTTACCGGCGCCGGCGTGGCCGGTAAAGGCCACGTTGCGTATATCGCCCGTCTGATACTCCATTTCTGATTCCTCCTTGGACTTAAAAGAGCCGCTGCCGCCGGCCCGCCTAAACAAACAGCCTGCAGTTTACCTACAGGTTACAGTACGATCACTAGCATGTCTGTTGAGCCAAATCAACAAATTATGTGGGCGGACCGCTACCATGCCGGACACACACCCTGGGACCGGGGTGACCCCAGCCCGGCGCTGGCGAAGTGGCTGCCAGCCCTTAAGCCGCCGCCGGCGCAGGTGCTGGTCCCGGCCTGCGGGCGNGGTCACGAGGTGATAGCGCTGTGCCGGATGGGTTACGAGGTCACCGCCATCGACATCGTCCCCGGCGTGATTACCGACCTGCATAGGCAACTTAAGGCAACTGATCTCAGCGCCGACACCCAAGTCGCAGATTTACTCACCTGGGAACCCACCCCCGGCAACACCTTCGAACTGATCTACGAGCAGACCGCTCTGTGTGCTCTGCCCCCAGCCCAGTGGCAAGTCTATACCACCGCCCTGGCGCGATGGCTGCAGCCGGGTGGGTTGCTGCTGGGCCTATTCATGCAGACCGGTCGGCCTGGGGGNCCGCCCTGGCATTGCGATCTACTGACTCTACAACGGCTGTTTCCCGTTACCCGTTGGTACTGGCCAGAGAACCTGGAGGCTTTCATCGCCCATCCCAGCGGCCTCAAAGAACTGGCCCTGGTCCTGCAGCGCCACTGACCGTTGCCGGNCAAGATTTCCCGGGGATTTCAGTTGCATCGGTCACAACGGTTGCCTAAAGTTCGCGCTCCACGAAATTCATAGAGAAGCCAAACAATGAAAATTCAGTCGTTACTGGTAGTCGGCCTGCTTGTTGCGGTAACTGCACTGCCCGTTCACGCTGCAGGAGATNTCGATTCGGGCCGGGCGGCCGCTGCCACCTGTATGGGTTGCCACGGNGCTNCGGGCTTGCGCAACACCTACCCGCCTTTTCGGGTCCCCAAACTTGGGGGGCAGCANGCCGAGTACTTGGCCATCGCGCTGANGGCATACCAGTCGGGGGNGCGCAGCCACCCTACCATGCAGGCCCAGGCGAATACCCTCAGCAACCAGACCATAACTGACATCGCGACCTACCTAAGCAGCCTAGNNGCTGCCAACGACGGGGAGAAAGGCAAAGGCAATGCAGCCGCGGGCGAGNAAAAAGCGCAGGCCTGCATACCCTGTCATGGTCCGGGCGGNGGCAAACCGCTGACTCCGCAGTACCCAGTGCTCGCCGGACAGTACCCGGATTTCATAGCCTATGCCCTGACCGGCTACAAGTCAGGCAGCCGCAACAACGCCNTCATGAAAGNNCTGGTCACCGCCCTGAGCGATGCCGACATGCAGGACGTAGCCGCCTACTTTGCCAGCCAGCCCTCATCACTATCCACGCCAACCAAGTGGTAGTTGGGGTGCTCAGCGGCCTTGATGGCCTGTGACTTGTCGGGGCCCCCGTGTCACGGGGCCCGTGCAGTTACTATCGCTGATTATTCTTCTAATCGACTCAGTCGGCAGCGCCGTTGCCGGTAACTGATCCCGGCGTTCCATGGAAGTAATCCTGACGAGGGACCCTCCGGATCTGGCATTGCCCGTTCCGAAAGGTCGCCGGGCAGTATCCATACACGGGTTATTCTGCAGTCAGCGCAGCGCCACTTTATATGCGCAGTTGCGCTCTAGTCTGGCTGATCTGCTCCGGCAACTGCTGGCGCAAGGCACCGGCCCGCAGCACCTGGAGAGACTGGTCATTCACCTGCGTGAGCCCTGTGCTGCTGAACTGGATGGCCGTTGGCTGGAACTGACCTGTCGTGAAGTGCTCGGCGGGGGACTGCCGCGGGTTCATGTTTGCACGACCGGTATCCCGGAGAACAGCGCGGTCGCCGTTTCTGCGCTGGCACTGGCGCCGGTAGCGGTGCCGACCAAGCCCGTATACCGAGGCTATAGCGCAGTTGAGCTCGACCGGCTCTACAGTCCGCGTGCCACGGTACCTGATGCACTGGCGTATTTCGAGCGCTGGCGGCAGCAGGGCGAAGTCCTGAGCGAACGNCTTACCGACGTTATCGTCTACGGGGATTCNCCNTGGGAGTCGATGGATCTGTTCGTTCCTGCGGNCACNGCCCCGCCGCTGCANTTTTTCCTGCACGGCGGTTACTGGCAAGCGATGGATAAGCTGGAGACTCGGCTNTTCATCCGCGGNCTGCTCGATGCTGGNGTCGCAGCGGCGGTCGTCAACTACCCACTGTGCCCGGAAGTNCGATTNCCGGAGATTACAGCGTCTGTTCGCGAGGCTTTGGCTCGGCTGTGGGCGGCGGCACCTCGTTACGGCATCGATAACACCCGGGTTCAGATCGGCGGGCACTCGGCGGGCGCCCACTTGGCCGCTGAGTTANTGGCCACCGACTGGGGCNCTATCACNGCTGGCCTAGCCCGGCAGCCGGTCACCCGGGGCGTACTCGTTTCGGGCATCTATGACCTGACTCCCCTGCAGTTCACTGGTATCAACCGCGCCCTTGGCCTTGATCCGATGGGCGCCTACGACTGTAGCCCAGTGCACCGGGTGCCGGGTCATNAAATCGACCTGGTGCTCGCCTGGGGAACAAGCGAGAGTGAGGAATTCGAGCGCCAGAGCCGAGAATTAGCTGCNGTCTGGGGCCGACATGGCGCAAACACGATACTCGCGCCGATTGCCGGGGCCAATCACTTCAGCGTTATCGAGACCCTTGCAGATCCCGGATCTAGGCTGCTGACCCTGGCGCTGGAACAACTGGCGCAATGAAAACCCNGCGTACTGCCGCCAGTTAGAATACGCATCTCGATCGCACCCGAAGTTACCCAAATAGACCCATTCATGGCCGACCAGGACAGCGTACAGGCACCCACCAACTTCATCCGCCAGATGATCGAGACCGACCTGGCAGCGGGGAAATATTCCGAGGGCATCGTCACCCGCTTCCCGCCAGAGCCCAATGGTTACCTGCACATAGGCCATGCCAAGTCGATCTGCCTTAATTTCGGCCTGGCCCAAAGTTTTTCCGGCCACTGCTTGCTGCGCTTTGACGACACCAACCCGGACCGGGAGAGCCCGGAGTATGTCGAAGCCATCAAGGAAGATGTGCGCTGGCTGGGCTTTGNCTGGGGCGACCGTCTGCGAAACGCCTCTGATTACTTCGAGCAACTCTATGACTGGGCAATCGAGCTAATCAACCACAACAGGGCTTACGTGTGTGATCTTTCGGCCGAAGAAATCCGCGCCACGCGTGGCACCCTAACCGAGTCAGGCAGTAACAGCCCCTACCGTGACCGCAGCGTCGCCGAAAACCTGNACTTGTTTACCCGCATGCGCGCCGGTGAGTTCCTGGACGGNAGCCGGGTACTGCGAGCCAGAATCGACATGGCCTCACCCAACATGAATTTGCGCGATCCCACCTTGTATCGAATCCGCCACCAGCGACACCACAACACAGGTGATGCCTGGTGCATCTATCCAATGTACGACTTCACNCACCCCCTGTCGGATGCTATTGAGGGAGTGACTCATTCCCTGTGNACTCTGGAGTTTGAGGACCACCGAGCACTGTACGACTGGGTGCTCGACAACGTTACNGTGCCTATGCGGCCACGCCAAACCGAGTTCTCACGCCTGGAACTTGACCACACGGTGATGAGTAAGCGTTTTCTGACTACCCTGGTCAACGATGACCTGGTCCGGGGCTGGGATGACCCCCGCATGCCAACCCTCTCTGGCATGCGCCGGCGCGGCTACTCTCCTGCATCGCTGCGCGACTTCTGCAACCGCATCGGCGTCACCCGCAACGAGCAGCGAGTTGAGTTGAGCGTGCTGGAAAACTGTGTGCGCGAGGACCTGGACCGCGTCACAGCACGCGCCTTCGCTGTCATTCGGCCGCTCAAACTGGTCATCGATAACTACCCGCCCGAACAGGTCGAAGAGTTCGAGGCAGNCAACCATCCCGCTGATCCNACCATGGGTTCACGCNCGGTGCCATTTAGCCGGGAGATTTATATCGAGCAGGATGATTTTCTTGAAANCCCGCCACACAAGTTCTTCCGGCTGGCACCGGGTCGCGAAGTGCGACTACGCTGGGCTTATCTCATTACCTGTACTGAGATCGTGCATGACAGCGCTGGCCGTGTGATCGAAGTTCACTGCACCTATGACCCTGACAGCTATGGTGGCAACGCTCCCGATGGCCGTAAGGTCAAGGGCGTCCTGCACTGGGTCTGCGCACGCCGTGCAGTCACTGCCGAAGTTCGCTTGTATGACCGCTTGTTTACCGTGCCCGATCCCCGGCCCGGCAAGAACGCCGACTTTCACCAAACCCTCAACGACCGCTCGCTGGTGACGGTGACGGATGCCTGTATCGAGCCCAGCCTTGCCGCTCACCCGGCTGGCACTACCTTCCAGTTCGAACGCCTTGGCTATTTCTGTGTGGATCCAGATTCCAGTGACGCCCGACCGGTCTTCAACCGCACGGTGTCCTTGCGCGATTCCTGGGCGCGCACCCGGGAGCGTCGAAATCCATCACCGTCCCCGGGAAGAAAAAGCGATGGGCCCGCAGCGCGGATGTTTGCACAAGGTACCTGATTCAGATCAAAATCACCTGGTATGCAGCCTCTAAATTAACACTGGCTGCTCAGCTAACATCACCACTATCTATTTTCTTTATTCAAGCCACCACGCCATATGGCCGTACCTGCCGAAGCATCGAGTTGCGTATTCGACCCGGACCTCATCCGCCGCTACGACACGGCGGGGCCACGCTACACTTCCTACCCCACCGCGGTCCAGTTCAGCGGGGACTTCACCGAGCAGCGCTACCGGCAATTTGCCCGGCTGAGCAACGAGGAGTCCGACCCACGGCCGCTGTCACTGTACCTGCATATACCTTTCTGCTCGACCCTGTGCTTTTATTGTGCCTGTAATAAGGTCGTCACCAAGAACGTCGACAAGGGAGTCGACTACCTCGAGCGTTTATGTCATGAGATCGAACTTCAGGGTGAATTGCTCGACAACGGCCGGCCGGTCGTACAGATGCATTTCGGTGGGGGTACACCAACTTTCCTGAGTGCCGAACAACTCGAGCGCCTGGTTGCACACATCGGCCGGCACTTCCGCCTGACCGAGGATAATGCCCGCGACTACTCCATCGAGATCGATCCACGAACGGTTTCGACCGATACCCTGGACCGCCTGCAACAGGCTGGATTTAACCGGATCAGCCTCGGGGTACAGGATTTCGACCCTGTGGTCCAGCAAGCCGTCCACCGCATCCAGCCCCGGGAAGACACCATCCAACTGCTCCAATACGCGCGCAGCCGGGGCTTTCGTTCTACCAACGTGGATCTCATCTACGGACTGCCTTTTCAGAGCGTCGGCAGTTTCAGTCGCACGCTCGATGAGATTCTTGAGGCGCTGCCGGACCGGTTATCCATCTTCAACTACGCACACCTACCGAGCCTGTTTGCACCCCAGCAGCGAATTCACGAGAAGGACCTGCCAGACAGCGAGGAAAAACTGCGTATTCTTGATACCTGTGTCGAGCGCCTAACCGGTGCCGGCTACGTCTACATCGGGATGGATCATTTTGCCCGCCCAGACGATCTGCTCTCCCGTTCCCAGCGCGACGGCACCTTGCATCGCAACTTCCAGGGCTACTCCACCCACGCCAACAGTGACCTGATCGGCCTGGGAGTGAGCGCCATCAGCCAGGTAGGAAGGTCCTACAGCCAGAACCACAAAGACCTGCACGCTTATCAGGCCGACCTAGACGCCAGCCATCTGGCGACGATCCGTGGGATTGAATTGACCAGAGATGACGAGTTGCGGCGCAGNGTAATCGAACAGTTGATGTGCTTTGGGCNAGTCAGCCTGCGCCAGGTACTGCAAGCCCACCACATCGACCAGGAAGATTACTTTGAGGCGGAACTGACTAATCTCCAGCCGATGGCCAGTGATGGNCTGCTGACAGTAAAAAACGNCGACCTGGTCGAAGTCAGTTCAGCCGGNCGTTTCCTGCTGCGCAATATCTGCATGGTGTTTGACTGCTACCTGGGCCACACACCCGGCCGGCCACGACACTCACGGGTAATCTGAACCAAATCAGAGATCAGTTCATAGATCAGGCGTGGCTGCGTGCATTCGCGGTATTACCCGCACAGTCGCCGACCCGCTGTTGCAGCCGGTCAAGACTGTGAATCCTGACCTTACGCCCGTTAGCCGAAACCACATTCTCTTCAGCCAAGCGGCTGAACAAACGACTGATGGTCTCAACGGCNAGCCCGAGGTAGTTGGCGATGTCGTGGCGGGGCATGGACAATACAAAGTCCGTTTCAGAGAAGCCGCGGCTGCTGAATCGGCGCGACAAACTGAGCAGAAATGCNGCCAGCCGGTCCTCGGCGCTACGCCGGGCTAGCAGCAGCAACATCGACTGGTCAGTACTGATCTCGTTCGCCATCACCTTGTACAGCTCACGATTGAGGCTAGGAATCTCGCGGGCAATGTCGCTCACTGCATCCAGCGGCAGTTCACAGATGCTGGTGCGCTCCAATGCCACTGCCGAACATGAATGAACATCCTCGATACCGTCGAACCCGAACAACTCACCCGGCATGGAGAAGCCGATAATCTGTTCTTCCCCGTCCGGTTGCGACATGATGATCTTGAGTGAGCCTGACTTGACCGCAAACAGGGCCCGGAAATCATCCCCGGCGTGGTAAATAANCTCTCCCTTTTTCAACGNCGGCTTCTGCCCAACCACTTTCTCGAAGCGCTGTAGATCCTTGGCGTCGAGGCCTCGGGGCAAACACAGCTCGGCGAGGGAGCAGTCCTTGCAGGACACCCGCACTCTGGTAATGTCCATCACGTCGGTCATGAGTACAAACTCGGCTTAATCTATGATTGCTACCTGCGAGTGTAGATCATAACGTAACCACGACAGACTACTGAAGGGCAATCGCCACAAGCCAAGGGAAAGTCTTGGGGGTCCANCTGCTGTTCNAGCACCTCGTAGCCAAGGGCCGAGTACAGTTCGCGCGCCTCACCAGCCCTTGCCGGGTCGGCCAGGTANCGTTTCACCCAGCCGCGGGCAGTGAGGGCCGGGTCGGCCGTGATGGCGCTGGACTCGGGAANNTCCGNCGCTGCCGTANCTGGACTGCAACAGCCNGCGGCNCTNGCCTGNTCAGGCNACACTGGNGNCAACCGNTAGTCCGCTGCCTGTTCCCAGTTGCTGCATCCGGCCGTGCCCCAGNACTGCCGCACCGAGTGCAGCCGCGAACTGAACCANATCACCATCGGGAACATTGACTTCGTGGCCAAGCTTGTCCTGCACCTCATCGACCATGGTCCGGAACCGCAGCAAGCCACCGACCAGGGTATATCCGGGTTCGGCACGAACCCGCTTCATTAACTGGACCGATCTCTTGATCAGGGACGATATAGCACCCTGCATGATATCTGCGGGCGCAGTACCCTGGGAGAGGTGATTAATCACTTCCGATTCGGCAAACACTGCGCATACCCCCGATATGGAAACAGACTCGCGCGAGGTGACCAACAGCGGTCCGATATCCTCTGTCTTGAAGCCCATGTAATGCGCAGTTTTTTCCAGGAAAGCACCGGTCCCAGCTGCACATTTGTCGTTGAGCCGAAATGAGTGCACCTTGGTGTTCTCATCGACTCGACTCGCTTTCATGGTTTGGCCGCCAATGTCGAGTATGGTGCGTGTATCGGGGAAAAAAAACGCAGTGCCGCGGGCGCCGGCCGTAAGATCGGTCACGGCTGCATCCTTGTCCTTTACCTGGTGGCGACCGAAACCTGTAGAAATCACATAACCGATATCCTCACGCTTGAGGCCGCAATCTGTCAGGGTCTCGTTCAATAGTCGCTCCGAGACTTCTCCCAGTTTAAATCCTGTCGGGCACAACATTCGGCCGATGATCTCGCCGTTGGCCGAGAGTATTACGCACTTGGTGTAGGTCGAACCTACGTCGATACCTGCGGTACAGTCCATCATGCTGCCCCCGCCTTAACTGCAGGCTTGCGACTCTCCAGGATATGATCCAGAGCAAAAAGTGCGGCCCCGAGTGCGCCGATGTAGTGGGCCTGTTCGCTCACATTCAAGCGGGTGCCGAGCCGATCTTCCAGCGCTTTGACCATGGCCACGTTGCGGGTTACCCCGCCGGTAAATGTAATCTTCTCTTCCAGTCCTACCCGACGCACCAGGCCGATGGTTCGGGTAGCGATCGACTGGTGTACTCCCCAGAGTATGTCGGGCAGTTTCTTTCCTTTGCCCAGCCAGGATAAAACCTCTGACTCGGCAAAAACCGTGCAGGTGGTGCTGATACGCACGGGCTTATCCGACTTCAGGGCTGTAGAACCAAGGTCGTCCAAAGGCAGGTCCAAGGCAACTGCAGCAGCCCCCAGAAAACGGCCAGTCCCTGCGGCACACTTGTCGTTCATGCAGAAATCATTGATCTCACCATCCGGGTTGACACTGATCGCTTTGGTATCCTGA
>PBTT01000004.1 GCA_002729195.1 Acidiferrobacteraceae bacterium
TATCCCGCCGCCAACCGGTTGCCCCAGCCGGAACAGCAGGCTGTTCGAGTTCTGCCCTTCGTCGGGGTAATTGAATTTAACCGGCTGGTTCAACTGTAAACTACTCAACCTGCCAATCAGCTTGCGCGGGTAGCGGGTTACCTCGGCTGCCAGTGCCTTGCCCTCTAGGCCAGGTAGTCCCGGCAACCAGACCGTACCGACCACCGCCGCGCTGCTGCCGAACAGGAAGGCCCTGCGGGTCATGCAAGCGCCTTGTTTACGACTGTCAACTGATTGCTTTGGCATTGCGTATCCTCTTTCTACTGTTGAGCGGCTCTGGCCAGGTATGTCTCCAGCCCGATGCGCTTGGCCCGGGCCTGGGTCAGCCCGGGCACGTCCGGCATCACCTCGTAGGGCGGCACTTCGGGCAGCTTGAGGCGGATCTCGTCACCACTGATCTCCTCTAGAAAAACTACCAGGGACTCCTTTTCCTCATCGTTAAGTTTGAGCGGCTTAAGAATCGGTGTTTTGTTCTCCAACCCATGAGTGCCGTCGGTGAACTCGTTGTCGCCGCCACCCTCGTCGTAGAAGTCGATCACTTCCTCCAGTGTGTAGAACTGGCCGGCATGCATATAGGGCGCGGTGTAGGCGAGATAGCGTAACGGTGCAGTACGATGCTTACCTACATCTGTGGGTCGCTTGGTCGAGTAGTAAAGGCCGGCGTCGTCCTTCCAGTCACGGTAGTACTTCTCGTGCACGCCCTTGGCGTAAGCCTCCCAGCGAAAGGTCACGGTATTTAGACCCATTTCCTCCCATTCCAGGGGTCGCGGTACGCCAAGGTTGTAGTACTTCTCATCGGTCAGCGTCGGCCCATTGTGGCACTCGATGCAGTTGGCCTTACCTTCGAACAGTTCCTTGCCCTTGAGAGCCGTCTCAGACAGTGCCTCTTTGTCACCGGCAAGGTAGCGGTCGAGTGGGGTGTCCCGCTGGCTCAGGGTGCGCTCGAAGGTAGCTATGGCCATCCAGGCGTCCCCAAGATTCGGTAGTTCGGTGCCGAAGATCTCGCGGAACTTCTGGATGTAGTACGGGGTCTGCCGCAACCGGGCCTCCATCACATCGTCCTCACCGTTACCCGCTACGGCACCTTTGTTGGCGATCGGTGCCTGGGCTTCGAGACTCTTGGCGTTGCCCTGCCAGAACAGCTTCCCCAGATAAGCAGTGTTCACTACAGTTTGCGAATTTCGCCAATGCACCGTGCCGGGATAGCCTCGTGAGATCGGGTCATTGAAACCCCAGCCCTGCTTGGGGTCATGACAGTCTCCGCAGCTCAGGCTGGCATCGCCGGTCATCTTGGGATCGAAGAACAGCTTCATACCCAGGTCCGCCTTGGCCTGTGTGATCGGGTTGTCTAGCGGTGCCGGCGGCGGCGGCAGCGGTGCGAGTGGCGGATCAGCATCGAGGTCTATCTTGGACAGTATGGGATCTCTGTCAGCCATGGTATTAGTGCAGGCCAGCAGCAAAACAGTGACCAAGGAAAAGACGAACGGTGATGGTATAGACAGTTTCATTTTCTCCCCAGCAGACTAGTTCTTGACTTCCAGCCAGTCGTCTATAGGTTCATATTCCANTGGTATGGCTACTTTCTGGGCAGTCGGTGCAACCGGACTACTGAGACTGCGNAGGAAAGCCACCAGTTGGGNCTGTTCGNCACCATTCAGNTCCAGTGGTTTCAATTCAGNGGCCAGTGGGTCGTCGTGGCCGCCGCCCGCTGTGTAGAACTCGACCACCTCTTCAAGCGTCTGCAACATCCCGTTGTGCATGTAGGGTGCGGTGTGCACAACCTCGCGCAGAGTGGGTGTGATGAAACTGCCGACATCACGGTAGTCCTTGCTTACCAGAAAATAGCCCACATCACGACGCCAGACGTCGGCTTTAGGCACTCCGTGGTTGGTGATCACAGCGCGGTAGGCAACGTGGCGCAACGGGTCGTTGAAGACCTCCAAGTTCTCCGGCACACCGGTATTGTGAGGCTGGCCGTCCGAGAAATAGGNNCCGTTGTGACAGNANACACAGTNNGCTTTTCCNTCAAACAACAGTCGGCCTAGTTGAGCCTCTCCTGACAGACTGTCGTTGTCGAANGGCNCGTCTTTTGAAACCAGCGTCTGNAGAAATGCGACCAGAGCCTTGCGACCCTTGCCCGAACTACACTCGCCATTGAAGTTATCCTGACACATCTGAACGTANACTGGATCCTGCTTCATCCGCTCGTGCATCAACCGCATATCCATGTTCATCATCATGGTCTCGGTGATCTGGTCGCGTATCACGTCGTTCAGGTTAGCGCCCATGTGACCGTCCCACCCCCAGCCGGTATCAGCAAAATCTGCCTTGTACACCACGTTGATNAGGGTCGGTGCATTGCGGAAGTGGCGGGTACCGGGATAGGCATCAGACAACGCCATGGGCTTGCCTTCTTTGCCTACCTGGCGNGTGAAGCCTTGGGCCGGATCGTGGCAGGTGGCGCAACTGATAGCACCATCCCCCGAGACCCGCACGTCGAAGAACAGCCGCTGGCCCATCTTGGCGAGCGACTCCTTGGGGACTTCCTTTAATGGCAAAGGCCCAATCTCCGGAAAGCCACTGGCCTGGACCGCAACGCCTGGGACCGCCAGAACCAGCGCGGTGCCGGTTATAAAACAGGAAATGACCGACCCGAACTTCCCCCATCGTTTCATCTCCACTCTCCCCGCTCGGCAACGTTGTTGTTTGCCCTGAAGCTNGTGCCTAGACGCCCGACGACCAGCAACGCTCGAGCGAGGTTATTCAGTTCAATCATGAAAACGTTCTCCCCGGCCAAACCTTCTGTATCGGAGGTCTGGTGGAGTGGCGCACCGACAGCGACGTCTTGACGGGACCATAAACTTGGTTGGCAAGAAGTTCATTCGACACCACGTGTTTGTACGGACCCCCGGCGCAGGTGTGTTTGCTTACTAGTTTATGAAGCAATTACCNTGCCAACTTACATAGAAGACAAACATACCTCCTGCTTTTTTGGAGAAATGCGTCATTTCAGTGGTCCATCTGACCGCCTCAATCAGAGGCACTAGTGAACGGATCATTCCATCAAGGGCGNCCTGTTTTACACAGTGTTCAGATTTGCCAGGCAAATCCTTCGGCACANGAATCTCGGCCATTGACCCACGGGCCGGACAACTGACCTTCCCGACCTGTATCAAAGCGCTACAGGCAGTTCAGTCATTGGTAGGAAACCCGGGCCGGCTACCCCGAGATCAATCACCTTCAGTGGCAGTTACACTNTCGTCGGGTGCTTCCANAGCATACTGGTTGATCAGTCGTCGCAGTCTGGGTCGAGACGTGCCTAGGATTTCACAGGCCCGACCACGGTGCCACCCGGTGTGCTGCAGAACCCGCAGCACGTGATCCTTTTCAACTTGCCGCAGACTCATATGAACATCCAAAATGGGTAGTGGCTGCATGCTCTGTTTAGATATCTCCGGCGGCAGCAGGTCCAGCGTGATCGAATCTCCTGCGCACATCGCTACCGCTTTCATCAGAAGATTTTCCAGTTCNCTCACATTNCCTGGCCAGTCGTAAGCGTAGAATGCCTCCATGACATTCGGGGAAATAGTCGACACGCTCCGGTGAAATTCGCGGTTGATNCGGCCAAGCAGGTNCGGGATCAACAGTGGCAGGTCCTCCAGNTGATCCTTGAGCGCAGGCATCTGGATACTGACGACCTGCAGCCGGTAATAAAGATCTTCCCGGAACCGGCCTTCATNGACCATTTGTTTGAGGTTTGTGTTGGACGCTGAGATGACCCTCGCGTTGGTCTTCNTCGTCTCTTTGCCACCCACTGGNATGTACTCCTTCTCCTGCAGTANNCGCAACAGCTTGGCCTGTATGTTTGGGGACAGCTCTCCCACTTCATCGAGCAGAATAGTGCCATCCTGAGCTATCGCAAANTTTCCAGGCTGGCTGCTGACAGCACCGGTAAAAGCACCCTTTTCATGCCCGAACATNTCCGATTCGAGCAGGGTCTCCACCAACGCCGCGCAGTTGATCGCGACGAAGGGCCCGTTCGGAGTAGGACCTACGCGGTGGATATTGCGGGCCACCAACTCCTTGCCGGTACCACTGGCACCCTGGATTAGCACTGTCACCGGTTTTTTCGAAACCAGCCCGATGGTCTTGAAGATCTCTTTCATCAACCGGCTGTTACCGATAATAGTGTAGCCCCGCTCACCAATCTGACTTGCCGGCTCCATTTGGAACCCCTGGCGACTGCTTTCGCGGCGTGTGATCGCGCGCTCTACGGCCTGATCCAGTTCACCGATATCGATCGGTTTGGCGATATAGTCATCTGCCCCCAGCTGCATGGCAGTGATCGTGCTATCCATGTCGTCGAAAGCAGTGATCATGATCACCGGTGTTTTCGGAAAGCGGGACTTGAAATCCGGCAATGCTTCCAGGCCGCTCTGGCCAGGCATACGAATGTCCATGATGATCACTTCCGGAGCCATCGACTCGGCAGCCGACAGGCCGCTCCGGGCATCGTAGGCCAGTTCCACAGTGTGGTTAGCGCTGTGAAAATGCAGTTGCAGAGTACGGCAACTGGCGATGTCATCATCGACAATCAGTATCTTACTCACGGGTTCCTGTTACCTCGAGCATCCTGAATTCATCACTGTCGGGCCGTAGCGTTACTGTTTGCCTGTTTGTCTCGTCTGCCTCCGTCAGTGGCCGCGTCGGCAAATTTACCATCGCGCGGGCTCCTCCACCTGGTTCGTTCGACAGTGTCACTGTACCGCCATGTGCCGCTATGATCTGGCGGACGATGGTCAACCCGAGCCCTGTTCCTTTGGCTCGACTGGTAAAAAATGGCTCGAACACCTTACTCTCAGTTCTGAGATCCAGGCCGACACCATTGTCGATGATCTCTATGCAAACGCGGGGGATATCCTCACCCAGATCCAGGTGCGAGCGAACGCTAATTTCCCCCTTCCCTGTCCCTGTCTCGACGCAGGACTCGATCGCATTGGTAATCAGGTTGGAGATCGCCTGCTGCAGACGATGCGGATCGCCGTAGAGAGTCGGCAGGGACAACTGGTTCCAGACCTTAAGCCGAATGTGGTGTCGCTGTATTTCCTTCTCACAAAGCAATACGGTCCTGTCGACAATTTTGCTAATGGTGAGCCACTCCCGATTGAGAACAGTGGGCTTGGCGTATGACAGGAGTTCACTCAAGATCTTCTCCATGTACTGCACTTGATCCAGTGCAATCCGTTGCAGTTCCTGATCGCCTTTACCATGTCCCTTGCTGGATGAACGATTGAGAATCTGCAGCCCCATTTTGACCGACGACAACGGATTGCGCAGATCGTGTGCAACCATCGCAGCCATCCGGCCCACTGTTGCCAGGGCATTGGATTCGACAACCTGCCGGTCGCGCTCTTCCAGCTTGTGTTGCAGCGCCTGCCGCTCGGAGAGATCAACAACCGAACTGAGCACCATGGTTCCTTCGCTGGTCTCAATCGGGTTGAGGCCGATGTCTACCGGAAAAATATGTCCGTCCCGGTGTTTACCGTGCAACTCCAGACCCGAACCCATCGACCTGGAGGAAGGATTGTTGGTGTAACGACGGCGCAATCCAGCATGGGCTTGGCGGGCTTCGTCAGGTACCAGTATCTCCAGCGACTGACCGCACATTTCCTCGCGGGTGTAGCCAAACATCTCCTCGGCTCGAGAATTAGTCAGTGCGATGATGCCCTCCGGGTTGACCAAAATCATTGCGCTGGGAGCTGCTTCGACTGCCAGGTGAAAGTTCTTTTCCAGCCGTGTCCTCTCTGTGATATCTTCCTTGAGCGCGAGAAAGTGGGTTACTTCACCGCCTTCATCTCGTAGTGGAGAAATAGTGGCGGCCTCCAGGTACGACTGCCCGTTTTTCTTGCGGTTGTGGAAAAGACCCTGCCATTCGCACCCGGCCTTAAGGTTGGACCACAACTGGCGGTAGTCTTCCAGCGGTGTCTCCCCTGACTTGAGGATACTGGGTTTTTGCCCAACCACTTCCTCGTTGCTGTACCCGGTCAGGGCAGTGAACCGTGGGTTGACGTACTCGATATGACCGTCGGTATCGGTAATCATCACCGTCACCGGGCTCTGTTCGGTGGCCGCGGCTAGATTGCGCAGCCACTCATCGTCTTGCAGCCCGGCCCGGGGCACCTCACCGATGTAGGTCACCCCTGTGACCTCACCGGCGGCGTCCCTTTGCAGTGCCTCGCTCCAGGCTACCCGGTAATTTTTCCCGTTGCGATCCTGCAGGCCGGCGTCGAACATACCCGGCTCTAGTTTCCCGGTCGTCAACCCGCGCAGCCTCGACCGACTACCCTCGCCGGCAGCCGGTGTCACCAGCGTGTCGATCCGATCGTAGCCGAGAAGTTCCTGGCGGGAATAGCCGGTATGCTCGAGTACGGCATCGTTGACGAAGACTATCCGGCCCATCGGATTGGTGACTACCACTGGGTTTGCAGTGGACTCAAGCACCCGCCCCATTGGCTCAACCAGGGCCAGCCGATCCAATGCACGCAACTGCTTGATCCGGATCCTGCCGAATCCTACAACCGAAATTAGCCCGAACAGGCAAAGCAGACCATAGGTAACGAGATAAATACTATGGCCTAGCGACAAGCGCAGCAGTGCACTCGGAAACAGAGCCACAACAAACCACGAAGATCCGGGTGAATCGGTCACCCCGGTCATCTTCTGCAGATCGAGCCGCGCGAAAGTAAAGATGCCACGGCGGTCGACATGGGTGCCGGCACTGTGCTGTGCCATTTGCTTCCAGACATCGGGGTAGTAATTCTGGAATCGCGCATCCGGATCGTAGACGAATCCTGACTCGAGCTCCTGTCGGGAGTTACTGAGCCAATAACTACGGTTATCCACAACCATCAGTCTCTCACCGGCACTGCCAATGGCTGTCTTGAAGATCTCGGCCAGGGCTTGACCCTTATAATTGATCAGAATCACACCGCGCCGGTGCCCGTTATCATCAAATACCGGCGTGGCCACCCGGAACATCGGTCGCGGTATTTGCTCGACCTGGCCCCACTCGATATTGACGTCTACGGGTGAGATATAGATCTCACCGGCATTAAGGTCGCGGGCCTGCACAAAATAGTAGCGCTTGGATTTGTCCTGCAGTTTCTGTCGCTCGACGATTCTGGGTCCGTTGGCATGGTAATTGACTCGCACCATCTCAAGGCCACGATAGCCCAGGANCCTGATCTGGTCGTACATCGGCCGCTGGCGGTTCAAGGCGCTAAATTGCGACGCCAACATCTCGGTCCGGGCATCGCCCAACGACACCGGTACACCGATATGCTGCGCGGTTTCAGCAAGAAAACGTGCATCGGCGACGGTCTTGCTGAGCGCCTCTTCTAACACGGTCTGGGCCCGTTTCACGACCGTATCCTCCTGCTCCTGGCGTACTTCGCGGTACTTCTTCAAGTCCAACAGGTAATGGCTAACACCAATCATGGCAGTCAGGCCCAACAACACCAGGGCCAAAACTCCGGACTCGATCAGGGCGCGCTGTGGCGNCCCCAAGGTGCGCAAAAATCCGATCATGNCGACTGCTCCCTCGACCCGNCAGGAGATCTGGATCTACTCGCCGGNTGGCCCTGCCNCTGCCGGGCCATCAACCTTTCAACAATCGACCCGCGACGGTACCGAAACAAAGAGTTGAGCGCAGTCCCACAGCCGGTGAGGATCACAGAAAGAACGGTGGCAACCCGCGTGCTACTAGCTACAGTGAGCCAGGCGACGACGGCCAGTTCATCGATGTGGTGGTAGGTCAGCGGGAAGGAGAAATAAAAGCCTGTTCCGTGGCAATGGCGCATCTGCAACGGCAAGACCGCTTCTGTCGGCGACGCTGACTCAGCACACATAATTTCTATCTAGTTTCATTCCACCTTCACCACAAANGCCCCGTCGTCGATTCCAGGCTGGCCAAGGTCGATTACTGTACAGACCCGGCGATTCAGGACAAATAACGGGATGTACCATCTCTACCCTGTAACCCCAGCAAAATCTGTGCCATTCGGCTCTATGGAGTGTTTCAACCTACTAAACGGAGAAAATCCNCAGTCGTAAGTGAACATATTATTCAATCAGCCATCTTGACTCTGATCAGATTAAACACACTGTTCATCGTGTCTTAACACTAAAACCGGNCCAATACTCGGTTTACGGCTCAAGTATTGAGCAAAGGAGCGGCAAAATACATTTCCTGCCCACTTCGGATCAAACAGGCACCNCGCCTGGCCCAGCTGGGCCAGGCTCTAGGGCCCGTATTTGTAGCTGTCTTGTTCCCNGCTCTTCGACNGGGCCTGTTTTTCAGTACCTGGGGTTTCTTCGAAGATTTCCCGTGATACCCGGCTGGTGCTTGTCGGCCTTAACCTGACCCGACCTGGTGGGAAAATAACAGTTCAAACCCCCGGTTGAATCTGAAGATCAGGGGTACTGCTGCACCATCGGTTTGAAGAAATCTGATTGGGAACGGTGCAGATGGAACGCTTCAAGGCGTGTGCCGATTCGGCTGTATTGCGGTGTAACTACGGTTTGACCAGCACCTTAGATTGGAAAGACGACATTGCACTGTCCTGTCCCGGAACTCGGGAAATAGTCAGTCAAAATCTCTGCGCTACCCTGATACTGATCCCAGCCGAGCATCGCAAACAGCATCGCCGTGTCGTGCATCCATCCCTCACCGCTGCAGTGTTTTGCGTAGTCGGGCAATATTTCCAGAAACTCCCTGATCCGGGCTTGTTGCCACATTTCGAGCACCATACGATCCACCGCCTCATTAAATGGTCGGCTGATCTTGAATAATCCTTGTTCGACTAGGTGGTTCTCCCATATTCGATGGGACAGAGAGCCGCTTGCCAGTACAGCGACCTTTTCGTCAGATCGCTCAATCGCCTGGCGCACGGCTTGGCCAACAATCTTTGATTCGTCATAACTCGCGTCATAACACCAGCCGGCGACTACAACTACCTTGAGGTCACGGGACACGCCCATATAGTGCAAAGGCACCAGGGTGCCATATTCAAGGCCGAGTGACGGAATATCTGAATGTGCTCGTGTTAGCACACCGTTGGCAGTTGCAATCTCGGCAATGGTCTGCCCAAGCGCTGTATTGCCGGCATAATCGTATTCCAGGTTACGAATGAAATGGGGAAACTCCGAGCTCGTATACAGTCCCTGATGAGGGCTATTACAGTTAATGTGATAGCCTGAATTCACCAGCCAGTGAGTATCAAAAACCACCACCGAACTGGCACCCGCCGCCTTCACCCTTCTGCCGATCTCGGCTAACCCGTCGATGGCTGGTTGCCGGCACCCTGCATGTTCTCCGGGCATTTCCGAAATAAACATTGAAGGTACGTGCGTTACCTTGGCTGCTAAAACGATCTCACCCATGATTGCGCTCCCCGTTTCAATTACAGTAACGAAAGAAATATTACCTGTATCTTCGTGAGTTATACCACCCGCTGCTTTGATATAGGTCACATGCCCGGGTTATTTTTCAGCGCGGTCGGCGCCATCATGGAGCGTTGTCGCCGATAGCGCCTGCCAATCACGGACTTGCTGTTATAGTTACCGGGCAGCCAGATGAAAGAGATTGTCCTGATCAAGGTGTCCGGCCATGACCGGCCGGGTATTACCGCCCAACTCACCACCGTTCTCGGTCGATTCGAGGTTAATGTACTCGATATCGGACAGGCGGTCATACACAATGAACTCTCCTGGGGCATGCTGGTCGAGATTCCGGCCGGGCCCGGCAGTTCACAGGTGTTTAAGGAACTCCTTTTCAAAGCGCACGAACTCGACCTGGATGTACGTTTTACTCCGGTATCAGAGGTCGACTACAGCGACTGGGTTGGTGCCCAGGGCCAGTCTCGGCATGTCATCACGGTGCTTGGACGGCAGATCAAGGCCGAGCACCTGAGCCGGGTGTCCGAGCTGATCACGGTCAACAACCTCAACATCGACCGTATCACACGGTTGTCGGGCCGGGCTCTTCTTAGCACGCCGGAATACAAACGCCGAGCGGCGATCGAGTTTGCGGTGCGCGGCGAGGTGCCTGATATGACCGTTATGCGCGCGACCTTTTTGCACCTGTCACAGGAGATGGACATCGACGTAGCCATCCAGGGTGACGATGCATTCCGCCGCAATCGGCGGCTGGTCTGCTTCGACATGGATTCGACCCTGATCCAGAACGAGGTGATCGATGAGTTGGCCCGGGCCGCCGGCGTCGGCGAGATGGTCTCCAGCATCACGGCTGCCGCCATGCGCGGCGAGGTCAACTTCGCGGACAGCTTTCGCCAGCGCATAGCCCTGCTCAAGGGGCTGAATCAGTCGGCCCTGCAGGAGGTTGCTGATGCCATCCAGATCACTGACGGTGCCGCGCACCTGCTGCGTATCTTGCGCCACTTTCGCTTTCGCACCGCCATCCTCTCCGGAGGCTTTACCTTCTTTGCCCGCCGCTTGCAGGAGCAACTGGGCGTGGACTATGCCTATGCCAACGAACTGGAGATCGAAAGCGGCCAGCTGACTGGCCGGGTGTTGGGTGACATCGTCGATGAAGAACGCAAGGTTGCNTTATTGGAGACCTTGGCAGACAAGGAGGGTATCCGGCTGGAGCAGGTGATTGCCGTAGGGGATGGCGCCAACGACCTGCCCATGNTGAGCCGGGCGGGNNTNGGTATTGCGTTTCGGGCAAAGCCCGTAGTGCGGCAGCGGGCTCGCTATAATCTGAGTTCGTCCAACCTGGAAAGCATCCTCTATCTTATTGGTATGCGGGACCGGGATTTCGCCGCCATCGGGTAACCGGTCCTCGACCCGAGGCAGCTCTTGACTGTAGTGGGTGCAGCTTAGGCCATGTCGCGATTCGAAACCAGTGTGTCGCGGCAGTGTCAACGTGCTTAATGGTTGAATCTAGAATCCCGTTGGTCAGTTGATCCTGNCTANAACAGANGGAGGACGCCNCAGATGAGCGATAACGATCAGGAAGACCTGGATCTTNNATCTCTGTCGGACGAAGAACTCGTCGAGCAGATGCACGATGATTTGTACGATGGCCTCAAGGGTGAGGTCGAGGAAGGTACCAATATCCTGCTCGAACGTGGCTGGATGGCGGACAAGGTTTTGTCAGACGNGCTGGTCGAAGGTATGCGCNTCGTCGGTATCGATTTTCGGGACGGAATCCTGTTCGTGCCCGAGGTGCTGATGGCGGCCAATGCTATGAAAGGTGGCATGGCTATAGTGCGGCCGCTACTGGCCGAGACTGGTGCCAGCGCCATTGGTACCGTGGTTATCGGTACTGTCAAGGGCGATATCCATGATATCGGTAAGAACCTGGTCGGCATGATGCTCGAAGGTGCTGGNTTCGAAGTTTTTAACCTGGGCATCAACAACTCAGTGGAGAATTTCCTCGAGGCGATCGAGCAGCACAAGCCAGATATTGTCGGCATGTCCGCGTTGCTGACTACCACCATGCCTTATATGAAAGTTGTGATAGACACCCTGGTTGAGCAGGGTATCCGGGACGATCATGTCGTGCTGGTGGGTGGTGCCCCGCTGAACGATGAGTTCAGCCAGGCTATTGGTGCGGACGCCTACTGCCGTGACGCTGCAGTCGCGGTTGAAACNGCCAAGCGCCTGATTGCNGAACGACGCGGCGAGCCGCTGCCGGCGTAATCGNACGACTAAAGTGTGCCGGCCAATTGCCTGGCCGGTTTGTNCGCGGGNTCTGTGCCGCTACCTAGTCAGTTGGGTGCCTGGTTCGCAGCNGGAGGGCATGCTGATNTCATGGGTGAGNGCGACNAGNCTCCGATTTTGGTTATTGCTTGCGGTGCTTTAGCGCATGANTTACAGGAGATTATTNGCCTCAACCGCTGGACNCACCTGGCGGTACAGTGCCTGCCGGCGAACCTGCACAGCCGGCCAGAAAAGATCCCTGAGCGCATCAGAGCCAAGATCCAGGCAAACCGAGGTCTTTTCAGTGCGATATTTGTGGCCTATGCCGACTGCGGCACTGGTGGGCGGTTGGATGCCGTGTTGCGCGAGGAAAATGTGGAGCGCCTGGCGGGCGCCCACTGCTACGAGTTTTTTTCCGGGTCTGCGCTTTTTTCGGCATTGCACCAAGCCGAGCCGGCCACGTTTTATCTGACAGATTTTCTGGCCCGCCATTTCGAACGCCTGGTCATGGAAGAACTGGGTATCAATAAACACCCCGAACTCCTAGAGANCTATTTTTCGAACTATTTACGAGTAGTATATTTGTCGCAGAACCCATCCAAGCAGGTACTGCAGATGGCGCGCGCNGCGGCAAAGCGGNTGGGACTCGAGTTCCAGCANGTTGTAACCGGCTACGGCGACCTGCANCAGGNGTTGGCNGCGTTCATTAACNANCAATCGACCACTNCNGGAGAACCCTGATGGCAAAGCTTATTACGATGTTCTGGCGGGCAATTCCCTCGCAGGTGATAGCACGNGAGGGCCGGGAGACTGCCAAGGTGATGCTCTCCCAGCGCTTCCAGGAGGCCATTGATCGCGCTGCAATGCGCGCCGGCAAGGGTTCATCNGATGCCTACATCAACGAGTGGCGNCGCGAGACGGCCACCTGCGATGACGATATCGAAGGGGTTGCACGGGCAGCAGCCCATGCCTTGGAACAGGCATATTCGGANGACGACTTGCTGGCGCTGGTGCGGGCAAAAGGCATGCCTGCGAACAGCGATGAGAGCGGCTAACGACACCATGTATCAGGTCAGGCAATGGTCGGTCCGCAACGCCANGCTGCTCGAGTGGCTGTACGATCACTTCGAGGGTTTGCTGCTGGCCTTGCANCCGCTGTGGTTGTGGCTAGGCTACGACCGGGTGGAGGGGCCGATNCGCCAACTCGAGTGCCGCNTCAAGTCNCTGCTTTTCGATTGCNGCATGTGTGGCNATTGTGTGCTCGGCAAGACCGGCATGTCCTGTCCAATGAACTGCCCCAAGGAGTTGCGCAATGGGCCCTGTGGCGGTGTGCACGAANCTGGTTATTGCGAAATCGAGCCCGANATGCGNTGCGTTTGGGTNGATGCTGTCGAAGGCGCAGCNAGGATGCGGGATAGTTCGGGGCTGCAGGTGATTCAGCCNCCCCTGGCCCAATCCCACCGTGGCGCNTCNTCGTGGTTNCGCGAGGTCCGCGAAAAGCGCGANCGGCGCTTCTTTGGCAACGGGACCTAGCGTGCATCTCGACGACCAGGCCGTGCCGAGCACAGCATTGTCGGTACAGCCGGGATACTCCTCGTCTGGTCGGCTCGAGCGGGTGCTGCGGGCCGGCAGTTTCGCGGTGACCACCGAGATCGCTCCACCGGATTCAGCCGATTCGGCAGAGGTGTACCGTCGAGCCGGTATTTTCGATGGCTGGGTCGATGCCATCAATGCCACCGATGGCTCGGGCGCCAANTGCCATATGTCCAGCGTCGGCGTCTGTTCGTTACTGACCCGCAAAGGCTATGCCACNGTGATGCAGGTATCGTGCCGTGACCGCAACCGCATCGCAATCCAGGGAGATGTCCTGGGCGCCGCCGCNATGGGCGTGAGCAGCATTCTGTGTCTAACCGGCGACGGAGTGCAGGCNGGTGACCAGCCCGATGCCAAGCCGGTATTCGACTTCGACTGCATGTCGCTGCTACAGACGGTTGCCGCCATGCGGGATCGTTCCGAGTTGATGAGTGGCAGGCCACTGACGGTGCCGCCCAAGGTTTTCATCGGGGCTGCGGCCAACCCGTTTGCACCACCGCTGGATTATCGCCCNCTGCGCCTACAGAAGAAGATCGAAGCTGGAGCCCAATTTGTCCAGACCCAGTACTGCTTTGATCTNGANAGGTTGACGNGGTACATGCGGCAGGCCCGCGATCTGGGTCTCGATNAGCGCTGTTTCATCCTGGTGGGAGTGGGCCCNCTGGCCTCNGCNCGGACCGCAGCCTGGNTGCGGGACAATGTGCCCGGGGTACACATTCCCGATGCGATCATCAAGCGTTTGCTGGAGGCGAACGATCAGAAGGAGGAAGGCATAAGAATTTGTGTCGAGATGATCCAGGCTATCAGGGAGATCGAGGGTGTACATGGTGTACACGTGATGGCTTACCGACAGGAACACCGAATCCCCGATATCATTGGGGCATCCGGCGTACTGGCGGGGCGGGTACCCTGGTATCCCGGTTGTACAGAAATTTCACCACAGTANAGGACAGTNACGTGACCATAACCGTTGTCAGTTCAGTGACTAAAGAGGTAAGGATCGGCTTCGACCAGCCGTTTTGTGTGATTGGTGAGCGGATCAACCCCAGTGGTCGCAAGGTNCTGGCCGAGGAGATGAAAAATGGTGATTACAGCCGGGTGCAGTCAGATGCCCTGGCCCAGGTGGCGGCCGGCGCCCACATGCTGGATGTCAATGCGGGTATTCCACTCGCCGATGAGCCGGCGATCTTGGCCGAGTGTGTACAACTGGTGCAATCGNTGACCNATTTACCNCTGTCGATCGATTCCTCTATTGTTGCAGCGCTGGCGTCCGGGCTGTCGACATACCAGGGTAAGGCCCTGGTTAACTCTGTCACCGGNGAGGACGAGCGCCTCGAGCAGGTATTACCACTGGTGAAGAAACACCAGGCGGCAGTGGTTGCTATCTCTAACGACGANAGCGGTATTTCAGAAGATCCCGACGTGCGTTTTGAGGTTGCCCGCAAGATCGTCGAGCGCGCGCAGGATCACGGTATCCCGCGGGAGGACGTCGTGGTAGACCCGCTGGTCATGCCCGTAGGCGCCATGAACGATGCTGGCCGTCAAGTCATACACATCCTGCGGCGGCTGCGGGAAGAACTCAAGGTCAACAGCATNTGNGGCGCATCCAACGTCAGTTTTGGACTACCCAACCGCCATGGCCTNAACGCTGCTTTCCTGACCATGGCTATCAGTGCCGGGATGACCTCGGCAATCACTAATCCCCTGCACGCGGAAGTCATGCAAGCGGTTATGGGCGCCGATGTGATGATGGGTCATGANCCGGATTGCTTGCGCTGGATTGGCAAGTACCGGGAGCCTCCGACACCGGGGGAGCAAGGCGCCCGCGAGGGCCGCCGCCGTGGGCGTCGCCGGGNTGTCCGTGCCTGAATCNAGGCACAGTGGCAGTTGCCTGTGCGGCAGCGTCAGTTTCACGATCCAGGGGCCGCTACGCCCGGTATTGGTTTGTCACTGCTCGCAATGCCGTAAGACCAGCGGCCATTACTGGGCTGCAACCGCGGCGCCTCCGGCGTGCGTCGATATCTCCGACAGCGGAACGTTGACCTGGTTCAGTTCGTCAGTGCATGCTCAGAGGGGATTTTGTAACCGCTGCGGTGCAAGTCTTTTNTGGCGTTCGACCCAGCAGAAAGAACTGGCCATCGCCGCCGGTTGCCTGGATGCGCCCACGGGGCTNCAAACCCGCGAGCACATCTTCTTCGCCGACGCCTCGGATTACTATCTGGTACACCCGAGCGAACCACGTCGCATGGGTAGTGACGAGTGAACATGGGTAGAAAAAATCCTGTCACTGACNCCCTCGTAGACAGCNCCACTGCGTTGGTGGTGTTCACNCCCTCGGGCCGNCGCGGCCATTTCANTCCTGGCACCACAATACTACAGGCCGCCCGCGAGTTNGGCGTGGATCTNGACTCGGTCTGTGGTGGTCGCGCTATCTGTGGGCGCTGCCAGGTCGAATTGAGCGAGGGGTCGTTTTCCAAGCATGGCATAGAGTCGGCAATCGGCAACCTCTCAGGCCCTGGCGAGAACGAGGTCGAGTACCACGCGGTCAACGGATTGCCGCCCGGGCGCCGGCTCGGGTGCTCTACCCAGATACTCGGGGACGTGGTGATCGATGTGCCGCCCGAGAGTCAGGTGCACCGCCAGGTGGTGCGCAAACGGGCCGAGGTACACGAACTGGCAGTCAACCCGCTGGTTCACCTGCACTATGTCGAGGTGGTCCAGCCCAACATGCATGATCCGGTCGGTGATNTGCGGCGACTGCAGGAGGAACTCGAGTTCNAATGGGGCTTGACCGGGCTCTCGTGTGATCTGCACGTGCTGCAATCCCTGCAGGATNCGCTGCGGGCAGCGGGCTGGAAGGTGACCGTGGCCGTCTACCGTAAGCGCGAAATCATCGCAATCTGGNCCGGGCTCCATGAGCGAGCACTGGGCCTTGCCGTGGATGTGGGCTCGACAACGATCGCNGNNCACNTGTGTGATCTGGCCAGTGGGCAAGTGCTGGCCTCTGCCGGCCGGATGAATCCGCAGATCCGTTTTGGTGAGGATCTGATGAGCCGGGTGTCCTACGTCATGCTGCACTCGGGCAGCGAAGCGCAGATGTCCCAGGCAGTGCGCGAGGCCGTCAAGCAGTTGGCGGCCGAAGTTTGCGCTCAGGCGAACGTCAGAACCGATGAGGTACTGGATTGTACTTTTGTGGGTAACCCGATCATGCATCACCTGCTGCTTGGACTGAGCCCGGTGGAACTCGGTGCTGCACCGTTTGCATTGGCAACCGACGAAGCCGTCAACCTGTGGGCTGGGCAACTTGACCTCGGCCTCCACCCCGGGGCCCGCTGCTATGTACTGCCGTGTATCGCTGGGCACGTGGGCGCAGATTGTGCNGCGGTNGTGCTTTCAGAGGCACCCTACCTGCGCGATGAAATCACACTATTGGTCGATGTCGGGACCAACGCCGAGATCGTCCTTGGCAACCGTCAGCGNCTGCTTGCTGCGAGCAGTCCAACNGGNCCNGCGTTTGAAGGTGCGCAGATCAGTTGCGGCCAGCGGGCGGCGCCCGGTGCGGTGGAGCGGGTTCGGATCGATCCCCGCACCCTGGAGCCGCGTTTCAAGGTAATTGGTTGCGATCTGTGGTCGGATGAGGCCGGCTTCGGCACGGCGGCTCAGGCCGTCGGCATTACCGGCATTTGTGGTTCCGGTATCATCGAGGTCGTGGCGCAGATGTATCTCGCTGGCGTGGTCGGCCATGATGGCGTGATCGATGGTGCGCTGGCTGGTCACTCGAAGCGGGTGGTCCCGGATGGGCGGACATTCGCCTACGTGCTTCACGATGCTGACATCAGGCTTACCGTCACACAGAAAGACGTGCGTTCGATTCAATTGGCCAAGGCGGCGCTATATGCTGGCGTGCGGCTATTACTGGATAAACTGGGCGTTGAACAGGTCGACCGTATCCGCCTGGCTGGGGCGTTCGGCTCGCAGATCGACGTCAAGTATGCCATGGTGCTGGGCCTGATCCCCGACTGCCCCCTTGCCAGCGTAACCTCCGCTGGCAATGCTGCCGGTACCGGCGCCCATATCGCACTGGTTGACGCTAATGCCCGCGTCGAGATCGAGCGCGAAGTACGCCGCATCGAGAAGGTCGAGACCGCGATCGAGTCTCGCTTCCAGGAACACTTTGTCCAGGCCATGGGTATTCCCCACCACAGCGCGGCATTTCCTTATCTGGCCAGCGAGGTCGAACTTCCGACGCCCGTGGCTGCCGGTGCGGTAACATCCGGGCGAGGTCGCCGCCGCCGCCAGCGCTGAGCCGGCGGCTACCTGCCCAGGCTTTTTACCGGGTGGGCGCTGCGATACTGTTTAGTGGTGTGAATTCGCGGCATTGCCGGCCGCATAAAGGGGGTGTAGAGATGCCTGTGTCATTATTGTCGCAAGTGCCAATTTTCTCGGCGCTGTCCGCGGCCGAACTGGACAGCCTGGCCGCATTGACGGGACGGTTGCAGGTCAAGCGGGGCGCAGTGATCGTTACCGAAGGGACCCGGGCAGACGCGCTCTATGTCGTTGCGACCGGCCGGGTGCGGGTTTTCGTGACTGCTGAAGATGGCAAGGAAGCGGTGCTGGCCATCGAGGGGCCGGGGGCGAGTTTCGGGGAAATCGCCTTGCTCGACGGCGACCCGCGCTCGGCGTCAGTTGCGGCAATGGAGCCGACCGAGTTACTGGTGATCTCACGGGAGGCATTTCGGGAGTTGCTCGAGCAGAGCCCGAAGACGGCAACTGCAGTGATCGAGGCGCTGGCCGGGATGGTCAGACGGTTGACCGACAGCGTCCAGAGTCTGGCGCTGGATAGTGTCTATCGGCGACTGGTGCAGCGCCTCGAAGAGCACGCCGTGGCGGAAGACAATATCCGGGTGGTGCCCCAGCGGATGACCCACCAGTTGCTCGCCGACATGATTGGTTGTTCCCGCGAGATGGTCAGCCGCATCATGAGCGACCTGGTCAAGGGCGGCTACGTGACCGTTGAATCCGATCGCCTGCTCATCAACCGGAAGTTACCACCACAGTGGTAGTAGTACCTGCTTTGGGCTGGGCCGGAGTTACCAATGTATATGGGCAGGGGCAGTTGACATGAGACGGGGTGTGCTTCGCAAGATGCAGGTGAGCCCGGGCGACGAGGTGTGTTACCGCCTGCCGCTGGGTGAGGCGCTGATCGATCTACAGCCGCTGCTCGGTGCGCCCGTAGTGCTCGAGCACAGCGGCAGCATCTTTTGTATCAACTGTGCACGAAAGACCAATAAGAGTTTCAGCCAGGGTTATTGTTACCCTTGTTTCCGGCGGTTGGCGGCGTGTGATATCTGTATCGTCAAACCGGAGTTATGTCATTTTGACCAGGGTACCTGCCGTGAGCCAGACTGGGGGCAGACATACTGCATGCAGCCACATGTGGTTTATCTTGCCAATTCGTCCGGGCTGAAAGTCGGCATCACCCGCAAAAGCCAAGTACCCACGCGCTGGCTCGACCAGGGTGCGATCCAGGCGTTACCCATCTTCGAGGTCGCCAAGCGCCACATTGCCGGTTTGCTGGAGGAAGCCATGAAGCCATTCGTGTCCGATCGCACGGATTGGCGGCGCATGCTCAAGGGCGTGCCTGAGTCGATTGACCTGGTGGCGGCGCGCGATGCTCTGCTCGAGCAAGCGGCCGGGACACTAGACGGGGTGATTTGGAATCGTGAGCCGGGGCAGGTTTGTCAGTTGAGTGAGGCCGATCCGCTCGCTTTCAGTTACCCGGTGCGGCGCTACCCGGACAAAGTCAAGGCCCACAACCTCGACAAGGGGCCCCGGGTCGAGGGTCGGCTAGAAGGGCTCAAGGGCCAGTACCTGATTTTCGACACGGGCGTGCTGAATATCCGCAAGTTCGGCGGATACGAGGTAACTCTTGAGTCCGGTTAAGCTTTAATTCCGATGGACGCTGTTTGGCAGAAAGGTCGCTGATCAGCGGTGCGTCGCCAGCGACGTATTTCGTAGCGGGGGCGCTACGGTGTTGGCGGGTCCTCAGGCTGCGGCAACTCCCAGTTTGTCGCGCCAGCCGGGATAGAGAGTATCGGCGTCCTGCGGAAAGGATTCGAAAGCGCGGGCAAACTCCCGGTGATCGGTGGCCCAGTCGATGGGGTCAGCTCCGGCCACCCAGCACTGGTAGGCCTGGCGCAGCGAAACAGCACCGGCTGCCGGACTGTCGAGGTGCCCATAACTCCCGCCCCCGGCGGTATTGATCAGGTTGCCATGGCCCAGGTTCTCTAGAAATCCTGGCAGGCGCAGCGCGTTCATGCCACCAGAGATAATCGGCGTAGTCGGTTTCATTCCAAGCCATTCCTGGTGGTAGGCCGGGCCGGTATAGCTATCGCGTTCGATGATATAGGCAATGGCACGATCGTCCCGCTCACCCTCCATCTTGCCGTAGCCCATGGTGCCGACGTGAATACCGGAAGCACCCTGCAGCCGCGACATCTTGGCCAGCACGTAAGCGGTGTAGCCGCGCTTGGCCGAAGGCGAGGTGATCGCGCCGTGACCGGCACGATGGTAATGCAAGTATTGATCAGGGAACCAGCGCCGGGCAGTGGTAACGGTGCCTGGGCCACCGACATACCCATCCACTAGGAAGGCACAATGATTGGCGTGTTCGCCGAACTGTCCGATAATATATTCGCCACGGGCAATCATCTCGTCGTGTGAATCCGCGGTGATGTTGGCCGAGAACAATTTAGCTGCGCCAGTGTCATCCTGTGCGCGCTGCATGGCGTCCACCACTAGAGGGATGACCTGCTTCATCGGGGCAAAGGTCTGATTGCCTTGGGGCTCATCGTTTTTGATGAAATCACCGCCCAACCAGAACTGGTAGGCTGCGTCGGCAAACGGCTGTGGCCGCAATCCCAGTTTGGGCTTGATGATGGTGCCGGCGATGTAACCACCGTCAACGACCGGCCGCCCCAGGACCCGCCACAGGTCGGAGATATCTTTAGCCGGTCCGTCGAACAATTGAACCGCTTTAGGTGGTACGAAAAAATCGTACATCTTGGCGTACTCGATATCTCCCATGCCCTGGTTGTTGCCGATCGTCAGGGTCAGGAAGGATACGATCATCATTTTGCCGTCGGTGATGTTGCGGTCAAAAAGTTCCAGTGGGTAGGCGATGCGCATGTCTTCGGTGGCTTCATCGATGTGGTAGACGAGGGCATCGACACCTCTGGTGAAATCATCGGTGGTGCTGATTTCGACGTTGGTACCGGTCGAGGACTCGGCGGCGAAGTGGGCTGCGCCCTCAAGGTAGCCGGTGCCAAACTTGGGTTTCATCCGGTAGGCGCAGAGGATGTGTCGGCCTTCCTTGATAAGGGCCTGCTCGTCAAGGTTAAGGTCGGCGTAACGACTGGATTGATCTAAGGCCACTACTCTTTACTCCCGGGGTTGTCCCGTACCGGTTTGTGTGCCGGGCCTGTGCCTGGGCGGAGCCGGATCGGGGGGGGGTTCACGCTGTCAGTGAAGCGAACCATAAATCCGGCGAACCATAAATAAAAGTCAGATAATATGATATATAAAATAAGTATTTATTTATGATAGAACTTCAATCGTCGACTGCCCCAGCCAGGGTTGGTGCAGGGTCCCGCCAAAGTGCCGCAGGTTTCCGTTACTTCCAGGCGCCAGGTCGTGCCGGTGCCAGCGCCCCCCAGCGGCCAACGACCATGCCATTTTCCGGGGTCGGCGCCAGCGGCACATTGAACGACAGCAGCAGGGAAAGGCCAGCGAGACCCGCGCCCACCAGAAAAACCGCCGCCGGCGAGCTCAGCCAAAGCACCCCCAGCACTGCCGGCAACACCACCGCCGATATGTGGTTGATGGTGAAAGCTACGCCCGCTGAGGAAGCAATGTCGGCTGGATCGGCGATCTTCTGGAAATAGGTCTTCATTGCGATTGCGAGTGCGAAAAAGAAGTGATCTATAACGTAGAGGCCAGCCGCGACCCCGGCATTGTTGACAAAAGCATAGGCAACAAACACTACCACCAGCCCGGTGTATTCGAAGACCAGTGCCGCACGTTCACCAACGACGCCGATCAATTTTCCAATGCGAGTGGCAAATAGTATATTCAGTGTGGCGTTGACAAAAAACAGTACGGAGATGGCAGCAACGCTGAAACCGAATTTTTCTACCATCAGAAAGCCAGCAAAGACGATGAAGATCTGGCGGCGGGCACCGGAAAGAAAAGTCAGCGCGTAGTACAGCCAGTACCGCTTGCGCAGGACCATGTGTCGGTGTTGCCGGATCTTGACCGGAAAGTGTGGGAAGACAATTATGCAAAATAGGACAATCAGTAGCGTTGCCCCGCCACCGATTGCATAGACCGGCGTGAAATCGAGGTCAATCACGTCGAATGCCAGCCAGATCACAGCAAAGGTCACGATAGAGGTGAAGGCACCGACGGCAATGATTCGCCCCAGTACTTCAGGGGCACGATCCTTATCAAGCCACTGCAGCGACAACGAGGTCTGTATGGTCTCATAGTAGTGGAAGCCGATCGACATGATGACCGTGGTCAGATAAAGGCCAATCACAGTCGGGAACATGCCGGTTATCAGTGTGCCGGTTGCCAGTAGCACCAGTGAGAGCAGGGCAATGGTTTGTTCGCGGAATACAAACAGCAGAAACACTACGGCAAAGGCGAGAAAACCGGGAATTTCGCGCAGACTCTGGAGGATACCGATCTCGACTCCACTGAACGCTGCTCGCTCAAGGGCGAAGTTGTTGAGCAGTGTTTGCCAGGTCGCGAAACTGAGCGGCACGGCACCCGCCATCAGCAGCAACAGCAGGTCTGGTCGGTTTCGAAGGTTCTTGAGAGTCACGGAGATTGTATTGGTCAGGCCACGGCAAGGCGCGATGATAACGTTGGAATGAACTTTCGTCAGCCATTAGTGGCAATGACATGGGCAAGTCTCGGACGGGATGCTAGAGTCTGCCCCATAACAATCAGAACGTCTCTCGCATGACTGATACAAAAAAAACGAGTGCAGTGCCAATACAGGTCGGGCTGTTCGTCACTTGCCTGGCGGATTTAGTTCGCCCCAAGGTCGCATTCGCTGCGGTGCGCCTGCTCGAGCAGGCCGGTTGCACCGTGACCGTACCCCAGGCTCAAACCTGTTGCGGCCAGCCGGCGCTGAACAGCGGTGACCAGGCCAGTACGGAGCGAATTGCGCAGGGTGTCATCCGGGCGTTTGCGGACTTTGATTACGTCGTTGCACCCTCGGGCTCGTGTACTGGTACGCTGCGCCACAAGTACCCGGAACTGTTTCGCCAAGACCTCAAGTGGGCGGCCCGGGCGCGGGCACTGGCTGACAAGACTTTCGAACTCACCCGGTTTCTGGTTGAGGTTATGAAGATAGAACAGGTGAATGCGTCTTATGCGGGAACCTGCACCTACCATGATTCCTGTGCTGGCCTACGCGAAATGAACGTGCATGAACAGCCCCGCCGGTTGTTGCAAGGAGTGACAGGCCTGACCTTGACCGAAATGGTGGACGCCAATGTCTGCTGCGGCTTTGGCGGACTGTTCAGCGTCAAGTACCCGGATATTTCTGTTCGCATGGTGTCGGACAAGTGCGCCAATGTGGCCAGTTCCGGTGCTGACACCCTGCTCGGCGGCGACCTCGGCTGTCTCTTGAATATCGCTGGGCGCTTGCGCCGCGAGGACTCCCCGGTCAAGGTTCTGCACGTAGCCGAGGTACTGGCCGGAATGGCGGATGGGCCGGGCATCGGCGAGCCGGAGTCCGACTCTTGAGCGCAGCGGGAGTAAACCCAACGATTCCGTTCCGGGACCGGGCCCGGCGCGCGCTGCAGGACCAGACCCTGCAGCAGGCGATGAACAAGGCCCAAGGCGGTTTTGTTGACAAGCGCCGTGAGGCTATGGCGCAGCTGCCGGAGTTTGACGACATCCGCGATGCGGCGCGGGACATCAAAGACCACGTGCTGTCAAACCTTGACAGTTACCTGGAACTGTACGAGCAGAAAGTACAAGAGAACGGTGGCCAGGTGCACTGGGCACGCACGACCGAGGAAGCTTGCCAGATCATCACTGCTATTTGCCGTGACGCGGGGGCGGAACTCGTCGCCAAGGGCAAATCGATGGTGTCAGAGGAAATGGGTCTCACCGGCGCCCTGGAGGCTGCGGGGCTGAAGGTGGTGGAGACTGACCTCGGCGAGTATATCGTCCAATTGGCCGGTGAGGCCCCTAGCCACATCATCGCGCCAGCGGTACACAAAACCCGCGAACAAATCACCGAACTTTTTCACAAGCACCACGCCAAAATGGGCTATAGCGAGCGGGTTACCCAGCGCGAGGCAATCGTCAACGAGGCCCGCGCTGTGCTGCGCGAGGTATTCATCAAAGCCGACGTCGGCATTACCGGCGCTAATTTTCTGGTAGCCGAGACCGGCGCCAACGTGATTGTGACTAACGAAGGCAACGGCGACCTGACCAGTTGTCTGCCACGGGTACAGATCGCCGTCGCTGGNATCGAGCGGGTTATCCCTTCGTTAGACGATCTGTCGACATTGNTGCGCGTGTTGGCCCGCAGCGCTACCGGGCAGGAAATNNCGGCCTATACCACGATGTATGCCGGACCCCGCNACNNAGACGATGGCGAGGGGCCGNCCGAGTACCACGTGGTGCTGCTGGANAACGGTCGCTCCGCGATGCTGGGCGGCGCTTACCGGNCGATGCTGCGCTGTATCCGNTGTGGTGCGTGCATGAATCACTGCCCGGTATATTTGGCGATCGGCGGCCATGCCTANGGTTGGGTTTACCCGGGTCCCATGGGGTCGGTGTTGACTCCGNTGCTGACCNGTTTNGAGCNGGCCGTNGACCTNCCCAACGCGTGCACTCTGAACGGCCGCTGTAAGGCCGTGTGCCCGGTGCGNATTCCGCTGTCGGANCTGTTACTCGAGCACCGCTTTGAACAGCACCGNCGAGGATTGACCTCAGCGGTTGGCCGATTACTGATCCGTGCCTGGGCCTGGTTGGCNCGGCGGCCACGCCTGTACCACGGTGTCATGGTNATTCCCCTGTGGCTCATGCATCGGCTGGGGCGCAAGGCGGGNGCGCTNCGNNGGNTNCCCCTGGCCGGGGGCTGGACTGGCAGTCGGGATTTNCCGGTGCCGGCCGGCCAATCTTTCCANGCGCAATGGCGCGCCACACAGAAGCGGCGATGAGCAGCGCGAGGAAAGAGACTCTCGANGCCATCAGGACAGCGCTTGTTGGCAGTGAGCCACGCACGNCCGAGCACTTNCAAGANCTCAAGGCGCGCATTCAAGAATCTGNCCCCCACCTGCAGCCGCAGCTGGACGGCGATCTACTGACGCNCTTTTGCGAGAAGCACATCGCCGTGCATGGNACCTACGAGCGGGTTGGCCGAGCTGGNGTGGCNNNNGCGGTATTGCGCCACCTCGACANCCTTGGCATCCCGCNGGAGTTGNTAGTGGGCGCCGGGCCAATTCTGGANCAGGTGCAATGGCCCGAGCAGGTGGTGGTTGAACGACGCTCGGCCAATAAGGATGACNGNNTTGCCNTGAGTGAAGCNTTTGCCGGCATCGCCGAGAGCGGCACCGTNGTCTTGCTGCCTGGCGCCGGCCGNCCCAGTTCCCATAATTTTNTGCCGGANGATCACATCATCGTTGTCGACTGCGCTCGCATCGTNCGCCACCAGGAAGATGCCTGGACTCTGGTGCGTGCCTTGCCGGGGCNGGCGNCNCGTACCATCCAGTTGATTACCGGCCCCTCCAAGACCGGTGANATCGAGCAGNCNATTCAGTACGGCGCCCATGGCCCACGNCGGGTNCANCTGGTNATTGTGGAAGACCGANACGACGCCTGATTCTCCNGCTAGAAGGGGGANNGGGCNGTAGCCGGCCAGNTCAGCTGGCAAAATCCANNTGAGCCGAGGAAAGTTGTTANTGNNNAGTTGGTCAGACCACCAGACCATNCAATAAGGTGTTNNCNNNGTNCTTTTGGAATACTCTTGGNCTGGNGGCCATNGTAGTTGNTGAGGGTGCTGGCGCCGGCTGATATTGAAAAATCGGCCGGCTTGATCGCCGATNGTTTGGCAGAAACAGGAGGAGGCTCAAGATGTTTCAAGTCCGCATTCATGGTCGAGGTGGCCAGGGGGTGGTATCGGCGGCGGAGATGATGTCAATCGCTGCCTTTCTCGAAGGCATGCACGCTCAGGCCTTTCCGAGTTTTGGCTCTGAGCGAACGGGTGCACCGGTGGTCTCTTACTGCCGGATCGACGACAAGGAAATTCGTATGCGTGAGCCGATCCTGGATCCCGACGCGGTGATTATCCAGGATCCGACCCTGTTTCATTCCGTAGACGTTTTTCAGGGGTTGCACCAGGACGGTTTCGTTCTAATCAATTCAGCCAAACCCTTCGAGGAGTTGGGGATCAGCGAGTTTCTCGAAACGCTCCCTGAAAGCCATGTGTGTGCTGTTGGTGCGACCGAATTGGCGATCCAGCACGTCGGTCGCCCGGTGCCGAATGCGGCGTTGCTTGGAGGTTTTGCGGCAGTTACCGGGCAACTTAAATTTGAGTCGGTTGACGCCGCCATCCGCAAGAAATTCGCTGGCAAGATCGGTGAAGGTAACGCAGCCGCTGCACTCGCTGCCTTTGAGGCTGCCAAGGCCGCTTAAGGGAGATGTCATCATGCTAAAACAAATCGAAGGCTCACACGCCGTTGCCGAGACGATTGCGCTGTGCCGTCCCGAGGTCATCTGTGCCTATCCAATTTCCCCGCAAACCCACATTGTCGAAGGGGTCGGTGATCTGGTGAAAAAGGGTGACCTGAAAAACTGCGAATTCATCAATGTTGAGTCCGAGTTTGCCGCCCTCAGTGTTGCGATTGGTTCTTCGGCGGCCGGCGCCCGCACCTATACCGCGACCGCCAGTCAAGGGTTGCTGTTCATGGCCGAGGCGGTCTACAACGCTGCCGGCCTGGGCCTGCCTATAGTTATGACCATTGGCAACCGGGCTATCGGTGCGCCGATCAATATCTGGAATGACCACACCGACAGCATGTCTATGCGCGATGCCGGCTGGATTCAGCTTTTTGCAGAAACCAACCAGGAAGCCGCTGACCTGCATATTCAGGCCTTCAAGCTGGCTGAGGAGCTGAGTGTGCCGGTGATGGTCTGCATGGATGGTTTTATCCTGACTCACGCCTATGAGCGTGTCGATATTCCCGAGCAGGCAACGGTCGATAAATACCTGCCGCCTTTTGAACCGCGACAGGTTCTCGATCCGGCTAACCCCTATTCTATTGGTGCTATGGTGGGCCCCGAGGCTTTTACCGAGGTGCGCTACCTGGCGCATGACCGCCAGATCTGCGCCCTTGAAGTAATTCCCAGAATTGCTGACGAATTCAAGGCTTTATTCGGCCGTGATTCCGGCGGCCTCATTCACACGTACCTGACCGAGGATGCTGAGACCATCGTAGTGACCTTGGGTTCAGTCGCCGGCACGGTAAAGGATACGGTCGACCTGATGCGCAAGAACGGTACTAGGATCGGAGTGGTCTCGATCTGCTCTTTCCGCCCATTCCCCAAGGATCAGATCCGCGCCGTCCTCGAGCAGGCCAAACGGGTGGTGGTGTTGGAGAAGAGCTTTGCGTTGGGTTTCGGCGGTATCGTCGCCAACAACGTGATGATGTCTATGCAGCGAACCGGCGTGCACGTTTACACAGCTGTCGCTGGCCTGGGTGGGCGGCCGATTATTCGGACTTCCCTGACGGCTCTGTTCGAGAAAGCGGACCGCGACGAACTTGAAGACGTCCATTTCCTCGATTTGGACTGGGAGGTGGTGAATCGCGAGCTTGATCGCGCGCGGGAATCTATTACCTCCGGCCCGACAGCCGAGAACATTCTTCGGGACTTGGGTCCCGGCGTTGCCAAAGCCGTTTGAGGAGAACAGTCATGGCCAACACGAATCAGGAACAGCGAGTCAGGTTCTACCAGAAAGGAACTTTTACTGTCGGTAACCGACTGGTTGACAAAGAGCGGCGTTCGGTGCAGGCAAGTATGGATCGTTCCAACGCTATTACCAGCGGTCATCGGGCCTGTCAGGGCTGCGGTGAGGCACTGGGCGCGCGCTACGCACTGGATACGGCCATGCGTGCCGCTAATTCCCAAATCATCGCCTGCAATGCGACTGGCTGTCTGGAAGTCTTTACCACCCCCTACCCGGAGACGTCCTGGCAGATTCCGTGGCTGCATTCGTTGTTTGGTAATGCGCCAGCGGTGGCCACTGGGGTTGCCGCAGCCATGCGGGTTAAAGGCAGAGAAGACGTGCGCATCATCGCCCAGGGCGGTGATGGTGGTACCACCGATATCGGTTTTGGTTGCTTATCGGGCATGTTTGAGCGTAACGACGATGTGCTTTACCTGTGTTACGACAACGAGGCCTACATGAACACGGGAGTTCAGCGCTCCAGCGCTACCCCACCGACGGCTCGCACCGCCACCACCATGCCCCTCGGTGAGGCGCCAGGCAATGTGTTTGGTACCGGCAAGTTTATGCCGCGGATCGCCATGGCCCACAACATTCCCTACGTGGCCACGGCCAGCGTTTCCAATTTGCACGACCTGGAGGCCAAGGTGCAAAAGGCCATGACTTTTCGCGGGGCCCGTTATCTGCACATCTTTGTGCCTTGTCCACTGGGCTGGGGTTTGCCGGCGGATCAGACCATAAAGATCGCTCGCCTGGCCCATGAATGTGGCATGTTCCCGCTGTTCGAGGCGGAACACGGCACGGTTACCAGTTCGGTTCCGATTCGCGAGAAGGTGCCGGTAGAGGATTACCTCAAGCCCCAGCGCCGCTTCGCCCACTTGTTCAAGAAGGGCTCGGTGGACACGGAGCGCATCGCCAGGCTCCAGGCTATTGCCGACGCCAACATACGCGAATATGGCCTGCTTAGAGAGCAGAGCGAGGACTGATGAGGGACTCGTCCAGACCCTTCGCCATCACGCTCGATGTTGGCACCAGCCTGATCAACGAAACCGGCTCGTGGCGGACCCGGCGGCCGGTCTATGTCGATCGCCTGCCGCCTTGCAATAACACCTGCCCGGCTGGTGAGAATATCCAGGCCTGGCTGTATCTGGCCGAAGAAGGTGACTACGAGGGTGCCTGGCAGGAGATTCTCAAACACAATCCCATGCCGGCAGTGATGGGCCGTGCCTGCTACCACACCTGTGAAGGCGCCTGTAACCGTGGCGCTGTGGATGAGGCAGTGGGTATCCATGCGGTAGAACGCTTTCTTGGGGATTTGGCCAACAAGCATGGCTGGATGCCCGATTACGAGGCCGAACCTAGCGGCAAGAAGATCCTGGTTATCGGCGCCGGGCCGGCCGGCCTGGCGTGCGCCTATCACCTGACCCGCATGGGTCATGCGGTCACTATTGCCGATGCTTCGGACAAGGCCGGCGGCTTGTTACGTTACGGGATTCCCCGGTACCGCCTGCCCAATGAAGTTCTGGACGGTGACATAAAGCGCATCGAGAAGATGGGCGTTAACTTCCAGATGAACACCTACATTGAAGACATGCTCAAGGCCAAGGAGGATGGCGGCTATGACGCACTGTTTGTTGCCGTCGGGGCGCAGTTGTCGCGGGATGCAGCCTTACCCGGTGACGGGACGGTCA
>PBTT01000005.1 GCA_002729195.1 Acidiferrobacteraceae bacterium
AGCACAGTGCCATCAGCCAAGGCAAGAATTGCCGGTATCACCAACTAAGTCCCGAAACTAGGCAAAAAAAAGGAGAAACCAGTGGGGTTTCTCCTTTTTCTAGCCCGAAATGTACGCTCATCTCAGGGCGGTGATTCTATCGGGTCGGGGCCTGCGCATCAATCACTATCATTAGTTGTTAAAGCCTAATACGTCCTGCATATCAAACAGGCCAACTGATTTCCCAATCAGCCAGCAGGCGGCCCGCAAGGCCCCGGCCGCGTAGATCGCACGGCTACTGGCCTTGTGGGTGATCTCGACTCGCTCACCGGTACCGGCAAAAAGCACGCTGTGCTCACCGACTATGTCGCCGGCCCGCACGGTAGCAAAACCAATGGATTTGCGCTCCCTGGCCCCGGTGTGGCCGTGTCGAACAAAGACCCCTTCGCTGTCGAGGTCCCGGTCTAGCGCCTTTGCCACCACCTCGCCCATGCGCAGGGCGGTGCCCGAGGGCGCGTCGACTTTATTACGATGGTGCGCCTCCAGCACTTCGATGTCGACCTCGTCGCCAAAGGCAGTGGCCGCCACCTGCAACAGTTTGAAACAGACGTTAACACCAATGCTCATATTGGGTGCCAGTACGATGCCAATATCGCCGGCAGCCTGGGCAATGGCCTCTTTCTGCTGTGCATCAAAGCCGGTGGTGCCGATAACGATTCTATGACCGGTTTCACGGCACCAGGCAAGATTATTAAGACTGGCAGATGGCGTAGTAAAGTCGATCAGTACATCGAACTCGGGGCCCGCAATCGCGTCGCTGATCTCAACCCCAGCCCGTCCCACGCCAACGATCTCACCGGCATCCTGTCCCACTGCATCACTGCCCGGATGCTCGAATGCGTGGCTGAGAGTGACGCCGTCCGTGGCAAGGCTGGCCGTCAGCAAGGCATGTCCCATACGCCCAGCAGCACCGGCGACAGCAACGCGGATCATGGCGCAATTCTCTGCATGGCGTATCTCACGGTAAGCCCGACTCAGAGCAAGTCGCGAATGCCGTCCCGCTCCAGTCGCAACTCATCCTCGGTCAGGCGCATACGTTCACTGCTGAACTCGTTGATTGAAAGGTCCGGCACAATCGTATAGTTGCCACCGGCGCAGATCACCGGATAGGAATAGATCAGGCCTTCCTCGATGCCGTAATCGCCGCTCGAGGGTATCGCCATGCTGACCCAGTCCCCGTCGGCGGTGCCGTGGGTCCAGTTGTGCATGTGTTCAATCGCGGCTGATGCAGCCGAGGCGGCGCTGGATGCGCCGCGGGCCTGAATGATGGCAGCACCGCGCTGCTGTACCGTGGGAATGAACTCCTCAGCCACCCAGTCCTGCTCTATAAGATCGGTAGCTACAGTGCCAGCCACTGTGGCGTGATGCAGGTCGGGGTACTGGGTGGCAGAATGGTTGCCCCAGATCGTCATCCTGCGAACTGCGGTCGCAGGGTTCCCGGTTCGTGCGGCCAACTGGCTGATCGCTCGATTGTGATCCAGCCGAGTCATAGCAGTGAACTGACCATCGGGGATATCTGGTGCATTGGCGGCTGCGATCAACGCATTGGTATTGGCTGGATTGCCTACCACCAACACCTTCACACTCCGGCTGGCGCTGTCGTTCAGGGCCTTGCCCTGAGCGGAGAAAATACGGGCGTTCTCGGTGAGCAGATCTTTGCGCTCCATGCCCGGGCCACGGGGGCGGGCGCCGACCAGTAGCGCAAAATCGGCATCGGTGAAAGCGCTATGAGCATCATCTGAAACCGCAACACCTGCCAGTAGTGGGAAAGCGCAGTCGTTGAGTTCCATCACCACCCCCTGCAGGGCATCCAGCGCCGGGGTAATTTCAAGCAACTGCAGTATGACGGGCTGATCCGCGCCCAGCATGTCACCGGCGGCGATCCGAAACAGCAGCGCGTAGCTGATCTGGCCGGCAGCACCCGTAACAACGACCCGGACTGGTTGTTTCATCTAGTGTTCTCCCTCGTAATTATGTACTTGGCCAGCGGCAGAACTGCTCACCACGCCCATCACACCATTGATGCGCCGCAGCATTGTACCCGCAACCCGACCAGCGCCCAAGCGAGCCAGGTGCCCAACGAACTTGCACGACAACGCCCTAAAATAGGTAGGTGAGGTCATCCTCACCCGAACGCCAGTTGTTCTGTGACCTTAGAAACGCCGTATCAGTGACACATCAATACCGGACAGAGGGCGTGGTTGAAAATTTCGCTGGTGGCGCCACCGAATATCAACTGGCGCAGGCGGCTGTGGGTGAAAGCCCCCTTGACGATGAGATCGGCGTCGAAGGCGGCGGCCTCAGAGAGGATCACCTGGCCAACCGTGGTAGCCGCAGCCTCCATGGTCTTGAATTGCGCCGGGATGCCGCTCGCGCACAGGTGAGCACAAATCTGTTCCGCATCCGGGCCCGACACGGTGCCGCCTGCCACGGTAACAACCAGTACCGCTTCGCTCCCTGCCAGCAAAGGCATGGCGGCAGTTAACGCCCGCGCTGTTTCCGTGCTGCCATTCCACGCCACCAATACCCGTCGACCGAGAACTTCCGGCAATTGGGTACTGACTAAAAGCAGCGGCCTGCCACTTTCGAATAACAGTGTCTCGGCCGTGCTCTTCCAGTCCTGGCCACCATCACTCAGACTACGCGCCAGTACACTGACGCTAAAAGTGCGGGCATACTCACCGATACCCTCGGGCCCGGTGCCGATCATCTCGGTCCAACCCGCACGGATACCTAAACCATCCAAGGTGCCCAGGGGGATGTGTCGCTCTACCAGCAGGACCTCGAATGCGGCTCGTGCCGCATCGGCCTGTTGCTTGCCCTCCTCTTCGAACTCCGCAAGATAATCCCCGGGCAAGGTTATGCCTTCCCCGGCGATAACTGGCAAAACCTGACGACAATAAGCGCCCTCAATGTAAGCACCAGCGGGCTCGGCCAGCAGGCGTGCGGCATCCACTGCAGTAGCAGTGGGCTGGGTGTTGTTAAATGGCACAAGGATAGTTCGCATCGTGTTCATTTTTTGACCTGCGTGATCTACCTGGCAATTGGCCGTAATAATTCTAACAATTCCTAGAGATTGTTTCTGCCTCAGCCAGGGCAAGTAACTCAGCCCCGGCAAAACGTTCCCGCCAGCCACGGAGCAACGGCAAATTCCGATCACCGATGGCGAGTTGCCTGATATCGTCGCGCCGGGCCACACTGGCCGTGGGCAAGTCACCCTGTTCGCACAACACCTGCAAGCACTGCCACAGCCGATTACCCAGCGCTTTTTCCTGTGCATCCGGCCGCTGCGGCGGTGGCAGCGGCACATAGTTGTCTGCTTCACGCTGCCCACGCTGCACTGCAGCCAAGATCTCCTGGCTCCAGCGCCTGGCGTTACCTTCGGATAAACCACTGAGCAGGCAAATGTGGTGATGCGAGGCCGGCCGCTCCTGTGCAATCTGTAAGATAGCCTCGAGTGGCAAAACCCATTCCCGTGGCCGGTCGTCTCGGCGCGCCATTTCCTCTCGCCAGCGCGCCAAAACATGGGCTACGCTCTGGCCAGTCCGGTCGAAGCGCCGGCTAGCTGCCTGCACCTTGCGCACCGCTATGGTAGCGCCACTCTCTATAGACCGACCAGAGGCAAGCTCCTGAAAATCCTCCTCGGCCCAATCAAGCCGACCTCGCTGGCCTAACTCTTGGTGGAGTTGCCGGTAGAGTTCACCGAGGTAACGGACATCGTCAATAGCGTAGCGTATTTCACCCTCACTCAGCGGCCGCCGGGACCACTCGGCGCGGGTATACTGCTTGGACAAACTGACTCCGCACAACGACTTAACCAACTGCGCGTAACTGACCTGCTCACCGTGACCGCAAAGCGCAGCCGCGATCTGGGTATCGAACAACGGCTTGGGTAAAATCCCGAGCCCATGGTGCAGTACCTCGATATCCTGCCGCGCAGCGTGCAATATCTTCATCGGGCCCGTTGACGATAGCACCTGTACTAACCCCACCAAGTCCATCTTCGCCAGTGGGTCAATACACGCCACCTGATCCTGAGTTGCAATCTGGATCAGGCAAAGCCGTGGAAAAAACGTCCGCACGCGCTCGAACTCGGTATCTAACGCAACCCAGGATGACTGCTCTATGTCCCGGCACAACCGGTCGAGTTCGGCAGAGGTTGTAATCAGTTTGGTCACTAGTCCCTGGGGCGGAAAATACGCTGGCTGTCAACAAGATTGGGCTGGACGAAAGCGACTAGCGCCAAGGATGATGATATCATCCACCCTCACGGTGGTTGTTGCCGTCTTTTTCTTCGTGCGATGTCGCAATATCTTAAGTTATTTATCAACCTGTGCCTGTTCCGGGGCCAAGCAGCGAACGTTCCACGGTCAGAGACACTATTGGTACTGACCGCGCTTGCGGCCACCATAACCGCTGCGATCAGCGCAGACCCCAACCATGGCCTCTTTCGCGGCCCGCTGATGGCAATCGGCCACGTGCTGTCATTTGCCCTGATCATCTACCTGGCACTTCGGTTACGCGGCTATAGTGAACGAGTAGTGCAAACGCTCACGGCTATGTTCGGTGCAACCACACTGCTGCAGTTACTGGTGCTGCCCTTTGCCGGCTGGCACGAGCGTCTGCTACCAGCTGGGGAACCCCAAATGATACTCACTATTCCCTTGCTGTTCGTACTGGTCATTGGTCTGTGGTCACTGACCGTGATGATATCGATCTTGCGCCAAGCGATGGAATCCAGTGTCGGCGCGGCGGCAATTATTATTGTCGGATACCAGATCTTTCTTTTTTTCTTGCTCGCCACGCTGGCAACCATAGGCTCATCCGTACCCTGATTCCGTGCGCCTCCATATCCTTGGTATCTGTGGCACCTTTATGGGCGGCCTCGCCCTGATGGCCCGCAGCATGGGATACCAGGTCAGCGGTTCAGATACCGACATTTCCCCGCCGATGAGCTCCCTGTTACAAGAACAAGGAGTGCTCATTCAGCCCGGTTATGCTGCCTCGCAACTGAACTCCCGACCGGACCTGGTGGTCGTGGGCAACGCTTTGTCGCGGGGCAATCCGGCGGTCGAGGAAATGCTGCGCCAGCGCATCCCCTATACCTCGGGCCCCCACTGGCTGATGAATGAACTTATCCCGGAGAAAAAAGTGCTGGCTATTGCCGGCACCCATGGTAAGACAACCACCAGCGCCATGGTCGCATTCATACTCGATACCCTGGGCCTTGATCCGGGCTTTCTTATCGGGGGCGTACCCGGCAATTTCCCGGTTTCCGCGCGGTGTGGCAAGGGTCAGTGGTTCGTCATAGAGGCAGATGAATACGACACTGCCTTCTTCGATAAGCGTTCGAAATTTATCCACTACCGCCCGGAGATCGCGGTCCTCGGCAACCTCGAGTTCGACCATGCCGACATATTCGATTCGATAGAAGACATCGAACGTCAGTTTCATCACCTGGTGCGCACGGTACCACCTGATGGAACGGTGCTGATCAATGCCGATGANCCGCNCCTGCAGAGGCTGCTAGANCAGGGCTGCTGGTCCCAGGTGCAGTGNTACAGCAGCAAAGGCGGTGCGNCAGCAACTTGGCAGGCACAAACGCTGGCCGAAGACTGTAGCGCTTTCGAGGTTACCCGGGACGGCCANCATTGCGGCACTGTTCNGTGGCANNTGTTNGGCCGNCCCAACATGNNNAATGCGTTGGCGGCAATTGCTGCAGCGGNTACCGCCGGCGTATCCTCAGCCAAGGCCTGCNCCACACTGGCNGGCTTCAGGTNGCCGCGGCGGCGNCTGGAACTGATCAGCACGGCCAGAGGAATCTCGCTTTTCGACGACTTCGCTCATCATCCAACAGCGGTGCGTACCACTCTCGCCGCACTCAGGAGNCGCAGCCAGNCCGGCCGGGTGATCGCAGTACTCGAACTTCGTTCCAATACCATGAGAGGCGGCCACCAGCGCCACGAATTAGCCGATGCACTNACTCTTGCCGATATCGCGATCGTCCGGTGGCATCCAGNCCTCGAGTGGGATCCGCNGGACCTTGCGCCAAGTTCCGACCGGACTACACTACNGGTTTATGATCACATTGCCGANATCGTNGACGCAATNCTGACCCAGGNCCGCCCTNCNGATCAGGTGGTACTGATGAGCAACGGCAACTTTGGCNNCCTCCGGAACAANCTCATCGACCAACTGAGCCAATTACACTGATACGACTACCGCCCTGGAANATTATTCATGCNCGAGGATNCGACCCATGCGTAAAACACTCATCTTTATACTGACAACNCTTTTCGTTGCCAGCCCTGCNCTCGGGCAGGAGTANGAACAGGATGTGCACTACTTTCAGATNACCAANCCGCANCCGGTGCATACGGGTGANAACATTGAAGTGCTGGAGCTATTCTGGTACCGCTGCCCACANTGCTACACCCTTGANCCTTACTTGAAGCAATGGGAGAAGAGTAAACCGGACTTTGTCGAATACGTGCGCNTGCCGGCAATTCTCAACCAACCGTGGGCCTTTGATGCCCGGGTTTTCTATACCTTTCTAGCACTGGGGCTNGTAGACAAACTGCACGAGGCCTACTTTGACGCCATCCACAAGGAACGAANACGCTTCGTCACAGTAGAGCAACTGGCGGACTGGGCAGCCGACCAAGACGTCNATCCCCAGGATATCCTCAACACTTTCAACTCCTTCGGCGTCAATTCAATGGTTGCCCATGCCGCCGACATGTCGGCTCGTTACCAGACTGACGGNGTGCCGACGATTATCATCGACGGCAAGTATCGGACCAAGGTCTCCCTGGCCGGCGGNCACAACGAACTCATCGACTTGATGAACCATCTGGCGCTGCGGGCAANAAGTGAACGGAGCGATTAGCAGTCGTTATNGCNCGGTTCCGCATTGTGAATCGGAACAANAGCGACNACCAAGTCNATTTCCATATTGANCTGGGCANCGCCNCAATGGTGAACACACGGACGGTGGTGTGCCAGAATTTNGAAGCAAGACAGCTCAGGAAAAAGAACCGATACCTTCCTTCTCCAGGTCAGCAATGGTGCACTCTATCCCNTCGCGCAGCATACGGATCATGTCATCGATCTGCTCGGTGCTTATGAGNATCGGNGGCGACATAACACACATGTTGATCAGCGGCCGCACCAACAGGCCCAGCCGCTGGCAATGGGCATCGATACGGCTGCCAACTTCGTAGTCCAAGTCGAGGGGTTGGCGTGACTCCTTGCTGACAACACACTCCAGNCACCCCATCAAGCCCAGCCCACGGATGTCGCCAACGATGGGGAGATCAGCTAGGGTGTGNAACTGCTGCTGCAGATAAGGGCCAACCTCGCGGGCATGCTGCAACAGTCCTTCACCCTCGATGATGTCCATGTTGGCGATTGCCGCGGCACAAGCGACCGGATGGCCCGAGTAGGTGTAGCCGTTGGANAACACGGCCCCACGTTCGCTNTCGCCACCCACTTGTGAGATCAGCCGGTCTGAGATAAGNACCGCTCCCAGCGGCACGTAGCCGGAGGTGATGCCCTTGGCACAGGTGATAATGTCCGGCGTGATGTCAAAGACNGGCTCNGAGGCAAACCAGTGNCCCAGTCGACCAAAGCCAGTGACTACTTCGTCTGAGATATAAATCACATCGTAGCGCCGGCAGACGGCAAGGCAAGCCGCGTGATAACCGNCAGGGGGNACGATGACACCACCCGAGGCAAGGATCGGCTCGGCGATGAACGCGNCGACCCGCTCGGCACCGATTTCGAGAATTTTGTTCTCAAGCTCCGCTACCAGTTGCCGGCAGAAGGACTGCTCGTCCATGCNTGCGGGCCGCCGGTACGGATTGGGCGACGAGATAAAGTGTATCTGCTCAAGGTCGGTGTCCANCCAGTTCTTATCGCGTGTTTTTCCTGAGACAGCGGCAGAGAGGTAGGTACTGCCGTGGTAGGCGTCATGCCGGGAAATAATATGTTTTTTCTGTGGGCGACCCAGCACATTGTTGTAGAACATGACGAAGCGCAGAGCCGAGTCGACCGCAGTCGAGCCGCCGGTGGTGTAGAACACATGGTCGAGATCACCNGGTGCTACAGCAGCCAGTCGCTCGGCCAGGCGGGCGGCTGGNGCTGTGGGATGGCTCCAGGGGCTGATGTAGGACAACTGTGCACCCTGTGNCGCCATGGCGTTGGCGATCTCGCGCCGGCCATGGCCGGCGTTGACACACCACATACCGCCCGGGCCATCNAGCAGGCGGTTGCCTTCACCGTCGTAAACGTAGATTCCGGCCCCGGCATCGACGATAGTGCGGGCCTCTGGCTGGTCAAAAGACTCCCACGGGTGGATGACATGCTCATCCATGCGCCGAATGGCCGGAATATCAGGCTTANCTTCGGAGTATGCTTTCATGGGCAGTGACGATAATAGCCTAAATNACTTGGTNCTCAATTCTTTAAGCAGCAGAANCCTGGCTGATAATGGGAATACACATGAGCAAGCCAACCCNCACCAGGGTCGGCGACAACAGCAAATACCCTTGCGGACCCGGCCAGCACCGCAGCATGACGCGTAAACTGCTGGCAAAGCCGGACGGAAGCTCGCTCAGTTGCCGCATCTCAGGCCGGCGTCACCCAACGGCCACTCCCCGGTTGCATAGCGCTTTGTGGTAAGTGAATGGGGAAAAGTTCCCGGATCTGGCGGTCAGTGTCAGCGGCAATGTACTGCGGATAATGGCTGNAGAGTATCTGCTGGACCCGCGCCCTGGCGTGCTCACGGATATCGGGTGAACCTGCGGCCTCCCAATCCTCAATAGAGGAACGATCTGCAACCTCTGGATACAGGTACTCACTCTGCATCAGCCCCAGGGTCTGCTGGTGCGAAAGAAAATGTCCCGGTCCGCCCAGGACCACGTCGCGGATTACCTCGAACGACAAAGTCTCGTCGGTCACCTCGATACCGCGCAAGGCCCGCTGGATACAACCGATCATGTCGTTGTCGATAACGATGGACTCGAACGAGCAGCCCATCAAACTGCCCATCATGCCGGCTGCCTCGCTGACCGAGTTAGCACCTGCAAGCGCGGCCAAGGTGACATTGATACCTTTTTCGTAGCCCGCCTGGTTGTCCGGCAGCTTGGCGTCGGTCATGCCGCCGCTGACACTGCTGGGCAAGTCGTAGAAATTGGCAATCTGCGCCGCGGCTGCGTTCAGGATACCCTCCTCACCACCGCCACCAGAAAACGCGCCGGTGCGAAGGTCCGAGACAAACGGCCACGGGCCCAGCGTCACCGGGTAGCCGGGCACCACCAGGGAAACCAGCAACACTCCGGCCAGAGCCTCGGCTACCGCTTGTGCCAAAGTGCCTGCCAAAGCAGCCGGCGCAGTTGCGCCGGCCTGCGGCGCCACCACGATCCAGACCGGTGAACCAAAAGCGGTGGAGGCGATACAGACCTCGCTGTTCTCTTCTCCGTAAGCAAGCGGTGAAACCACGCAGCAGCCCCCACCACTGCAAAACGGTCGCTCAGAAAATGCCTGCTCACCGCCGGCGATCAATTGCGCCATTTGCAACACTGGCTCGACATTAGCGGCGCTGGCAAAACTCAGCGAGATATTCTTGCTGGTTCCGGCAAAACACGCGTAGGCGGCATTGATATCCGCTTGCCGCGGATCACCTATATCTGTTGCGATCATCCAGTGGGAGTGATCGTGAATGTGCTCCAGTGCATCCACCAGGCGGCCGCAGTCGTAGATATCCAGTAGGGTCGAGGGCCGGTAACAGTCGTTTTCAACATCCAGTATCCGCACTGCCTCACCGCAACCGCCATAATGAACACGCGACCCCTGATACTCGAGGTCGTGGCGCGGCTCGCGACCGCAGAACACGATCTCTCGAGGCACCCGGGCGATGGTGTCCTCGACCAACGCCCGAGGGAAACACAACCGCTCGTGATCATTCATCCGGCAGCCGGCCTGCAGTGCCTTTTCCAGCAGCAGCGGGATCGGGTTGGCCATGCCTACCTCAGCCAGTAGCGCCAGTGCCGTATCGTGGATGCGCTCGACGTCACGATCGCTGAGCGGCTTGAAGCGGCCGCTGCGCATACCGGCTCTGACCACCTGCCCGGTGGCCTGCCGAGCCGCCTGCCGACGCGCACTTACTCTACCTCTTCTCATCTTTAATCGGATCCGCTATCAGAACACCAAAACGCCCCCCCGACTGCAGGCCGGGGGCATCGCTGGCCGAAAGGCATGGCAGTGGCACCGTGGGCGCCACGCCCATAGACTATTCCATTCTCAACCTCACCACCGCAGGGATCGTGCGCCCGGTTTTCCAGCACAATCAGTTCCTGCTGGTTCAGGTCAATAAGATCCGGTAGTTTCCATTCCCGATCGTTAAGCATCTGGTAATTCTCCTAGCGCGCCGTCACAGCATATCAGAAACTTGAGCGNGCTCACCAGGAACTGCAACNGTTGNATTTGCGCCGGCATGGCCGATGCGTNCATCGATTAACNGTGAAAANGTATAGCGGATNCCNNGNCAATACCNTTCAANACAGNTATNCAAAGTTGTCAAAGCGATGAGCAAAAACCAACTGCCGCAAGCCGTCCACAGCNTTCGGTTTCGAACAACGCAACTGTGNCGGTAGAATCCAGACCTNAATGCNCATACCCCACCCAGAGATCTTCAAGGCCTACGATATCCGCGGTATCGTCGGTCAGTCACTGACTGAAAGCGTGGTNGAAGCGATCGGCCGTGCGNTCGGCTCCGAGGCGCTCGCCGCNGGCGACAGTGCGGTGGTAGTAGGCCGAGATGGCCGCTTGTCCGGCCCCGCCATTGCCGGGGCGCTGATCGAGGGCATCGTCGCCAGTGGCTGTGATGCCGTCGACATCGGCGTGGTCCCAACCCCGCTCACCTATTTTGCGACCCACCACCTCGCCATCGGCTCAGCCGTGTCGGTCACCGGCAGCCACAATCCACCCGACTACAACGGCCTNAAAATCATGCTGGCCGGCACTACCCTGGCNGCCGAGCGCATCCAGGAGTTGCGTCACCGGGTCGAGGCAGGTGACCTTAAAAGTGGTGCCGGACAATCGCGCAAAGCCGATGTGGTCTCCGCTTACCTGGCCCGGGTGAGCGAGGACATTCACCTNGAACGATCGCTGAAGGTGGTGGCCGATTGTGGCAACGGCGTGGCCGGCNTGGTCGCACCAAAACTGCTGCGCTTGATCGGCTGCGAGGTGATCGATCTTTTTGCTGAGGTTGATGGCAATTTCCCGAACCATCACCCCGACCCCAGTCAGGTCCAGAACCTTAAGGACCTGATTGACACAGTGCAGCGCGAAGGAGCCGACCTCGGACTCGCCTTCGACGGTGACGGTGACCGCCTCGGTGTAACNACTGCCAGGGGCCAGGTCATCTGGCCGGACCGGCAAATGATTCTGTTCGCCGAGGATATTCTGGGCCGTTCGCCAGGCGCCGAGATAGTCTACGACGTCAAGTGCTCGCGGCTGCTGCCGGCGGCCATCGAGCAGGCGGGTGGCAAAGCAACCATGTGGAAGACTGGGCACTCATTTATCAAAGGTAAGCTCAAGGAGTCCGGGGCAGCCCTTGGCGGCGAGATGAGTGGGCACATTTTCTTCAAGGAGCGCTGGTACGGCTTCGATGACGCGATCTACGCGGCGGCGCGCCTGTGCGAACTGCTCTCCGGGCGGGCGCAGACGCCGACCGAGGTCTTTGCCGCGATTCCTGACACCGTCAACACCCCCGAGCTGCGCCTGGAGATGAGCGAAGGTGAACACCATCAGTTAATCAGTGAACTCATCGCCAACGCTAGCTTTCCCGATGGCGAGATCTGTCACATCGACGGCATCCGGGTCGACTTTACCGATGGCTTTGGCCTCGCCCGTGCCTCCAATACCACCCCGACCGTAATCCTGCGCTTCGAGGCCGACGCCCAGGAGGGGCTTACCCGCATCATGGACAGTTTCCGCGCGCAGATGCTGGCACTGCGGCCCGGCCTCGATCTGCCTTTCTGACCAGACTTACCGCCGTCAGCGACAGCTCAGGCTGCATGTGACCGACCAGCCAGGCCTGGATGCGCTATGGTAAATCTTTGCCTGCGCTTGCCGGCGCCCACTGGCACCTCTATCCTCTTTTCGACGAACGTGATTTCCAAGACCCACCAGCCCCACCGGTAAATACTGATGCCTGCATCAGCCCTGTCGCCAGACGTTGACCCCATCCGGGTCTCGGTACTGCAGCGACGACTGAAAGCCATCACTGAAGAAATGGGGCTGGTGCTGCTGCGTACGTCCCGTTCGCCGATTTTGAACGAAGCTCGGGATTTCGTCACTGGCCTGTACAACGCCAGCGGCCAGATGCTGGAACAGACAGAGTACATACCGGTGCTGGCCTTTGCCCTGCAACCAGTTTGTGAACGAATTCTCACCTGCTTCGGTGATGAGATCTATCCGGGCGACATTTTCTTGCACAACGATGTTTTCTCGGAGGGCAACCAGAACAACGATGTAGCGGTCTTCAAGCCAATCTTTGTCGACAAACAACTGGTTGCCTGGGCGGCATGCAAGGGACACCAGGCAGACATCGGCGGCAGCGTGGCGGGTGGCTACAANCCTGAAGCCCGGGAAGTCTGGCAGGAAGCATTTCGAATCCCTCCGCTGAANATCTACGAGAAAGGACAACGNCGCGATGATGTCTGGAACCTGATATTCGCCAANATCAGGCTCAAGGTTGTNGAAGAAGATATCACCGCCCAGATCGGCAGTTGCGTGGTCGGAGAGCGGGCAGTGCANAAACTGATCCAGCGCNACGGCCTCGACAGCTTCCACGCCCACACCAGTGCACTTTTCGCCGCCACCGAGCGCATGGTGCGTGCCGAAATTGCCGTCATCCCTAATGGCGTCTACCGCGCTAGCAGCAGGGCATTTTTCGATGGCNTAACCGATGGCTCAACCATGGAGATAAAACTCNCCGTGACGGTNANNGANGANCGNATNTGTTTCGANTTTTCCGGGTCATCGCCNCAAACCCCTGGCTTNGTCAATGCACCGCGCACGGCAACAGCATCGGCCNTCATCCTGACCTTCCTGATGCTCATCAACCCNGAAATTCCTCATAACAAGGGATTATTACAGCCGATTCAAATCATCAACCCGGAAGGATCGTTTCTCAATGCTGCCTATCCTGCAGCCACGACCTTTGGCAATTCCCTGACCGGGCCGACCTCAGACGCCATTTTGCGGGCACTGGCCCAGGCCATACCAGAGCGCGTTTCGGCTGGTTGGAACCGTATGCTCGGAGTCACGATAACGGGCGATGACCCGACCAACGAGGGGCAACGTTTTGTCGATATCATGTTTCTTGCCCTCAAGGGGGGGTCTGGGGCCACCTTTGATACCGACGGTTACGACCATATCGGACTGATCAATTGTGCGGGCGGCATCCTGGCTCAGGATTACGAGATGCTGGAGTTGCAGTCACCGCATCTACTGCAAAAGCACGAATACCTGACTGATTCCGCTGGTGCCGGTCGTCAGCGCGGCGGCCTGGGCGTGCAAACAGAAATCGTTCTGGGCGGGGACAACTTGACGGCGGTGGTATTCGGCGATGGCACGGAAACGGAGGCCCGCGCGTTTGGCCTCGACGGGGGAACTGCGGGCACACACAATCAGTTGGCCTTCGAACAACCGGATGGGTATCAATTGTGTCCAAAAACCAAGGAGATCATCCGCAATCTGCCGGCCGGTACTGTTTACCGGCAAAGTGCAGGTGGCGGAGGCGGTTATGGCTCGCCGCTGGAGCGTACGCCTGAAATCGTACTCGAGGAAGTAATGAACGACGTGATCAGCCCGCAAGCGGCCCGCATGGACTACGGGGTAGCATGTGATGTGAGCCAGCAGTCAATCGACTATGGCGGCACCGGCCGCTGGCGCAGGCCCGGCAAACGTGCCTAAAACCATTGATCACATCGGCATTATTGTCTCCGACCTGGAGGTAGCTATGGCGTGCTACGAGCCCTTGCTCGGTACTGTTGCCAGGGTAACAGAACTACCTGCAGCAGGAGTCCGGGTTGCCANCTTCAAAGCCGCCAACATCGAGATAGAGTTGATCGCCTATCTCTCGGACGAGCCCTCACTGGGCCGTGCAACCATGGGGGCGCAGAGCGGGCTTAACCACCTCTCGATCCGGGTACCGGACATGGCTGCAGCCATCGATGAACTGGCCGCGGCGGGGTGGGTACTACAGCAGGGTTTCCCAACCCGCGGTGCAGGCGGGACGGTGGCTTTTTTCGAACGTGACCCGGCCAGTGGGCTACTTCTCGAGATCTGTCAGCCCCAGCAGAAAGGCGACGCGTGAGCCGGCTCTGGAACAAAGCCGTTGAAGCCATGTCGCATACTCAGTTGCGCGACCTGCAGCTGTCCCGGCTTCGCGCACAGGTCGCCTACAACTTTGCCAACTCGCCATTTTACAGGGACAAGTTCGCCACTGCTGGCATGCGGCCAGATGATGTAACTTCATTTGCTGATTTCGCCCGGTTGCCGCTGATGACCAAGGCAGAACTACGAGCCGCCCAGGCCGAATCACTCGAGCGCTTTAGCAACCCTTATGCCTTGCTGGCCTGTGCACCACCTGAAAAGATCGTGCGGATCAACGCCACCTCCGGCACCACAGGGGTACCGACTCTGTACACCCTTACCGCCAAGGACGTTGCGACAGTGAACGAGATGCACGCCCGCAAATACTGGCGGGCAGGCATTCGACCGGGAAATGTCCTGCTCCAGGCCTTGTCGCTCAGTATGTTCACCGGCGGTTTGCCGCTATCCCAGGGCATACAGCACATGGGCGCCTGCGTAGTGCCCGTCGGGGTCGAAGGCGGCATCCAGCGCGTTCTCGATTTCATCAACCTTAGCCGCCCCCAAGCACTGATCGCGACTCCCTCTTTCGGCCAGTACTTGATCGAAGAATGTCCGAAGATCAGCGGACGAGAGGCTGCGGATCTGGGCCTGGCCTGGTTCTTCTGTGCCGGCGAGCCCGGCGGCAGTGATCCAGCCATACGCGCTGCCCTGGCAAATGGCTTCGACGCCAGGGTCTTCGACCACACCGGTGGCGGCCATGCTTTTCACGGCATCTCGTGTGAAGCAGACGATGAACCACTGGCCATGCATATGACTTCAGAAGACCATTGCCTGCTCGAGATCGTCGACCCTGTCACCCGGGAACCGCTGACCGTCAACGATGGCGCCGTCGGTGAAATGTTGTGGACTTTCCTGGACTGGGAGGGCGGGCCGTTGATGCGATTTGCAACCGGCGACGTGGCCAGGGTCTGGCTCTCGCCGTGCAGTTGCGGGATGCCTGGCTTGCGTTTTCAGATTATCGGTCGAGCTGACGACATGCTGATCGTACGCGGAGTCAATGTCTATCCTGCAGCAGTCAATGCTGTCATCGCCCGTTTCATGCCTCGTGTTACCGGGCATTTTCGCATCGCC
>PBTT01000006.1 GCA_002729195.1 Acidiferrobacteraceae bacterium
TTGCTGATCCTAGCCATGTTAGACGCCTTGCTTTCCTGGCGTGGTGGCTTTGCCCTTGACAACATTATTCTGCTGCTTTTCACCGGCGGGATCGTGTTATTGGTTGTCGGGACGGTACGCCAGGGGGGTTGACTACCGATCGTGATGGGCGCCCGCGGCACTTGTGCAGCGCGGCACCTCTGCGGGAGAATTGCGCAAGGGCGCGCGTCAAGCACTGGCGCTAGAAAAGGACAAGTCTGCCCATGCGGGAAACGGCAAGCACTACAGAGAGGGTGCTCGACATCGAGCGCGCAGCGGACCCCGGCGGCGAACTTATCCCGCTGTTGGTACGGATGAAACTCGATCTCGCTGGTGCGCGACTCCACTTGGCTGACTGGCAAACTCTGTCGGAGTGTGAGCGGCAAGCGCTGATTGAGGCGCCAGTGGGTAACCTGGCGGCGGCGGATGCCTATTTTTCGTTGCTGCAGGCAATGCTGGCGGCGGCGGGGCGAGCGGCCATTGACCGGGCCCAGTCCGCTACTGCAGCCAACGCAGCTTGGCTCGGAGATGCAGAACCCGAGAATGTGGCAGCCATTTGCGCTCGTGCCGGGATCAAGGTGCAGTGGCAAAGCCTTGAGCGTTTCTCCCGTTATCTGCTATGCCACGCTGCCCGCAAGCACGACCCAGCGCTGTGTCGCGCTATTGCCGCTGAGATTTTACCCCTTTGCTCGGCGCCAGCCCGCGATAAATATTTTAAAACCCGTTAACTAACATAATAGTTACGAATTCGCCGTCAATTTCTGGAATTTTCGCGTTCTTAAATCTTAGCTAATGTTGATCTGGGTCAACGTTGGACCGGGTAAATTTTGATCTGAGTCAATGTTGGACCGGGAAAAATTGATCTGAGTCAATGTTGGACGGGGTAAATTTTGATCTGAGTCAAATGGCCCGTTGGGATCCAATGGACAATCCCCGAATTGGCTGTTCGACGGCTCAACCTGTGCGATTGAGCAGGATGGCAACGTTGAAGTGGCTGGGTTTAGGAAGCACGACTGATGTTTTAGGGCTCACTAATTCCTGGTCTGACCATTTTACCAATATAATCTACGCTGAGCCTGACCGGGCGATAGAGTCCATCCATACAATCAGCGCGGTCGGAAAGTTTAAGTCGTCGATGAAGTCGTCTATTTTTTGGCCAATCTCGACGCGGGTTGAGAAACCGGAACCATCCGTTAAAGTCGACAGCGAGCCTTACTGGATTTTTCCCGGAAGCAGGACATGTTTTTCTATCTGATCCGCCGTTGGCCATTGTGGGCATTCATCGCCACGATGCTTCTGGGCGTCGCTCTTTGGGGCAGTTTTAACTGGGCGATGGCTTTAGCCAATACGGAGGAATTCTGTATTAGTTGTCACGAAATGCGCGACAATGTATATAAAGAATACAGAGGAACAACCCACTTCTCTAACCGTTCAGGAGTGGGCGCAACCTGCCCGGACTGTCATGTGCCAAGGAGCTGGTGGCCTATGACGGTAAGGAAGGTGCGAGCCACCAACGAACTTTTTTACGCCATCACAGGATCTATAGATACCCGTGAGAAATTCCTGGCCAAGCGCTGGATTTTGGCAAAGCAGGTATGGAGCACCATGTCGGAAACGGACTCCCGCGAGTGTCGCAACTGTCATATTGATCGTTTTATGAGCCTGGCCAAACAATCGCGGGTGGCGCACGAACGGCACACGCGTGCCGAGCGCGAAGACAAAACCTGCATCGACTGTCACAAGGGCATAGCTCATGAGTTGCCCGAAGCATTTTTGGATGCTGAGCACGAGCGTGTCGAAAAAGAAAAAGTGCCGTGTGGCGACTGCCACTCCGATATGTGGCAGCCACCGATTGATGAGACAGAATCTGTATCACACCAATCGTCATAGCTGGTCGATGACTTAGGAATGCACAGCGAGGAAAAGAGCATGAAATCCAAAAGGAGTAACTGGCCGCAGGCAGGCGCTGTAGTAGCCTTGCTCTTGTTGGCCCCAATTGGTGCGAGCCAGGCAGATGCTGACTCGGCATTGATACAGCAGGGCCAGGCTCTATATCAGGCAAATTGCGTTTTCTGCCATCAGGCCGATGCGATCGGCAAGGCCGGCTTTGCACCATCGCTGACCAATTCGGAATTGCTCAGCATGGCATCGGATAAGTTCTTTATGGGCACAATCCGGGATGGGCGTTTTGGTACTGGCATGCCTCCGTTTGCGCATCTTGGACGAAAGAGCATAAAAGCGTTAGTAGCATATTTTCGCTCCTTTGAGAAACTGCCAAACCGCTCTGAAGAAATAGACGACCAGCGTGAAGCCCACGGCGACCCGCGCCTGGGCCGGTTCTGGTTCGAACAAATTTGCGCGACTTGTCACGGCGTTAAGGGGGATGGCTATCTTGCCGGCGGCACCGGTACTGCTATCGGTAAAGTCGGATTCCTGGACAAGGCGTCAGATGGATTCATTCGCATGACCATCAAGGAAGGGCGCTCCAATACCCGCATGCGCGGATTCAATGGCCCGGATGCTCTAGCCAATCTGAGCGATCAAGAGATCGACGACATCATCGTCTACATGCGCAGCTTGCCGAACAGCCAGTAAATTTAGGAGACCGAACATGAAACGCATCAAGAATAAGCTGTCACGGCGAGACTTTCTCAAGACCAGCGCATTTGTCACGGGATCTGCCACTGGAGCTGGCCTNTTTGTAGGACACAATCCCGAACTCGAAGCAGCCACACCGNCCANTACTGAGCGCGGNACGGCGTTGGGACAGTGCCCATACTGCGGCGTCGGTTGNGGCACCATNATTCAGACCGAGAACGGCAAGATTGTCTCNATGCGCCCTGACAAGGAACACCCGACCAACTANGGTCTGCAGTGTATCAAGGGTTTGACGGCAGCCGAGCCGATGTACGTCGATCGCATGGAGGGGGACACCTACGTGCGCAAAGATGTATGGGCCGAATGGGAAAAGCCCGGGCATGGTGATNTGGGATATATCACCAACAGTAAAGGNTCCTTTGACGAGGANCACTTCGTGCGCGTTCCCTACCACCAGGCCTCGGAAATGGTGGCGCACAAGATTGTNCATTTTGCCAAGACCCACGGCGGTAATTCCATCGCNCTNTACGGNTCTGGCCAGCTNACCGTNGAAGGNCAGTATCTGGAAAACCTGTTCATGAAGGGGGTGCTCGGCTCNAATACCATTGAGGCAAATGCCCGCATGTGCATGACCTCAGCCGTGACNGGNTATTTCGCCACGCTTGGATCCGATACGCCGCCGCTTGCCTACGATGATATTGAGCTATGCGACATGATCATGCACTTCGGCCACAATGCNCGCGAGTCGCATCCCATCATCTTCTGGCGCGCCGCCGATCATAAGGAAAAGACCGATATTCCGACGGTTGTTGTAGATCCNCGCCGGACAGGNACACAGATGGGGTATGAGGACGTCAACCCCAATAACTCTGTGCACGTGCCGATATTAAATGGGGATATCAGTTTTCTGAACGCGATTGCCCACGTGCTNCTGAATGATCACCCGGATGTTATCGATTGGGAATTCCTTAAGGANCACACCACCGGCTGGGAGGCGTACACGNANGGNGTGCTCGCCGATTACAGCCCGGAACAGGTGCAGGACCGGATGGGTGGACCGAATCATGACGTTTCGCCAGAACTTATTCGAAAGGTAGCTGGCATGTTTGCCGATGCGACTCGCAAACGTTTAGCCCGCAGTAAGGGCAAGCAAGCGAGTGCAGGTGCCGGGGTGGGAAGTGGCTATGGCGGCGTTATCATCATGTGGGGCATTGGTTACAACCAGCATATCCACGGCCAGCACAATGTCATCTCGATCATTAATCTTTTGACCTTGACTGGCAATCTGGCCAAGCCTGGTTGTGGCCCGTTTTCCATGACTGGGCAGCCGAATGCNATGGGCGAGCGCTTCACNGGTGGCTTGACCGGGCGGTTGCCATTCAATNTGCCATTGAAAGATGACATTCACCGCGCNCACATGGCAAAACACTGGAATGTGCCCGAGCAGAACCTGGTCAATGCCATGAACTCCAAGAATCCNGGNTANGCCGTCGGCATGATGGAGCGAGCNCTGAAGGNCGAGGTAAAGGCCATGTTCCTGGTCTATGCGACCCATATCGANNTGCCTGACCAGGAGAATCTGGTGCGCCCGGCTTTNANCAAGACCTTTAACGTGGTGCAGGAGATTTATCGCCACGCGCCGAANAATCTTTATGCTGATGTGATCTTCCCGGCAGCGACCTGGGGTGAGGTGTCGGGNGTTTACATCAGTTCCGAGCGGCGTATNAATATCTGTGATCAGGCCGCTATGCCGCCCGCTGGATGTTTGCCAGANTTGGACATGGTGGTTGACAAAGGTAAGGAAATTGCCCACTTGTTGGGNCTGGACGGTGATGCAATTTTNCCCTGGAAAAAGNCTGACAANGGCTTTATCGACACCGAAGAGATTTTCCGCGACATAGNCCGNGCCTCAGCGGGAACCGATACTGATTTGACCGGTATTCTGGANCGGGAGAAGGTCGATGGTATTTCACCGTACGATCAGTTGCGTCAACNGCGGGGCATTCAGTGGCCTGCGCCAACTTACGAGATTGCNAAAGCGGGGGGNGCCAAGCGTCGCTACATGNTGCAGGAGGGNCAGTGGGAAACTAAGCCCTACGGTTACTTNCGCACCAAGGATGGTAAAGTGCATNTGAAACTTTGCCAGCAGGATTACACCGATCGGGAGNAGTGGACCCGNAAACTGATGGAATTCGGGGTGAAGAAAGATTTGTATACTATCGATCACCTGGANCTCATCANNNNGGCACGTGACCGCGGACTTACACCNGATCTCCCGGACGAGCAGTTNCGCGNNCGGCNGTGGGANGCTGTGCCCAAGGATAAGTACCCGTACTGGTTCGGACTGGGAGTCGTCTACGAGCATTTCCACACCGCCAAGTCCAACCGCAGCCCGACNACTCGCCGGTTGGTGCCGGAGATGTATGTCGAGATGCACCCGCTGGACGCCCAGGATCTGGGCATCAAGGATGGCGACAAGGTGCGCGTGGTTACCCGCCGTGGCTCCCTCGAGGCCAGAGTCCAGGCGGGCACCAACAGTCTGGTCAAGCCTGCGCGTAATAATGTGCCCCGTGGTTACATGTTCGGGCCGTGGAACCTGTCAGTTGCGGACAGTGCCGANCCNAAGCGGAATAAGTGGCTGGGCAACCGGGTCACCAGTCGGGTCTGGGACCCNGTATCNGGGCAGGTGGACTTCAAAAAGTCGGCCGCNCGNATCGAGAAGATCTANCCGGTCAGAGACGACCACCTGGACATCGCCCACGGCCAGNCCTGGCCGTGGGCAAGCCCTGGTCCCGCTGCCCAGATCGGGGCANCTAGGCNATGCGACGAAGAGCCTTTTTCCGNTTTNTGGCCATAGGTACGNTGGCTTCGCTGGCTATAGGNCGGGCCTGGGCCGGCGCCCANCGCCTNGGCCTGCGCTACNTGCGTCCTCCGGGCGCTTTGCCGGAGTCGGAGTTTCTCAGTCGCTGTATTCACTGTGGTCAGTGCGGCGAGGTTTGTCCAAACCGTTGCATCAAGTACTTCGGACTGGCAAATGGCCTGGGGTCGCTGGACACGCCTTACATAGTNCCTCGGGAGAAGGCCTGTATTTTGTGCATGAAATGTGGCGATGTNTGCCCCAGCGGCGCGATCCAGCCAATNCCGCGTACAGTCGAGGCGATCACCCAGCGCGTGCGCATGGGGCGNGCCCGNATAGACAAGCGCCTGTGCTTGTCTTACCAGGGCAAGACCTGTGGTGTATGTTATCGCGCCTGCCCGCTGCCCGACTTGGCGCTACGGGTNGGGATGCTGGAACAGCCAGAAGTTCTTGATGGNTGTATCGGTTGTGGTTTATGTGAGCGTTCCTGCATTCAGATGCCACACGCGATTCGTATCATTCCCGATCTCGGGTAAGTCGAATGCGATCCTATGGTTGAGTATCGCAATCAGTTCGCTCTTATCTGGCGACATCTGAACAAGGTACGCTGGCTCATTTTGAGCCTGGTATTTTCGCTGCTTGTATTGCTGCCTTTTGTTCACGTTTACCAGACCTATCTAGCTGCCCANGCCTACGACCTACTGGCTCCAGGCGAGCGGCAGCTTTACGATGTTATGGAGGCCCTCACAGCACCGTTTGTCGATGATCCGGCGGAAGATCTGGATGCTCTGAAGGGCAGCACNTGGTCCGGGAGGTTGTTTGGNCTGAAGCTCAGCGANCCTTTGGCAGCGGCCAGCCAGNTGGCCGCTGGCTTGACNNTTTACAGTCCGTTTTTACTCACTGCACTCATTCCGCTTCTTGCCACGCTGGTACTGGGGCGTTTTTATTGTGGCTGGTTGTGCCCAGCCACCTTGTTATATGAATTGAATACGAATCTCGGAATCCTGCTCAACTGGTTTGGCCTCAGGACCGGCNTGCGGCGTTTTGATCGGCGACTTAAATACGCTGTGCTTGCTCTCGGATTGGTGGCCTGTNCCGTGAGTGGATCAGTTCTGGTGGCANCTGTGTATCCACCAGCAATTCTTGGACGTGAATTCTATTACGCCGCGGCTCACGGCGGGCTTGGGGTCGGCGCGCTGTTCTTTCTCGCCACGCTGCTGTTCGACTTGCTGGTCTCACGCCGTGCATTTTGCCGTTATCTGTGCCCTGGTGGAGCGNTGTACTCCATACTGGGACGTTACCGGGTTCTACGTATACAGCGTGATGTTTCTGCCTGTAACGACTGCACCAAGTGTAGTGCNATATGTGAGTTTGACCTTNATCCGCTGCGAGACGGCTTTGGTCAGGAGTGCAACAACTGCACCGCCTGTATCGCGGTCTGTCCGACTAACGCTCTTAGTTTCAGGTGGCGGGTAACTGATATACCAAACCAGGGGTCCGGTCACCTGAGCCCGCGCTATCGNCGGGAGCAACAAAGCCANNNNCCGACCNGNGGCGAGGCCTGATGCAACGGTNTAAATTANTCAAGTGCGCCAGTGCCGNTGCGGCCAACAACACCCCTTTTATCGACCGGGAAGAGAAAGCGCGCACTTTGTGCGGGAAATGCATGACGATTGTTCTCACCGACGCACGAGTGGCCCAGGTTACCAAATTGATTATCGTTGTGGCGATGTTGGGCTGGTGTGCACCAACGCCCGCTCACCACGTGCTGGGGCGTCCCGCTTACAGTCTTAACGAAGACTCGAATACACCCCCAAGCATGCAGGTTGAGGTACAGATCGGCGAATATCTGATTTCTTACATGGTCTTTCCAGCCTTTCCTAGGCCGAACGTCCCCGGTCGCATCAATCTCTATGCGTATCACCTGGACACCGATGAGCCCCTGACTGGGAAAGTGACCTTCAAGGTGCGGGAAGATGGCTGGTTTGCGGACAGTGAGGAAGAAGTCATCGGCACTCAATTACCCGATGACAATGTCTACCGGCAGGGCTTCGTGTTCAAAGAGGATGGCAACTATATTATTACTGCGGCATTCGAAGCGGACAACACACCTTACTTGGTTGACTTTCCGCTGCCGGTCGGAAATACAACGCCGATTGGTCTGTTAGGTGTTGTGATAGCCATCCTGGGTGCGGTATTGCTTGGCGTGAGTATCGCTCAGCGTAAACGACTGGCCCGGGCGAAGGTGCGAACGGCTAGGCAGGCCGATACCCTTGATGCCAGGTCGTCCAACGATATGGGGGAATTGTGACGAGCATTAGTGGGTTGCCCCGATCGACGTTGTTCTGTTCGCCTGAAGGTGCCTGTCTATGATGCACCCGGGCTTGCCGCCGGGCTGGGCGGCGCTGGTAGGGGTTGCGGTAGTGGTTCTGAGCCTCCGGACACTGGCGGCATTGAGAAAACCTACGATCGAGCCGCAGGTGCGAAGGGCAGCACACAGCGCCCCGGGAACCATCATGCGCCACGTTACGGCCCTGGGTCCATGGTTGCTGCTGCTGAAAATTGCACTGGTAGCGTTGTTTTTGCTTATCGTCACCGCGGGCCTTTTTGGCACGCCGATTCCCGAGCGAAATCTGGCGACGGCGCTGACCTGGAATATCTGGTGGGCAGGGTTGATTCTGACAATCTTTTTTGTTGGTTCATTCTGGTGCGCAGTTTGCCCCTGGGATACCTTGGCTGGTTGGCTGGTCCGGCGCCGGCTCGTGCGCAGAGCGCCCACAAACAACAGCCTCAACCTTCGTGTGCCTAGGATAATCCGCAGTGTCTGGCCAGCATTGTTGCTGTTCATCGGGTTGACCTGGCTGGAGCTTGGCACGGGCCTAACGACAAATCCACGGGCCACAGCGATACTGGGCTTAGCTATGGTTGTTATGGCCACCGTGTCTCTGGCGCTGTTCGAACGCAAGGCTTTTTGCCGCTATTTCTGCCCGGTTGGTCGCACTATCGGCTTCTATTCTCAACTTGCTCCAGTTGAGTTACGGCCAGCCGACATCGAGGTCTGCGCTCGTTGCACGTCACTTGAGTGTTACCATGGCACTGACCGGGTAGAGCCGTGTCCTACCCACTTGGCCATGGGCCGGCTGACCGAGAATACCTACTGTACCTCATGCGGTAACTGCGTCAGTAGCTGTCCTTCTGAAAATGTCGTCTGGCGCCTGCGCCCGCCCAGTATCGAGGCTGTGCAGAACGCCCGGCCGCACTGGGATGAAGCCTGTTTTTTATTGGCTCTGCTGGCGCTCGCGGGCTTTCATGGCATAACNATGCTGCCTTTGTGGGANGAGGNAATCAGCTCATTCGCCCGCCTGGTTGGNGACTCAGGCACCTTGTTGCTGAGCTTTTCCATNGCCNTGCTGGCTGGCCTTGCCGTTCCAACGATGTTGTACTCGGGNGCAGTGGCGGCAACACGCCGAATCGCGGGGATAGCCGTCGAATATAANCAACTGTTTTCCGGCCTGGCCTTCGTCGCNTTACCATTGGCTTTTACCTACCATTTGGCACACAACCTAGGCCACGTGGTGCGGGAGAGTGCTGGTATCTGGACGCTCNTTTTNAACCCTCTGGGTNCCGGCATGCAGCCGCTAAGCGTGGCAGAGAAGCAAGNCCGGCACATGGACTTNCTCATTCGCCCNGAACTGCTGTNCACACTCCAGGCGGGCTTGATACTATTTGGTTTCTGGGTGGCGTTACAGGTNCTNCGCCACCGTGGCCAAAGGNTGTTACCTGGAGGCGTTTTGGCAGGCTTCACTTTGCTGCCTATGATACTGCTGGCGATTGCCTTTACTGGATTTCACCTTTGGTTGTTGATGCAGCCGATGATGATGCGCTTGTAATGGATCGACGTGCATTTTTCCGCCGTGGTATTGAGCGGGCCACCCGCGCTACGGTGCAACGCGCGAATGAATGGGCAAATCAGCGTGCCGGGCATTGGTTGCGGCCACCTTTCGCGTTAGACGAACTCGAATTCCTGCTTGCCTGTACTCGTTGTGATGCTTGTGTTGAGGCTTGTCCTCATGATGCGTTGTTCCGCTTGCCGGCACGCCTGGGTCCACAGGTTGCGGGTACCCCGGGCCTGGATTTGCTGAACAAGGGCTGCCGACTGTGTGAGGACTGGCCGTGCGTGGCATCGTGCCAGCCGGGCGCTCTTGCGTTCGGGTCGGACACGGTTGAAAAGGGACCAGCCATTGAGAACGCAATTGATCTNCAGGCTCCCTNGGCCTTTGGCCGNNATTCGAATAGACCAAGACCGNTGNCTGCCTTATCNGGGACCNGAGTGTGGNGCCTGTGCGGAAAGTTGTCCGGTTGCCGGAGCATTGNTGTGGGCATCAGCCAAGCCAAGCATCGATCCCNAATTTTGTCTTGGTTGNGGTCTGTGCCGGGAAGCCTGTATTACCGATCCCCCNGCGATTACCGTCAGNGCAATCGACCGNAGNGNTGCACCAGCCGATTGAATACTGTTCCGGATCGACCAAATGGNANTGNCTTGNAGCCCNGCTCCACAAGGTTGCGGCCNGTGACTGGGTGTTGCTGTCTCCNAGTAATACTCCTCAGCGAGACCTGGCTATCCATATAATGGCTAAGATTGATTGGAGGGCATCTGTCTTGTTGCAGCGATTCATTGTTGCGATTTNTTTTTCAGCCTGCCTGTTGACTGGCGGGGTCGCGCAAGCCGCTGGCGGTCCATTGGTCGCGGCGGCGGCTAGCCTCCGTTTTGCCTTGGAAGAGATTGTCGACCGCTATGCAGGAGTTACCGGGAGCTCGGTGCGNCTGGTTTTCGGTTCCTCNGGTGCACTGGTCCAGCAGATCGAAAACGGAGCGCCATTTGCATTATTCCTGTCGGCCGACAGCGGATATGTTGAACGCCTGGTTGCCGGGGGATACACAGAAGGGACGGGTACAGCGTACGGGCAGGGGGCGCTGGTNTTGTTTACCCGCTTGGGGTTGCTATCGGAGCCCGGCGNGGGCCTCGCCAGCCTGGCGCGGGCCACCAGCACNGGGCAGATCAAGCGGCTGGTAATCGCCAATCCGGAGTACGCACCCTATGGCCGTGCAGCCCGTGCGGCGCTGCGCCATGCCGGATTGTGGACNCAGNTTCAGCCGCTGCTGGTAGTNGGNGCTAATGCCGGGCAGGCGGCGCATTTCGCCCTCGAAGGTGCAGTGGATGCCGCGCTGCTGCCGCTGACCCTGGCCAAGATNCCGGCGCTGACAAAAGCCGGTAATTATGTGGTGTTGCCTGCGGCAAGCCACCCTGGGATTTCGCTGCACCAGCAGATAGTGGTGCTGCGTGGTGCCGGCGCCGACGCCTACGACTTTTTTGTTTATCTGCAATCGGCCGAAGTGCAGGCTATTTTCAGCCGTCACGGCGTGCGGGCGATTTCCGGCTGAAGTTGCCCCGCGCAGCGGGTCGACCGACAATCCTGACGATGGACTGGAACGCATTGCAATTGTCTGCCGAGCTGGCGGCCTGGACGCTGGCCGTGCTGCTGCCGCTGGGGATTCTCGCTGGCCGCTGGTTGGCCTTGACGCGTACCCGCGCCCGACCCTGGCTGCAGGCCCTGTTTGCCCTGCCGCTGGTATTGCCACCCACGGTTGTGGGCTATTACCTGCTTACCCTGATGGGCTCGCGCTCAACATTGGGTGTCTTGATGGACTCGTTGTTTGATCTGTCGTTGGCATTCAGTTTTCCTGGCCTGGTACTGGCCTCGATTTTTGTCAATTTGCCTTTCGCAATTTTGCCGGTGCAGCGCGGGTTCGAGGCCGTCTCGCAGGAGTTGCATGACGCGGCTGCCTGTTGCGGCATGAGCCGTTGGCAGGCTTTTACCCGGGTCGAATTGCCGCTGGCCTGGCCGGGGGTATTGTCTGCGGCGGTGCTCACTTTCGGCCATACCCTGGGCGAGTTCGGTGTGGTGCTGATGGTTGGCGGCAATATTCCCGGGCAAACGCGTACCCTGTCGATCGCCATTTTTGATCGGGTTCAGGCCTTTGATCCTGCAGCGGCGGGGCGGATGGCTCTGCTACTGCTGCTGATTTCGTTGGTAACGGTTGCGCTCGGCTACGGCACCCTCGAGCGCCGTGGCAAGGCAGGCGCGGGCGGGAACTGATGCTGCGCGTTTCACTAGAACACGATGCGCCGCCACTGGCGCTAGATTTGGAGTTGCCGCTGGGTGAGTTGTCCGCCATTGTCGGCCCCTCTGGTGGTGGCAAGACCAGCATCCTGCGGGCGATGGCGGGCCTGTTGCGGACTCGTCGGGCACGGGTATCGCTGGATGGCGAAACCTGGGCAAACACCGCACAGGGAGTGTGGCAGCCGGCGCGACTACGGCCGCTGGGTTTCGTCGGGCAAAGCTACGCACTCTTCCCCCATCTGAATGCCGGCGAGAATGTCGCGGCTGCGTTGCTGCACCTGCCCGCTGCAACGCGGCGGGAACGGGCGCTGGCCTGTCTCGCGGCGGTCGGTATCGCGGGGCTGGCGGAGCGCAGCCCAAGGGCGCTTTCCGGCGGTCAGCGCCAGCGGGTTGCCATGGCCCGGGCAATAGCTCGTGAGCCGAAATTACTGTTACTGGACGAGCCTTTCTCGGCACTCGATCGCAGCACCCGCAAGCGTTTACACATTGAATTGAAGCGGCTGCAAGCCAGCCTGGGGGTGACGGTGGTGCTGGTGACCCATGATCTCGACGAGGCCGCGCAACTGTCCGGGCATCTGTGCCTGCTGCACCATGGCCGATTGCTGCAGCAGGGGCCAACTCACGAGTTGTTGCGCCGACCGACCAGTGTTGAGTCAGCTCGACTGCTGGATTTTCCTAACCTGTGCCAGGCTCGGCTGTCAGTTTCGGCAGGTAGCAGTAATATATTGCAGTGGGGAGAGGTGAATATCGGGACATCGACAGCCATTGAGGCTCGGCCGGGGGCCAGTGTGCCCTGGACCATCCGGGCCTCAGATGTATTTCTGGTCAAAGCTGGCCACAGTGATGAGGCTCGCCTGGGGACGATAGTGACCGCACAGGTGGCAGAGTTGATCGAACTGGGGGACTCAGTGCTGGTCAGCCTTTCGGTCGAAAATGGTGGGGGAGAAACGTTGCGTATGCGCTTGCGTCCCGGCGCGGTGCGGCGCCATGACGTAAGCCCTGGGGCCCTGGTGCGTGTCGCCCTGCACCCTGAAGCGGTGATCCCCTTGATCGAATAACAACAGCGACCGCTAGTCTCAGAACATCCCTCGGAGAGTTCGATTTGACTTGCGATGTGTTCCTGGAAAAGTTTTGAGTAAGATAAGGAATAGCCGTTCCGGTTCTCCTAGAACAGGTCGAAAGGCCCTAGTGGTGGAGGATCTGACTTAAGAAGAGCTTGGTTCGTTCGTGCTCGGGGTTTTCGAAAAATTCACGCGGTGGCTTTTCTTCGATGATCTCGCCACCGTCCATGAAAATGACACGGTGCGCAACCGCCGTGGCGAACCCCATTTCGTGGGTAACTACCAGCATGGTCATGCCGCTTTCAGCGAGCTCGATCATGACATCGAGCACCTCCTTGATCATCTCCGGGTCGAGGGCGGAGGTGGGCTCGTCAAACAGCATGATCCGTGGGTTCATGCAAAGTGAGCGAGCAATTGCAACGCGCTGCTGCTGGCCGCCGGAGAGCTGTCCCGGGTACTTTGCCGCCTGCTCGGGAATCTTGACGCGCTCAAGGTATTTCATGGCGTTTCCCTCGGCCTCTGCGCGGGGCATTTTGCGGACCCAGATCGGCGCGAGGGCGACGTTTTCCAGAACAGTCAGGTGGGGGAACAGGTTGAACTGCTGAAAGACTATGCCCACCTCGGAGCGGATGATCTCAATGTTTTTGAGGTCATGGGTGAGTTCAGTGCCATCCACAGAAATCGTGCCCTGCTGGTGCTCTTCTAGGCGGTTAATGCAGCGAATTAATGTTGATTTACCCGAGCCCGAAGGACCGCAGATAACTATGCGCTCACCACGACCTACCTCTAGGTTAATATTTTTAAGGACGTGGAAATCATCGAACCACTTGTGCATTCCGTTAATCGTAATGATCTTCTCGCCGGAAGAAGTGGCGGGCGCCTCAGTAGTGCTGGAAGTAGGGGTGTCCTGGTTCATGTCTGGTTTCCCTTAATGGCAGGTCAATACTTGTGACCGGTTTGGAGTTTTTTCTCAAGGCTCAATGAGTAGCGCGCCATACCAAAACAACTGATAAAGAAAAACAGCGAGATAAAGATGTAGAGTTCGGGCGCCAGGCCGAGCCACTCAGGATCGTTTAATCGGGCACGGCCTAGGCCGAGAATGTCCATCATGCCGATAATTAACACCAGCACCGAGTCTTTAAATGAACCGATGAAGGTGTTCACGATACCGGGAATGGAGATCTTAAGCGCTTGCGGCAGGATGATCAGTCGATGCGCCTTCCAGTAGGTCAGGCCGAGGGAATCGGCGGCCTCGTATTGACCGGACGGTAGCCCCTGTAGCCCGCCCCGTACGACCTCCGCGATATAGGCAGAGGCGAAAAGTGTCACCATGATCAGCACTCGCATCAATAGATCAAAAGTCGAGCCCGGCGGCAAAAAGTAGGTCAGCATTGTCGAGGCGACGAATAGCAGAGTGATTAGCGGAACTCCGCGGATAAATTCGATAAAGATCACGCAGACAGCCCTCAGCGCGGGTAGTTTGGAGCGTCTTCCAAGCGCTAGTGCGAGACCGATGGGCAGGGAGAAGGCGATGCCGGTGACCGCTACCACCAGGGTGAGGAGGATGCCTCCTAATTTTTGCGTTCCGACTGGCGTCAGGCCGAAGCCACCGAGCAAGAGCCATGCCGCAATAAAGGGGAAGGCTGTCGCAAACATCAGCCAGTATTTTTTGCCGGGAATATTTTCGCGCAAGGCACCAAAGATCGTAATGGCGAAAAGTAAGAAGGTGACATTTACCCGCCACCGTTCTGGCTCCGGGTACCAGCCGTAGACGAACAATTTAAAACTTCCGCGAATAAATGCCCAGCAGGCGCCATCACGCGGCGCGCCCATCAATGCCCAACACTCCTTACGGGTGTCGGCGCTCCAGACTGCCTCGGCCAATACCCAATTGAGTGCCGGCGGCACGATTGACCACAAAAGCCAGATCGAGGCCAGTGTCAATACGATATTCAGGGGCGATGAGATTAGGTTTTTTCTCACCCAACCGAGCACGCCCGTGGTCCGTACTGGTGGTGGCAGGTCGGGATGGGTCCCGGGGGAGTAAGCCTGTTTCGCCTGGTTTTGTGCCATTGCCGGTTTCTAGCGCTCGGTGAGTTTGATTCGCTGGTTGAACCAGTTCATGAAACTGGAGATCGTTAGCGAAATCACCAGGTAGACACCCATAACTATGATCATCGTTTCCATCTCCTTTCCGGTCTGCATCAGGCTGATGCCGCCAAGGGTCGCGGTGATATCCATATAGCCGATAGCAATGGCGAGAGATGAGTTTTTGGTCAGGTTGAGGTACTGGCTGCACAGTGGTGGCACAATCACGCGCAGGGCCTGGGGGATCACGATTAACTGCAGGGTTCGATTGTTGCGCAAGCCAAGAGCGTGCGCAGCCTCAGTTTGACCGTGGCTGACGGCCAGTATCCCGGCGCGCACGATCTCAGCAATGAAACAGGCCGTGTAGTAGGACAGTGCCAGCCACAGTGCGAGAAACTCGGGTTTGAGGGCCATCCCACCCTTGAAATTAAAACCTTTTAGCACCGGGATTTCCCACGACAAGGGCGTGCCGGTTGCCAGGAACGTAATCCCGGGCAGTCCTATGAGAAGCGCGAGCGAAACCCACAGTACGGGGTAAATTCGCCCGGTCTGATCCTGAACCCGCTTTGCCCAGCGTCTAAAACCTATAACAATGACGATGGCGACGAGGATCGCGATTCCGACTGTCCCGGCACCGGGCTCAAAAACTGGTGAAGGAACGTAGAAGCCGCGGTTTGACAGGAAAAACGCCCCACCACCGATATCCAGCGCTTCCTTGGCTGATGGCAACAAGGTTACAACTAGCGAATAAATTGCAAGGATGTGGATCAATACCGGGACGTTGCGCACGAATTCGAGAAACACGTATGAGATCTTGTTGATCAACCAGTTGCTGGACAGGCGCATGATGCCCAGGATGAATCCCAGGATCGTCGCCAGAATGCAGCCCCAGAACGCCACCAGCAGCGTATTGAGGAGTCCCACCACCGCGGCGCGCAAGTGGGTAGATTTATTGGTGTATTCAATGAAGGGCGAGAAACCGATGTCATAGGCCGCGGGCCACATCAGGAAATCAAAACTGAACTCTTTACCGACATTTGCCAGGTTGATCACAACGTTTCGCGCTATGACAGCAATGAAGGCGCAGAGCACCACCATGGTGAGGATCTGGATAATGACGCCGCGCGAGTCCTCGTTGCGCCACAGGCGCAACAGCGGGTTAGCGGTGCTGGGGGAAGTTTGTGCCATTACTGTGGGGGATGGTGAATTGTCAAACGACGTATCCGGCCGCCCTCGCAAAGGAATAACGCCGGAGGTCCAGTGGGACCTCCGGCGTCAATGTACAACTAGTACAGCTTGAAACTGGCGATTAACGGAACGGGGGCGAGTAGATCAGGCCGCCGTCGGTCCACTGCGCGTTCAGTCCACGGGCGATGCCCAGCGGGGTGTTCACGCCGATGTTACGTTCGAAAATCTCGCCGTAGTTACCGATCTGCTTGATGATCTGGTAGGCCCAGTCGTTGGACAGACCCAGTTCCTGGCCCTGGCTTCCGTCTACGCCCAGCAGGCGGCGGACTTCAGGATTGTTGGAACCCTTCATCTCGTCCACATTGGCGCTGGTGACGCCGAGCTCTTCAGCCGTAATGGTCGCGTTGAGGACCCAGGTCACGATATCCGACCATAGGTCGTCGCCTTGACGGGTGGCGGGGCCCAGGGGCTCCTTGGAGATGATCTCGGGAAGCACCATGTGTGCGTCGGGATCCGGCAGAGCCGACCGCGTGGATGCGAGGCCGGAAGCGTCAGTGGTGTAGACGTCACAACGGCCGCTTTCATAGTTCTGCCGGGCTTCGTCGTTGGTCTCGATGGTGACCGGCTCGTACTTCATGCCGTTGGAGGAGAAGTAGTCAGCCAGGTTGAGTTCAGTCGTAGTACCGGTTTGGATACAGACCGATGCGCCATCAAGATCCATCGCACTATTGATGCCGAGGCTCTTCTTAACCATGAATCCTTGGCCGTCATAGTAGTTCACGCCGTGAAAGCGCAACTTGACACCCACGTCACGGGAGAATGTGATGGTGGTGTTGCGCCAGAGTACGTCGCCTTCACCCGCGTTCAGTTTCGTGAAACGCGTCTTGCCGGTTGAGGTTACTGCTTCGATTTTGCCGCCATCGCCGAGCACTGCCGCCGCCGTGGCACGGCAGAAATCGACATCGAAGCCGCCCCAGACACCGTTGGCATCAGGTTGGGCAAAACCGGCTACGCCGGTGCTGACTACGCAGCGCAGCACGCCACGTGATTGGACGTCTTCCAAAGTGCCAGCCTGTGCGGTGCCGGTGACGCCTAGCGCCAGTACAGCAGCAGACAGGATAGCGGTCGTTTTCTGTTTCATCAGAACTCCTCCCTCTTGGTGAGTGTCGATTGTTAGGCACCTGCGCCATCTCGCCGTTGCCGGCTCGAAAAGCTAAACCGCAAGTGTTAGGGTAACTTTAACCGCAATCTACGCTGATTTTCCAGACTTATTACCAAAAAGGCCGCAAAAGGCGGATTCGACCTCCTCGGGTAGCTTCATAAGTGGATGGCCGCCTTATGGGCCTGAAGATCGGCATGGTAAGACGAGCGCATCATTGGGGCCGACGCCACGTGCGAAAACCCCATCTTGTGGCCGAGTTTCGCCAGTGCATCGAACTCGGACGGTGTCACGTAGCGTTCAACGGGCAGGTGGTGGCGGGTGGGCTGCAGGTATTGACCCAGAGTCAGCAACTGTACGCCGTGACAACGCAAATCATCCATCACGGACTCAATTTCGTCTGCGTCTTCACCCAGCCCCAGCATGAGACCGGATTTTGTGGGCACGCTGGGGCATCTTTCGAAAAAGCGCTGCAACAGTGCGAGTGAATGTTGATAGTCGGAGCCTGGGCGAACTCGCCGATACAGTCGCGGTACTGTTTCTAGGTTGTGGTTGAATACATCGGGAGGGCGAGTCACCAGGATATCCAAGGCTTTCTCCAGCCGGGCTCGAAAATCCGGGGTAAGGGTCTCGATCTTAAGGTCTGGACTGGCCGCACGCAGCGCGGTAATACAATCCACAAAATGGGAAGCCCCGCCATCGCGTAGGTCGTCACGGTCGACTGACGTCACCACGACATAGCGAAGACCCATTTGCCGAACCGCGTTTGCCAGTCGATCGGGCTCGTCCGGGTCGACTGACTGAGGTCGGCCGTGCGCGATGTCGCAGAAAGGGCAGCGCCGGGTACAGATGTCACCGAGGATCATGAATGTCGCTGTTCCGTTACCAAAGCATTCGCCGAGGTTTGGACAACCTGCTTCTTCGCAAACGGTATTGAGGCTCTGCTCGCGCAGGATGCGCTTCAATTGGGCTACCGTAGGCGTACCGGGAAAGCGGGCGCGTATCCAGGGTGGTTTATTTAGGCGTTCGCCGCAACTGCTGGGGATGGATTTGAGCAGTCCTCGAGAAAGCTTCTGCACTGCATGCTCGGGACCATACTTGCTCAAGTCGATGCCTGCTCTTGTTCGTAGTGCGCGATTGGTGGACAACTGCAGACCAGGTGTTTGTCACCGTAAACGTTGTCTATCCGCCCAACCGGGGGCCAATATTTTTCACGCCTTGTTGCCGGTGAGGGAAAGAAAGCCCGCTCGAGCGGGTAGGGTCGGCCCCACTCGCCATCGGTCAGCAAATGCAGCGAATGCGGGGCGTTTTTCAGTAAATTGTCTAGGGGATCGGCTGTACCGGACTCTATCTCGGCTATCTCATGGCGGATTGAGACCATGGCGTCGCAGAAACGATCGAGCTCTGCTTTGGATTCGCTTTCAGTGGGTTCGATCATGAAAGAGTCGGCCACCGGCCAGGACATGGTCGGGGCGTGAAAGCCGTAGTCGACCAGGCGTTTGGCGACATCTTCCACAGTAATGCCGCTGGTTCCCTTGAAACCCGCCAAGTCGATGATGCATTCGTGTGCAACCAGTCCGTCAGCTCCGCTGTAGACAACGGGGTAGTGGGGGTGCAGGCGTCGCGCGATGTAGTTGGCGTTGAGAATCGCGATTGTGGTCGCTCGTCGAAGGCCTGAGGCGCCCATCATGGCAATGTAGGCCCACGAGATCGGCAGGATACTGGCGGAACCCCACGGTGCCGCGGACACCGAGCCGATGGTTGGTCTGCCACCCGAGGCTGGATTCACACCCTCAACTATGACGTGATCGGGTAAAAAAGGCGCCAGGTGGGAGAGCACGCCGATCGGACCCATGCCTGGTCCACCGCCGCCATGCGGAATAGCAAAAGTCTTATGCAGGTTAATATGGGCAACGTCGGCACCAATCTCGGCCGGCCGGCAGATGCCGACCAGGGCGTTCAGGTTGGCGCCATCCATGTAGACCTGGCCGCCATGGTGGTGCACTACCTGGCAGATGTCTCGGATACGTTCTTCGAAAACACCGTGGGTCGATGGGTAGGTAATCATGAGCGCGGCGAGGTGATCCTGGTGCTGCGCGGCCTTGTCGCGCAAATCATCGAGGTCGACGTTGCCGTTGTCATCACAACGCACGATCACCACCAGCATACCGGCCATAACGGCGCTGGCTGGGTTGGTGCCGTGCGCGGACGCCGGGATCAGACAAACATTGCGGTGGCCTTGTCCCTGAGACTCGTGGTACGCGCGGATACACAAAAGACCTGTGTATTCGCCCTGCGAACCAGCGTTTGGCTGCAGCGAAATGGCGTGAAAGCCGGTGATCTCGCAGAGCATGTCCTCCAGTTCCTCGAATAGTTGCTGGTAGCCCTGGGTCTGTTCCAGCGGTGCAAACGGGTGCAGATTGGTGAAATCCCGAAACGACAACGGCAGCAGTTCGGTGGTGGCACTCAATTTCATAGTGCATGAGCCCAGCGGAATCATCGAACGCCCGAGGCTTACGTCTTTGCTAGCGGTGCGGCGCATATAGCGCATCATCTCAGTCTCGGACCGGTAGCGGTCGAAGATCTCGTGCTGTAAATAAGCGCTGGTTCGATGCAGTTCGACCGGAATGCGCCCTTCCACTTGTGCGTCCAGTACATCGATATCCAGCCGGTGGTGGGCGCGGGTATCGAAGATGTGCCACAGTGTCAATAGGTTCTCCCGCTTGGTGGTCTCGTCGAAAGTGATGCCAAGGTGATCCGCGTCGATTACCCGCAGGTTGATGCGTGACTCACGGGCGCGTGCGGCGAGCCGCCCAGCAAGGCCCGGTACGTGCACTTGGATGGTGTCAAAAAAATGTGGGTCTACCACCTTGTAGCCGATTTCTTCGAGGCCGAGCGCCAGGATGCAGGTCATACGGTGCACACGGCTGGCAATGGTGTGTAGCCCTTGTGGGCCGTGATACATCGCGTAAAGGGTCGAAATATTAGCCAGCAGGACCTGGGCGGTACAGATATTGCTGGTGGCTTTTTCGCGACGGATGTGCTGCTCACGGGTCTGTAGGGCCATGCGCAAGGCAGGCCGGCCTTGGGCGTCTCGTGAGACCCCGATGATGCGGCCTGGGGTGGAACGTTTGTAGGCGTCGCGGGTTGCAAAAAAGGCAGCATGCGGACCGCCGTAGCCCATCGGCACGCCAAAGCGCTGCGCATTGCCGATGACGATATCGGCGTCCATCTCACCGGGCGGCTTGACCAGCGCCAGCGCCAGGATGTCGGCCGCCACGACGGCCAGTGCCTTTTTCTCGTGAGCAGCCGCGATGGCGTCGGTGAGATCACGCAGGCCGCCGGTTGAGGCCGGGTATTGCAGCAGCACGCCAAAAAACTCGCGCCGTTCCAGTTCTGCAAACGGATCATCTACGAGGATCTCAAAGCCCATGAACCCGGCGCGGGTCTTCAATACCGCCAGGGTCTGCGGGTGCACGCAGTGGTCGACGAAGAAGACATTGGACTTAGCTTTGGACAGGCGTCGGCACATGCTCATGGCTTCAGCTGCAGCTGTTGCTTCGTCAAGCAGTGAGGCATTAGCGAGGTCCATCGCGGTTAGGTCCATGACCATCTGCTGGAAGCCCAGCAGCACTTCCAGACGACCCTGGCTGACCTCGGCCTGGTAGGGGGTGTAGGCCGTGTACCAGTCGGGGTTCTCCAGCACGTTGCGCCGGATGACCGGCGGCATCACGGTGCCGTGGTAGCCACAGCCAATCATCGAGATAAATACCTGGTTGCGGTGACGCATGTGCCGCAAATGAGTGCTGGCGGCGCGTTCACTGCGGGGCGCCTCCATTTCCAATGGCCGTTCGCTGACAATGTCATTTGGCACCGCACGCTGGATTAGTTCATCTAGCGAGGTGCACCCGAGCGACGCCAGCATCGTGCTGGTGTCTTCATCGCTGGGCCCGATGTGCCGACGGATGAAATCGCCGTGCATCTCAAGGTCGGTAAGGCTCTGGTGTTGATTGTCCAAGTTGGTGGGCACAATTATCGAATTTTGGTGAGCCGGCTGAGGTCAAGCCAGGGAGGTGATAAGGCTGTCGTAACCGGCCTTATCCATCAGGGTCTCCAGATCGGCAGCGTCGGTAATCTTGACCCGAAAAAACCAGCCGTCACCGGTCGGATTCTCGTTGACCTTTTCTGGGGCGTCGCTCAGCGCTTCGTTGACCTCAACAATTGTTCCGCTGACCGGCGATTTAACGTCGCCGGCGGCTTTGACCGACTCGAGGACGGCAGTTTCGTCACCAGCCGTGACTTCACGGCCGACGGTGGGAAGCTCCACATAGACCAGGTCGCCCAGTTGTTCTTCAGCGTAGTCGGTGATGCCGACGGTCGCGACATCGCCGTCTAGGCTTACCCATTCATGATCTGCTGTGTATCTGATTTCGCTCATGCGAGCTGACTCCTTGGTTTTCTGTTGCGGTAGTAGTTGTGCGGTGAGAAAGGCAGGTTAGCTACCCTTGTCGGCAGTAGTTTGCCACGCACTAGGGCATGCAGTGCAGTACCAACAGCGGTGTGTGCAGCGTCGACGTAGCCCATCGCGATCGGCCCTTTGATGCTCGGCCCAAAACTGCCGCTGGTGATCTCGCCAACTGGCGCACCTGAGTGGGTCTGCAGCACAGCGCCAGCGCGGATCGGGGCTTTGCCGTCGGGTTTAATGCCAACCCGCACACGCGCCACACCTTGTGTAGCCTCGGTGAGGATGCGCTGTGCGCCTGGAAAGCCACCGGCGCGAGTGCCGCCCAGCCGTCGGCACCCGGGAATAGCCCACTGCAAGTTAGCTTCAATCGGCGAAGTGTCTAAAGTGATGTCTTGTCCATGCAGGCACAGGCCGGCCTCGAGGCGCAGCGAATCGCGCGCACCAAGGCCAATCGGTGTCACTTGGGCCGCTGCTAGCAGTTCCCGGGCCAGGCCTTCGGCCTCTGTTGCAGCCACCGAGATCTCAAAACCGTCTTCGCCAGTGTAGCCGCTGCGCGAGACCGTACACTGAAAGCCGGCAATGCCAAGCACCTGCACTTCCATGAACGACATGGTGGTTGCCGCTGGTGCAAGCTGCCCCAAAACGGTGGCCGCAGCAGGGCCCTGCAGCGCCAACAGGGCCTGATCATTGAGGAGGGTTAAGGTGCAATCGGCCGGGCACGAGCGCTGCAGCAGGATCAGGTCCGCTGCTTTATTGGCAGCATTAACCACCAGTGTATAACAGTCCTTTACCCGTTGAACCATGAGGTCATCCAGGATACCGCCAGTTTCGTTGGTAAAAAAACTGTAGCGTTGGCGCCCTGTGGCGAGACCCTCTATGTCGGCGGGCATGAGCGATTCGAGGAATGAGGCGGCACTGGGACCCTGCACCGTCACCTGACCCATGTGCGAGACATCGAAAAGGCCCGCCGCGGCGCGTACCTGGCAGTGCTCACTGATAATCCCATCAGCGTAATTGAGTGGCATGCGATAACCGGCAAAGGGCACCATTCGAGCACCGAGTTCCAGATGCAGATCG
>PBTT01000007.1 GCA_002729195.1 Acidiferrobacteraceae bacterium
GATTTGACGCCTGGCTGAGGTCAGAGAAGCGGTATTCCCGAACCTGTTCACCGCTAGCGTCTACTGCAATATAGGCGGTCTTATCTGCCTCGCGGGCAAAATAATCGATAACATCAAAGCCAAAATTGAAAAACTCAGGCGCCTCGATAGTGACATTTCCTGGCCGGCGCAACTCGCGAGTCAGTTGTTGCAGAATGTGCTCCACACTTAATCCTCCAGAAAATGCTTATTGTCGCCTGATCTTTTTAAACTCAAGCAAGGCTTGCAGCCGCTCATCGCCCGGATCCACCGAAAAACATAAGGCTAACTCATTCCAAAATAGGTTTCCCTGACATATTTCTCCTGCTTTAATTCATCAGGATGGCCGCGCATTTTTATACTGCCTGTCTCCATCAGGTAAATTTCCTGGGCCAGCGTCAATGCGAAATTCACGTTTTGTTCTGTTATNACTATAGTCAAGCCCATTTTCTCGTTGAGGTCTTTAAGGNCATCATATATTGCCGAGCATACAACAGGAGCCAGGCCTATGGTTGGCTCGTCAACCAGCAATAGCCGCGGGCTCGACATCAAGGCCCTGCCCAACGACAACATCCGTTGCTCACCGCCACTTTGGGTCATTGCTTCCTGATCGCGACGCTCCTGCAACCGGGGAAATAACTGGAAAACCCTCTCAAGGTTTTCAGCTATCTTGTTCTTGACCCGGTAAGCACCAACCAGAAGGTTTTCCGTCACGTCCATATACGGAAACAGGTTGCCGCGCTCGGGCGCATAGCCAATACCCAGGCCGACGATCTGAGCAGTACTCAACGTANCCAGTTCGACCCCGTCAAAACTGATGCGNCCCGTGCAACTGGTTAAGCCCAGGATCGAATCCAGCAATGTNGACTTCCCAGCACCATTAGGCCCGATGATGCCNACGATCTTGCCCTCTTCTACNGTAATGGAGACATCGCTCAAAGAACGNGCCTTGCCATAAAATGCNTCGAGGTTTTCTATTTCCAGTAAGGCCAATGTNNTANCCTGATCAGTGCTAGGTGCTCNCGTGNTATTGCCCNAGGTANGCGGTCTGTACCTTTTGGNTGGCGATAACTTCCTCAAACGAACCCTCGGCGATGACGGCTCCAAACGAGATCGCTACCACGCGGTCGACCANTGGGGCCAGNGCCTTGAGATCGTGGCTCACCACGATATAGCTAAGGCCGTTTTTTTTCTGCTCCTCTATAAGGGTTGACAGTTGTGCAATCTCGGCNGTNGTCANCCCGGCAAAAACCTCATCNAGNAGCANNAGCTTCGGCTCNGAGGCNATGGTTCGGGCCANCTCCAGCTTCCGCAGATCGCCCATNGACAGCTCGCTGGGATATTTTGCAAGTTCATCGNCCCCAAGTCCGACGCTTTCTGCTATTTCNCTNTCTCTTTCNGTNCTGNCCTNCATNGTCAACATCTGCAAAATGCTGTCTGGCATCATCCCGACCCGGATGTTCTCNCTGACTGTNGNCTCACCGAAAGGCCGCGGCACCTGATAGGTTCGTGCGATACCCTTCTTNACCCTTTCGTGAGTTGGATANTTNGATANTTCCTCTCCNNGAAAAAAGATTTCTCCAGAATCCTGNGACAACTCGCCCATGATCATATTGAAATTGGTCGTCTTGCCGGCNCCGTTGGGTCCNATCAAACCGAGNGTTTCGCCCTCGTCGACATGAAACCCGATATGGTCGACCGCGAGCAAGCCACCNAAACTCTTGCTCAAGGAGCGAACTTCAAGCAGTTTGTCCATCTGNCGCTAGCCGNTGCCCGCTTTGCCNGAAAGTCGCTGGCGCAAGGACGAGAAAATACTGTATAGCCCCTTGGGCGCAANATAGTAGACCACCAGGGTGATTACGCCGTAGAGCACAAACCTGCCNGCGCCGGGGATGTAGGGCCGCANATATTCCAGCAGGAANGTGAGAAAGTAAGCGCCGATGATTGGCCCAACGATGGTNCCTGCCCCGCCGACGAGCGCTGCCACCAGGATGGAAAAAAGAAAGTTGATNTCAAANAGCGCTCGCGGGGCTATCGACCCCAGGTAGTGGACATACAGGGCCCCGCCAATACCNGCNANCATTGCGCTGATGGTAAAAATGAAAAGTTTTATNCGGTTNGTATTCAAGCCNGAGCTTTTCACGGCCTCTTCATCTACNCCTATAGCACTGAGCGCTGTACCNAGGCNGGTTCGNANCAGCNNCCAAAGNCCGNNCCCGANCANCANCATCACGCTGCAGGTCAGGTAGTAATTCGGTANCGCTCCGGACACCATCTCTGGCAGTCCNGAAAGTCCGCGGGTGCCACCCGTAACTTTNGGCGCAATTACCTGCGTCAGGTGGTACATGATTTCCATGAAAGCGAGTGTTACCANGGCAAAGTAGGTGCCNCGAATCCTCAGAGCNGGAAGNAAAAACAAGGTACCACCAATCATGGTTNNCACCACCGCCGCGGGGATNCTGAGATAAAGCGGCACCCCCAGGTGATAAGTCAGCANTGCCGTGGTATAGCCTGCNATNCCGATCAAAAAGGGGTGNCCAAAACTGATGTAGCCGGTACGACCCGACAGCGCATCCCAGCTCATAGCGAAAATTGCCAGGAAATTGGCCATGACAAATATCCGCAATGTCCCNGTCGACAGGAATAGAGGCAGGGAGAACATAAGCAGGCCGAAAACGAGCCACCCTCGCAATGCTTTCAACTGTCNGCCCCNAAGCTAGAGNTCTGCCTTACCCAAAAGGCCCTTGGGTGCGACGATGAGCACCACGATGATAAGCNNCATCGTGAATACGCCTCTTAAATCTGCAGAGATCCAGGTGGTGGTGGCAACCTCCATGAANCCGATGATATGCGCCGCTATCAGGCTGCCAATAATGCTACCAATACCACCAACGATAACCACTGCAACCGCTGTAATCAGCGGAAAGACCCACATGCCCGGGTCCAGCTGGGTATAGGTTGCAAAGAACACGCCGGCTATAGCGCCGAGCACCCCGGAAAGCGCCCAGGTAACCAGGCTGATCCGCTGGGGATCTATCCCGGATACCGCGGCGCCTTTGGAATCCATGGACACGGCGCGAATCGCCCGGCCGATATGGGTCTTATGAATAAAGACCATCAACGATCCCAGTACCACCCAGCTCACAGCCGTTGCAAAAAGAATGTTCTTCAGTACCGATACGCCAAACACCTCGAGCCGGCCGGGAATAAGCGGCCACATGCTCCTGGGGGCGGTAGAGAAGATCAGGATAATCACTGCCTGCATCACCACCGCCAGGATCAGGGTGGAGATCTCCACTGCGATAGGGTCCTTTTCAAATCTCTTCACCAGCACCAGGTAAGTCAGCACGCCGAAAACTATGCCAGCCAGGCCAGCCAGCAGGAAACTGGGAAACTTCGGTAATGACAGCATCTGCACTGCCACGTAGTAGACGTAACCGCCCAGCATGATATACACACCGTAAGCCAGGTTGAGCACCCGGCCCACGCTGAAAATCATGGTGAAACCCACCGCGATCAGCGCATAGAGGCCACTGAGCAGGAATCCCTGGATGATAACCTGAGCCATCGTCTCAGTCGTTTTGACTGGCGTTAAAACCCAGCCCGGGCGCTTTCGTCATCGAAAACGCCCGGGTGGTTAACCGCCTAACTCAGTTCAGCTGTTACTTGATCCACGAAGGTACGCCGAACTCTCCGTTCGCATACTTCTCGGGATACACAACCGCCGTCGATCCATCCTCATACCACTGGATCACCACCATGGACGGCGCTCCGTCATCCAGCGGCTGGGTGATATCGAACTTAATGTTGTGGGTATATTCCCGATTGGTTCGAGGCTCGATCTCACCGGGCTTCCAGAAGCCGTAACGCAGCCACAGCTTGCCGTCCTTGTAGATCTTCAGGTCCTCGTTTTCCATCTCCGTGACCCATGCATCCAGCGGTGCAAAACCCCCGGCNCGTTCAGCGGCGTTGAAGGCGTTATACATCCCGTAATAGGCATTAAAGCCATTNAAGTGGGGGAAGATCGGCCGACTGCTGCCGTACTTGGCTTCATATTTTTCTACAAACGCCTGTGTTCGATCGTCCATGGCGAATCCCACTGACGGAATCGGGCTCAAGGTCGAGGTACCGCCGCCCATCTGGCCGGTATCGTTCCAGAAGTCTTTGCCGAAGGCTGCCACGTTGATTCCCGTCATCGGCACCGGCACCTGCAACTTGACGTACTGTGACGAAGGTACCTGGCTCCTCACTGAAGAAATCAGGTAGATGAAATCGGGCTTGGATTCTGCAGCTTTGCTGAATATGGGTGAAAAATCCACCGTATTGGTGTCATAAACGATGTGATCAATAATCTCTATACCAGCTTCTGGAGCCAGCATCTGGTCGACCAGTTCGAAAACGCCGCCGCCAAACGCGGTGTCTTCCTGCAGCACCACGGTTGTTTTCCAGCCCATCTTGTCAGCCAGAATATCCTTGCCAAAATCTACATACAGCGTTGCTAACGCAAAGTCGCAAGCCACGTTCATAAAGTACATTTTGTACTTGTCGTACTCGTTGACCACCATGTCGATAATGCCAACATAAGAAGTCCAGGTATCCAGGGTTGGTATCTTGTATTCCGCCATGCGCGGCAGCCAACTCAGTGACACGTCATCGATACTGCCCGAGATGATGAAGTCAACCTTTTCGGTCTCAGCCAGGTACTCGTAAGCCTTGATACCCTCAGTAACGTCTTCGCGGGTATCGGCCTTGACCAGTTTGATCTGGCGACCTCCCAGCACGCCGCCGGCGGCGTTGAGTTCTTCGATAGCGATCTCGGCTCCGCGTATCGTGCTCTTGCCGGTATCCGAGTCAAAGGATCCGATATAGCCCACTACCACCGGGTCCTTCGCTGCCATGGTTACAGGGCTGCAAAGCACGCCTGCCACAAAGAGCGCTGTAGTTGCCATTATTGAAACAAGGGTCATTCTATTTGTGCCCATCTTTTGCCTCCTTCTTTAAGTTTGTACTACTTTGTTTGAACATCCCGATTACTCTTCCTTTATTCTAGAGCAAGAAAATACAAATATAAGCTTCTATATGTCTACACGCNACTTGCCAAACAGCCCTCCAACAATNACGTAAACAACTCCTTAATCGATTGATCACCATCNACCAGGTCAAACGCCCTGCCCGGCGTTGCCGGCGTGCTGGCAAGCGCCGCTAAAATACAGGCAGCCACATTCTCTCGCGAAATTTTTTTGGCACTGCTGCTGGCAAAGGTTGTACTCACCTTGCCGCTGCCCGGGTTATTAGTCAGCAGGCCGGGCCGCAATATAGTGAACGGCACCTCGCTTTCGCGCAGATAATCATCAGCTGCTTTTTTTGCCAGCATATACGGTGCAATCTTTGGGAAATGCGCAAGCGGGTGATCCGCATCCAGAGCACTAACCATGACAAAGTGTTCAATTCCATGGCGCTTACTTTCCTCTATGGCTAGAACTGCGCCGTACAAATCAACCAGCAGGGTCTTGTCGGCACCGGTATGCCCGCCGGATCCGGCGGTAAACACAACTTTACTCACGCCATCGAATGCCTGAGCGAACTCACCCTCCAGATCCGCAACCACGGCCCTGGTGCCCAGTTTTTCCAGGCTCGAAACTTGCTCCGTGTTGCGCACCATGCCAAGTAGGTCCATTCCCAGGGCGCTCCCCTGCCGGCAGACTAACTGTCCAATATTGCCATTGGCGCCAATGATCAATGTTCGCATAAATGCCAGGTCGAGCAGTTTACAAAACTCGACTTAAAGTTGTTTATAGAGTTTGGGGATCGCAGTGCCAACATAGTGGAAAAGGCTAGATTTATAGCCTCTACGACCCTACCACAGAAAATCTACAACCTGCAAGCATTCATTGGCTTCCAAACGATTTATTCATTCGAAACCGAATGGATTATAGACTGCCGCACAAAATACCGGCTATACTGTGGCCACACTAGTGGTGTAATTGACAGCATAAAAACATTAGCCGCGGCCAGAGCAAAGCGGCAACTGAAAATATGAGGATTAGGTCTAGATGTGCGGTCTTGCCGGGCGGATTATTAAACAGCCAGGTCTGATTGGGGCAGATCTTGTAACCCTGATGCAGGCCCAGGCCCATCGGGGCAGCGATTCGACCGGCTTTGCCCTGTATGGTGAATCGCGACAGAATGGCTACGTCGTCCGCGCTGTGTCGTCTGACAGAAGCCTGCTTGACCACGACCTTGACGCACTGCGACAAACGCTGCAAGCACATGACAGCGATTTCATTGAGGATCCAACCTGGGACCATACCGCTCAGCCGCATGTCTCGGTGAGATTGGTGATCAGTGACCTGGAGATCCAGCCGTGGCTGGCCGCAGCCGATGCGCTGGCGCGAATGGAGATTCAGTCGGTCGGGCGCTCACTTGAAATCGTAAAAGACCTGGGCATTTCCGAAGAAGTTGCGGCAAAACATAACATCGTTAAGTTTGTAGGCACTCATGGCATTGCCAATGCCCGTATGGCCACTGAATCCCGGGTTTCTCCAACCGCCAGTCACCCGTTCTGGGCGCGCCCTTTCCCGGATATAGCCATCGTTCACAATGGCCAGCTCACCAACTACTTTGGGCTCAAGGCGCGACTGCAGCGGCAAGGCTATACCTTCCTGACTGAGAACGACTCGGAACTTATCGCTGTATGGCTATCCGATCAGTTATTCCGCGGCCTGACCCTGGAAGAAGCGCTCGAGTCCTCGGTGCGTGAGCTGGACGGCGTCTTCACTTACATTATTTCCACACCTGCACAGATCGGCATGGCTAAAGATAGGTGGGCCATCAAACCACTTACAGTCTTCAGCAACGGACGGGAGATGGTGACTGCGACCGAAGAACAGGCTGTACGCAAGCTCTACACCGATGAAGTACGTATCACCAACTTGGATGGACCGGGGTATTCCACCACCTGGGACGTATTGCCAGCGGCGGGAGGATAACTGTGGGTTCAAAAGACATGACCAACCGCGTTGAAATTGCGGCCGGTGACCGACCGGTGAAAGAGATCAACCGGGACATTCGCAGCCAGGTTCAAGCAGGCAAGCCGATCGTTGTAACCAATACGATGTCGCGTCACAACCTGGGCGTGGGCCTGCCTGCCAGCGCCGACATTCTGTTCGAAGGCAGTGTGGGCTATTACTGTGGTGGACTTAACGACGGCGCGCGCATTCACGTAACCCGCGACTGCGGCTGGGGCGTGGGCGAGGCAATGGCCACCGGCGACATCACCATTGATGGCTACGCGGGGATGAGTGTCGGCGCCTCGATGCGCGGCGGCACCATTCACGTTAAGGGTGATGCGGGACCTCGTTGTGGTGTAGCAATGAAAGGCGGTGACATCATTGTTGAGGGTACTATCGGCTACCTGTCAGGTTTCATGGCCCATGCCGGGCGCATCATTGCGCTGGGCGGCGCCAACGATGCCGCGGCGGACTCTTTGTGGGGGGGTGAAGTATGGGTGGCCGGCCCCATCGGCTCGCTCGGTGTTGACAGCAAGATAATCGAGCCAGCTCCAACAGAAGTCGCTTCGGTGGAGAAATTNCTGGCTCAGCGTGGGCTTGATGGCCCCGNCCGGGACTGGCAGAAAATCGTCTCGGCNCAACGACTATGGCACTTTGAAAGCCGGGATGCACGCGCATGGCTGATGATCTGAAAACACCNTGGGAATACCCCTTCGAGTCGGCCACAGAAGAATTGATCGGCTTCGCTGACGGCGCCATAGATGGCCGACCGGCAGGAATACCGTCGTCCTACGATCGCGGCGGCTCCATTCGTTGGACCCCGGAATCAATCTCAGAAATCCACGCCTTGTCGCAACTGGGGCGCTACCAGATTCGGGGTTTCAATACCTTTAACAAAAGTTTTCCGACCCTG
>PBTT01000008.1 GCA_002729195.1 Acidiferrobacteraceae bacterium
AGACCAGAATCATCCAGGTTGATGCCGACTCCAACCACCGCGTAACTGCCTGCATTGGCCTGCGGGATCAGATCTACCAGTATGCCGCCCAGTTTTCCGGCCGGGCAAAGCAGATCATTGGGCCATTTCAGGCCGATATTGCGGCCACCCAGTTGGCGCAGTTCGCGCGCCAACGCCAGGCCGATAGAAAGACTGAGTCCGGCAAGCGCGGCGGCTTCCCTCTGGAAACACCACCCCAGTGAAAGCATCAGGTGACGGTATGGCCCCCCCTGCCAGGAACGCCCGCGCCGGCCGCGGCCGGCACTTTGAAACTCAGTTATGCAGGCCCGTCCGTGCATATCGCCGGCAGCGGCCCGGCGAGTCAGCCAGTCATTGGTTGAACCCACTGTATCCAGCAGCGTAACCCGCTCGACAAAGGGAAACCCCCCGGCTGCCAGTGCATCCTTGAGTTGCGCTTCATCTATGGGATCGACCGCAAAAGCCAACTGGTAACCGGATTGATTTGCCACCCGGAACTGAAGTCCCTCTAACTGCAGGTCAGCCAGGTGTTTTTCGACTGCCGCCTCACTGATACCGGTCTCCAGGGCAAGGCTCGTGATACTGGCCGGCTTTGTTGTACTCAGTGCCCGTAGAAGCCGCGTGCGCTCAGTCGTCATCACTCGCCTTCGAGGCCTGGCCACGCAGGCGCGCGAGTTTCTCGCGAATCTTGATCTCAAGGCCCCGCTCTACCGGGTGGTAGAAACGCCGGCCCTGCAGAGTATCCGGCAAATAAGTCTCGCCGCTGGCGTACGCGCCGGGCTCGTCGTGCGCATAGCGGTAGTTGTCGCCATGGCCGAGTTCCCGGGCCAGCCGGGTCGGGGCATTACGCAGGTGCAGCGGCACCTCCTGGGTGCCGGTCTCGCAGGCAGCTTTCATGGCCGCATTGAAACCTTTGTATACCGCGTTGCTTTTCGGTGCGCAGGCCAGGTACACGAGCGCCTGGGCGATCGCGAGCTCGCCCTCAGGCGAACCCAGACGCTCATAGGTCAGTGCGGCGTCCAGTGCAAGATTGAGCGCCCGCGGGTCCGCGTTGCCGACGTCTTCGCTGGCCATGCGGATCACCCGGCGCGCGATGTAGCGGGGGTCGCAGCCGCCATCGAGCATGCGCGCAAACCAGTACAGCACGGCATCGGGATCGGTACCGCGCATCGATTTGTGCAGCGCCGATATCTGGTCGTAGAACAGATCACCACCCTTGTCAAAACGCCGCAGGGGTGTGCCGATCACCTCGGCCAGTGCCTCGTCCGCCAGTGCATGCCCACTGTCAGTCACGGTAGCAAACTGCGCCGCGATTTCCAGAAAATTCAGCAGCCGCCGGGCATCGCCATCTGCTGCGCCCAGCAGACAGCCGCGGGCGTAGTCCGACAGGGTGAGGTTCAATTTGCCCAGGCCCCGCTCGCAGTCAGACAGCACGTTCTCGAGCAGCAGCTGCAGGTCTTCACGCGCCAATACTTTGAGCACATAAACCCGCAACCGTGAGAGCAGCGCATTATTGAGTTCAAAGGCCGGGTTCTCGGTGGTGGCACCGATCAGCACCAGGGTGCCGTCCTCAACATGGGGCAAAAAACCATCCTGCTGTGCCTTGTTGAAACGATGCACCTCGTCAACAAAAAGCACCAGTTTGCCGGGTATCGCCTTGGCCTGGGCCACGACCTCGCGCACTTCCTTAACCCCGGCAGTCACAGCCGAGAGCACCTGGAAACGGGCATCGCAATAGGTTGCCACCATTCGAGCCAAGGTGGTCTTGCCAGTACCCGGTGGCCCCCACAGCACCATCGAATGCACGTGCCCACCGACCAGCGCCTCGCGCAGCACCGATCCTGGCCCAATCAGGTGGGACTGGCCGACAAACTCCTCCAGCGTACGCGGTCGCATCACCTCGGCGAGCGGGCGATAGGCATTCCCGGCAGACCTGCTGGCCTGGTCTGACAGAGTTTGATCCACGAAATCAGGTTCCGGCATCGCTTTGGCTTATCGTAACCTGACGAAAGGTCAGGTTGATTCGAGGCGCTACCGGGCGGGCGGTCCTGGGCACACTGTGGCGCCAGGCTGCCTGGGAGCCGGCCCCCATCAGCAGCAATGCGCCATGGCCGAGCATAATCTCATGCACCGGCAAATCCTTACGCTGACGGTGTCGCAGCAGAAAACGCCGCGGCCCGCCCAGGCTGAGCGAAGCGATCATCGGTACCGGGCCCAGCTCCGGTTCGTCATCGCTGTGCCAACCCATGCTGTCGGCTCCTGTTCGGTAGTGATTGAGCAAAACACTATTAAACGCGCGTCCAAAAAAAGCCGCAAGACGTTCACGCAACTCCGTTAGTTCCGCCAGCCAGACCAGCGGCTGGTTGATGGTGCCTGAGTAACGGTACACGGTTCCCGGATCGCCGTACCAGGCTGCCTGGCGCGGCGAATCCAGCCAACGCCCGTACAGGTGTACGCGCGGCGTGGTCCATGGCACCTTTTCCGACAATGCCTGACAGTAACGGGACGCTTCGATCGATGTCAGAAAACCCGGCCAGTGTTCAAAGACGCCGTCCTCAATCGGTAACCGGCCTTCGCCGCTGATACGCCTGGGTGCCCTGCGGCCACTCCGGGATAGCGATTGCACAGTCACTTTTTTGGATATCGCGCGGGCTGGCCGCAGTCAGTTAGCCTGCGGTTCAGCGACGGCTGCAGCCAGCGGCGAGGGCACAAATGCTGCCCCGGTGGAGCAGCCACTGGCGGGGTCAAACCGGGCGATCGAAGGACAACCAAACAAGCTGGGATAGACCCCGTGGCCGGCGATCGCCAGTGTGCCCAACTGGTCGCTCAGTTCCTGCAATATCGTAGGATTGAAGGCCGCATCGGCCAACACTTCACCATTGGCGCCGACATCGATGCGCGCCTGGTGCATGGCTTGCCCGGGATCCATCGAAAAATCGGCCATAAACGAAATCAGCTGCAGCACCGCTGAAACAATGCGCCGACCGCCCGAGGCGCCCAGGGCCGTAACAGCGCCTCCCGGCTGCAGCATGATTGCGGGAGACATATTGGATAGCGGCTGCCTGCCGGCGCCAATCGAGTTGGGCCGGCCCGGTTCGGGGTCAAACCACATAATGCCGTTATTCATCAGGATTCCGGTATCGGGCAGCAATAGACGCGAGCCAAAAACCGAGAGCAGCGTCTGGGTCAGGGCCACGACATTACCGTCACGGTCAGTCACGTTGAGGTGGGTGGTGCAGGCCGGCACCCGGCCGTCCGGGCTGTCCCCCATCTGTGCCAGGCGGTGCCCGTAGGCGGCCTGCAGGCTGGCGGCGATAGTGGCAAATGATCCGGCATCGGGTAGCGCAGGCGATACAGCCATGCGCTCCTGCAGTTCGGTGAGGGCCTGGCACAGACTCGGACCACCGCAAAGGCCACTTGGCGTATAGACCACGGCATCCCGATAAGCCAGACCGGATAACTCTTGGCAGTGCACCCGGTAGGAAGCGAGGTCCTCAGCACAGAGGTTAACGCCCACCGATGCGGCATCCGTCAGCACACGCTCGGCAAGATTCCCGTTGTAAAAAGATCCGGGGCCCTCATCGGCCAGCTGGGCCAGGGTCGCGGCAAGGCCTGTCAGTTCGATCACTGGCGGCGGGCCGGCCCAATGGCCCATGGGCACATGGCCATCTGGAAGATAGACCGAGCGGGTGGATTCGAAACGCGCGATATCTGGCGCGCTCGAGGCGATCTTGAGGCTCGAATACCAGTCCACAGTGAGGCCCTTCTCGGCCAGCGCGATGGCCGGTGCCAACAACTGGTGCCAGGGGAGCGTGCCAAAACGTCCGGCCGCCTCACCCAGTCCCGCGACATACCCCGGCACCGCGACGGAATACGGTCCCAGCACGTTGCGGTTATCGACCACCCCCGGCCAGGCAAAAAGGTCTGAGTCAAACCCAGTGCTAAGGGGGTAGTCGGCCGGATCGATGCTCGCGGGCGAGCGCACCCCGAATTCCAACGCATAACTACGCTTTTCGCTCGCCCGATAGACCACCATAAAGCCGCAACCGCCAAGCCCGCTCATCCACGGCTCTACCGCGGCCAGGGCAAAACCGGCCGTTATCGCAGCATCTACTGCGTTACCGCCTTGTGCCAGCACCTGCGCACCCGCCTCGGCAGCGAGCGCATGCTGTGTTACCACGACCCCGCCCTCAGCATGTAGCGGCGGCTTTTGGATAGACCAATGCTCTATCGATTGCACTGACTGCATGTTCTTTGTTGCCAGAAACTAGGCCGAGTCCGCTTTAATGCCAGGACAAGCCAGGCATCACACGCGCACGATCTTGCCCGGATTCATGATGTTATCGGGATCGAGCGCCTGCTTAATTGAGCGCATCACGCTCACTGCCTCACCGTGCTCGGCAACCAGAAAATCCATCTTGCCGTAACCAACCCCGTGCTCACCGGTGCAGGTGCCGCCCATGGCCAGCGCCCGCATCACCATGCGCTCGTGCAGTTCTTGGGCCCGCTGATGTTCTGCCGCGTCATCCTTGCCCACCAGGAGACACAGGTGGAAATTGCCATCGCCAACATGACCGACGATCGGCGCCACTAAATTGGAATCGCGGATGTCCCGCTGGGTCTCGCGAATACACTCGGCCAATCGTGATATGGGAACGCAGACATCGGTTGCCCAGATCTGGCCATCGGGCTGCAACGCCTTACAAGCATAGGCCGCGTCGTGACGGGCCTGCCACAGGCGGTTGCGCTCCTCGGTATTGGCGCTCCATTGAAAATCACTACCACCCGACTCAGCTGCCAGTTCCTGCACGATGCCCGCCTGCTCCTCAACGCCCTGCTCAGTACCGTGAAACTCGAGGAACAGGGTCGGTGCGAGCGCCAGGTCAGTTTTCGAGTAACGGTTGATCGCGTCGATTTGCACCTCATCCAGTAACTCAATACGCGCGACTGGCACGCCGTACTGGATAGTGGCAATAACTGTGTTGACAGCGCTGTCCACGTCCGGGAACGTGCACACAGCCGAGGAGATAGCCTCGGGAATGCCGTAAAGCCTCAGCGTGACCTCGGTAATCACCCCGAGTGTGCCTTCCGAGCCAACAAAAAGTCGCGTCAGGTCATAGCCGGCTGCCGACTTGCGAGCGCGGCGGGCGGTACGAATCACCCGGCCATCGGCCAGCACCACGGTCAGAGCCAGAACGTTCTCGCGCATGGTGCCATAGCGCACAGCGTTGGTGCCCGAGGCCCGGCAGGCGGTCATGCCGCCGATTGACGCATCGGCACCAGGATCAATCGGGAAAAACAGGCCGCTGTTATGCAAGTGATTGTTCAATTGCTTACGGGTAACGCCGGGCTGGACCACCACATCGAGATCCTCGGCGTGCACCTCGACCACCTGGTTCATCTCCTGCAAGTTAATGGAGATACCTCCCTGCAGCGCCGCAACCTGCCCCTCGAGTGCAGTGCCGGTACCATAGGGAATAACCGGCACCTGGTGCCGGGCACAGGTGCGGACGATTGCGCTTACTTCTTCGGTGCTGTGCGGCGTAATCACTGCGTCCGGGGGCGCCGAGGGATGAAAAGACTCGTCCTTGCCAAAACGCTCGCGCACAGCCATGACCTCCGACAACCGGCCCCCGAAATGTTCTTTAAGCTCCGCTATAGCAGTCGCGATAGCCCCGGCTTTTTGTGCAGCTTCTGCCATCTTGATGCACCCTCGTTCGTGCCTGGCATCAGTATATCGCCCCGGCACAGGCCTGGCGCACGATCTTACTGGGTCGGTCATCTCTGATACCATTGATATATTAAGTTCCCCCTGCGCTATCTATCTGCCTGCCCGGCGATCTCAATGTCCAAACTCACTGTTTTTGACCGCTCTGGAGGCAACCAGCCGTTTCTGCGGGGCATCCTGACCCGCTCCCTGCAAAAGGCGGGGCTGTCTTTTTCCGATGCCCACGAAGCTGCCTCTCGGGTGCGGGAGAGCCTTGAGCACTTCGAGGAAGTCACCACCCGACAGGTGCGTGAAGAAGTATCCAAGGTGTTACTCGCCAGCCACGGTGAGGACGTGGAAAGAGGTTATGCATTCATCAAGGATCACACCGGCTGGATCCCTATTACCCGTTCTGGAGGTCATTCGGATTGGTTTTCTCGTAACCTTTTCCAGCACCGCCTGGAAACCTGCGGGCTACCGCAGAACGTGGCAGAACAACTCACCCATGTGGTCTACGAACGGCTACTGAAGCACCATCCCCGCGGTATAGAGCGTGAGTCGCTGCGCAAGTTGACTGAAGAAGTTGTCGCGCTGGAGGCGGGTGAGGAATTTGCTAGCAACTACCGGGCCTGGCGCGACTTTTTTCTTTCCAAAAAGCCACTGATCCTGATGATCGGTGGCGCCCCCGGGGTAGGTAAAAGCACAATGTCGACCGAGATCGCAACCCGACTCAACATCACTCGGTCACAGTCGACTGATATGTTGCGGGAAGTTATGCGCACCCTGGTTGCACCGCAACTTACACCGGAACTCCACCACTCGAGTTTTGACGCATGGAAGGCTTCGCCCTCGTCCGTACACCGTTCCAGTGTCAGCGATCTCATCATCGAAGGTTTTCACCGCCAGGCCGACTTAGTGGAGGTCGCAACTGAGGCGGTGCTGCAGCGGGCTCTGCGTGAGAACGTGTCGCTGCTACTCGAAGGTGTGCACGTCCGGCCGCGCCTGGCCGGAAGTATCTCCGCTGACACGGAGGCCGTAGTCGTACCGATCATGCTGGCAGTGACCCGCAAAAAGACCCTGCAACGGTTTCTCCAGGGGCGGTTCACCGATGCACCTGACCGCCGAGCACAGCGTTACCTGGAGAACTTCGATGCAATCTGGCAGCTGCAGGAATCGCTGTTGGATGACGCTCACCGGGCGAATATCCCAGTCATCATCAATGACGACCGGGACAGCACACTGACTCGGATCATGCGTGTCATCACCGCCGCTGTTGCCGCCTGCCCCACGAGCCAAGCTGCCACCAATACCGATCGCTCGGGTTAAGTTACATCGACGTTTGCGATAACATCCACCCCCCGTACACTCCAGGCGTCAGAGCCTGGGCTACCAAAAGCTTACCGTCAGCCGGGTTTAACCGCGCCGAAAACACTTTCCGCCAATCCAGATACCTGAGCGAAAACACATGAGCCCACAACAAAGCAAACCGCGCTATCGCAAGAGAACCGGAAAATCTCAGGCTGACCAGGCTGATCGCCACTTGCTGTACCAGGAGGCTGTGCAATGTGTCGAAGCTGAAATCGATATGGTGGATAACACTTTTCGAACCTTGCGCGGCCGGCGGGCCCGCACTTTGCGCGAAGATTTCTGTGGTACAGCCAACACCAGCACCGAGTGGGTGCAGCGGCGCAAGACCAACCAGGCTTATGCCGTGGATCTGGACAGTGAGGTATTGAACTGGGGCCGCAACAACAACGTAGCTGCACTGAATGGCACCATTGCAAAGCGGATCACACTGCTCAACGACAACGTGCTCACGGCACAGACCCCACCGGTAGACCTGATCCTGGCGATGAACTTCAGTTATCAGATCTTCAAGACCCGGGATGACCTGCGGTGCTACTTCAGCCGGGTCCGGGAGTGCCTGGTGGATGACGGCGTGTTCTTTATCGATACTTACGGCGGCTACGAAGCCTTCCGCGAGATGGAGGAGGAAACCGAACACGACAATTTCACCTACGTCTGGGACCAGGCCCGCTACAACCCGATCACTGGGGACATGGTCTGCTATATCCACTTCAAGTTCCCGGATGGCTCCAGGATGAAGCGGGCATTTACCTACACTTGGCGGCTGTGGACGTTGCCGGAGTTACGCGAATTGCTTATGGAATCCGGCTTCCAGCGGGTATTGGTTCACTGGGAAGGCACTGACGAGAAAACCGGCGAAGGCAACGACATCTACACGCCAACGGAAATCGGTGAAGCAGACGCGGCACATATTAGTTACATATCGGCTGAAAAATAGTCGACGAGAAACAGCGTTTTCCCCATAGGGTGTAAGCCACGGGGCCTGCACTTCACGCCGTTGACCCTTTTTCACAACCAGGCCATCATCAACGCTCGCTAAATCTTCTCTCAGGCAGCCGGTACCCGGCCAGGCCACAAACTGGCGACAACGGGTACTTACCAGACGGTTTTCATGGCGCCGCCATCCACCACTAGCGTCTCACCAGTAATGTAAGAGGCCGCATCCGATAACAAAAAAGCCCCAGCGCGACCAAACTCGTCGGCCTCACCAAAACGACCCAGCGGAATCGCTGCGCTGCGCTCTGCCCAGACGTCCTCGAACGCGCGGTCGAGCGCCTCGGCGCGGGCACCGACAAGCGCTTTCAGCCGGTCGGTATTGATCGACCCCGGCACCAGGTTGTTGACACGAATCCCCTCTGGCGCCAGCTGCTGGGACAGGCTTTTGGCAAGGCTCACCACACCAGAGCGCATCACATTGGACAGGAGCAACACGTCGATTGGCTCCTTGACCGACGATGAGGTCACGGTGACGATGGAGCCACCGCCGCCCCGGCGCATGGATGGCAGTACCGCCCGGATCATACGTACGGCACTGAGCAGCGTCAGGTCGAAGGCAGCCTGCCACTCGGCATCGTCAAAGTCGTCGAAACAGCCAGCCGGCGGCCCGCCGGCGTTGATCACCAGACCATCGATACCACCGAGGCGCTCGAGGGTTCCGTCCCGCCAACGCAGGATTGACTCTCGGTCACGGGCGTCAAAAGCAAAAGAGACCACTTCGGCCCCGAATTCCTCAGCCAACCGCTCGGCCGCCTGGTGGATGGCCGGTTCAGTGGGAGCAGCGATGGACACGCGGGCGCCAGCCAGCGCCAGTTGCCGGGCGATGCCGTAACCTAGGCCGCGGCTGGCCGCCGCCACCATGATGCGTTTCCCAGTGAGCCCCAGATCCATTGCTCTGCTCAGTCTGCCCGGGGATCTTCCCCGGAAATCGTTAACTATACTGGAAGCGCCACCGGCATCACCCTTATGCCCACCAGGGAATTGCGCTGCCACAGTTAAGGCACTATGGTTGGGCGCCCCCGACAATCCCAACGCAATCGCCCATGTCCCTTCAGCTCGATGACGAACTGATTCAATTCGCCGGCACCCTTGCTGACGCCGCTCGACAGGTGGCCGGTGGTTATTTCCGCAACCTAACCGCTGTCTGGAGTAAGACAGATAGCTCACCGGTAACGGTCGCAGACATTGAGATCGAAAAACTTCTCCGATCAATGATTCGCGAACGCTTTCCCGGGCACGGTGTCCTCGGCGAGGAAGGCGGTCATGACAAATCCACTGGCCCCTGGCTGTGGGTAATCGACCCAATAGACGGGACCAAGAGTTTTGCCACCGGTAAACCAACCTTCGGCTGCCTGGTGGCGCTACTGCACAAGGGCCACCCGGTGCTGGGTATTATCGATATGCCAGCACTCGACGAGCGCTGGCTCGGCGTTACTGGCCAGGATGCCTTGTACAACGGCATCCGTTGCTGTACCAGCACCACGCAAGAACTGACGGCGGCAAGCGTCTATGCCACAACCCCCGACATGTTCTCGGCAGCGGAACTCAAGGTATTTGACCACCTGACAAGTCACGCCCGTTTCCGCAACTTCGGTGCCGACTGCTACGCCTATGCGCTACTGGCCTCGGGCTACGTGGACCTGGTGATGGAAGCCGGCCTGGGGCAATTCGACTTTCTCGCACTGGCGCCCGTAGTGGAAGGCGCGGGCGGCAGCATCTCCGATTGGCAGGGTGAACCGCTCTCCTTTGACTCACAGGGCCAGGTATTGGCAAGCGCTAACCAAGAACTACACAACAAGGCGCTGGACCTGATTGCGGCCCAGGCAGCGGGGACATAAAGCGGGTGCTGCCCGGGCATCCTCTAGCCAGGTGCGCACCTATAGCCAATGGTGGCACAGGCTTTTCGCGATGCTCTGGCAACTAATCCGCATGCCACACATGCGCCGCTACCCGACGCAATCGGAAGAACGCCAACGGGTGTCAAACGCAATCTAGGCCGGCCCGGCTGCCGGCCAGACCCGCTCACCCAACCAGGTCGACAGATCCGTGAGTTCCTCCGGCGAGACGTTGTGCTGCATGGCATAGGTCTTCCAGGTGACATCAAAGCCGCCGTCCGCCAGTGCCTGGTGACTGGCCTCACCCAGCGGCAATGCCAACACTGGATCGAACAATCCATGAGCAAGAAAAATCGGGATATTGCGTGCCTGCGCATGACTGTCGCTCGTCAATTGGGCCGATAACGGCAGATAAGTAGACAGGCCAACGATGCCGGCCAGTGGCTCATTGCAGCGCAGGCCGAAATGCAGCGCGAGCGCTCCGCCCTGGGAAAAACCGCCGACTACTATATGACTGCGCGTTACGCCGCGGCCTACTTCTTTCTGCACCAGGGACTCGACCGTAGCGGCCGCCTCCGCGAGCCCGGCAGCGTCCTCCTGCTTGACGGCCTCCATGCCGGTGAGGTCGTACCAGCCGCGCATGACCATGCCGCCATTTAGGGTGATGGGGCGCATGGGCGCATCAGGCAAAATGAAGCGCAGTGGCAGGCCCGGCGGCAGATCGAGCATCTTCGGTAGTTGCTCAAAATCACGGCTGTCGGCCCCAAGCCCGTGCAACCATATCACTGAAAAAACCGGCGCAGCGCCGGTTTCTATCTCAAGCAGTGGTGAATCCTGTTCGGTCATCGCGTTTTCCTTGCGAGGCGGCCAGGGATTGTAACCGTAGTTGCCCCTTATTCGATGGCATCATCCTGTCATCAGCTGGCAGCTTTTGCAGGATCATGCGCCGCCACCTTGGTCACACCATATATTCTGCCTGGCTATACTGCACAGACACTGATACCGTTTTCTGGCTGATGAACTTCGACAGATTAAACCACGATCTTCCGACCTGGGCGGACGTCGAATCCGCGGCACACCAATTAGCAGGCAAAGCCCGATGCACGCTGCTGCTCTCNGACACCTTGCTCGACGAGACCTTTGGCGCACGGATTTTTCTCAAGTGCGAAAACCTCCAGTATGCGGGTGCGTTCAAGTTTCGCGGTGCCTGGAACACGATGTCGCGCCTTGACCAGGCCCAACGTTCACGCGGTGTGGTTACGCACTCCTCCGGCAACCATGCGCAAGCCGTCGCCTTGTGCGGCCGGCACCTTGGCATCTCGACCACCGTGGTTATGCCGACCAACGCTTCCCACACCAAGCGACAGGCTACCGAGGATTATGGCGCTCTGGTGGTGGCATATGATCCCGCAACAAACAAGCGCGAAGAAATAACGGCAGCACTGCAGCGCAAGCACGATTATGTCCTGGTGCCCCCATTTGACCATCCCCACGTCATCGCCGGACAGGGAACCGCAGCCCGCGAACTCATNGAGGCAGCGGCGGAGCCACTAGAGCAGTTGCTGGTGCCCTGCGGCGGNGGNGGNCTGCTGAGCGGGTGCGCNCTGAGTGCCCGCGCCCTTGCCCCCCACTGCCGGGTAATCGGGGTAGAACCCGAGCAAGCCGATGACGCAGCGCGCTCTTTTCGCAGTGGCTGCATCGAACGGGTCGATAACCCCGATACTATCGCCGACGGAACCCGCACCGAGTCCCTGGGTAAAATCACTTTCGCAATAATCCAAGGCGCGGTTGATGACATCGTTACGGTACCAGAAGCTGCCATCGCTCAAGCAGTGCGGCTGATTTTTGACAAAACCCGGCTGGTAGTCGAGCCCTCCGGCGCACTCGGTATTGCCGCGCTGATAAGTGGCGCAGTACCGGCCACCGGCCGAATTGGTATCATCCTCAGTGGCGGCAATATCGACCGTGGCCTCATGGCTACACTACTGAGCGACACTTGACAGAACCGGAAAAACGCCACGCCCCAACGATGAAGAATTGCCGGGGCCTATGACCTAGTCGTTGGTGTTGAGCGGTATGGTGATGGTGCTCGACGTACCCTGGTTACCCGAATCGAGAATATTGTTCACTGCGCTCGGGCGCAGTCCGCTGAACCACCAGGCGGCCAGGACCGCGGCTAGCACCAGCACGGTGAATAGCAATGGGCGGCGCCAATTCCTGCTCCGGCGGCGCGAGATCCACAGCCCTTTCTTGCTCATTTTCTCGCGCAGCGCTTCCCCGCTCATCACTGGCACCACCGAGCCGATCTGACCGGGCCCGGCATCGTCGGCAGTGCCGAGCACCTCGTCCTCACTAATCTCCATCAGGCGGGCATACGCCCGCAGGTAACCGCGCACAAAGGCCGGCCCCGGCAAGCCGGCATAGTCACCAGACTCCAGGGCTTGCACCGTCGCGACAGTGAGATTCAGGTTGGCGGCGACATCTTCGACCGTCCAGTTGTACCCTTGCCGCGCCTTGCGCAGCAACTCACCCGGACCTTGTGCCGTCAGAGGCTGGGAAATATCTTCCATAATCAATGGTAACGGCTTGAAATAACGACTAATACTATAGCACTGGCGGGCCGCAACAGCATCGCCCGAGGTAACTCAGCCGATGCTGTAGGCCCCGGTGCCTACGGCGATCAGCGTGGCCTCATCATTGTGCAACTCCATGCGGGTGACCACCACCTTGCGGCCAGTACGCAGTACATAGCCGGTCGCAACGAACGACTCACCCAGACCAGGGCGCAGATAATCCACCCGCAGGTCGATGGTCCCCAGGCGTGAGAACCGCGCGGCCCCGTCTGCCAGTGACTCAGGCTGCTCCCGTTCGAGCAGGGCAAGAAATGCAACCAGCCCGCCGATTACGTCCAGGCTGCTCGAGATCACACCACCATGCAGACTGCCACGGGTGAAATTGCCAACCAGTTCCTCGCGCATATCAAACCGAATGGCAGTCTCCCCTGCCTTTGTTCTCTCGATATGCAGGCCGAGCACCCGGTTAAACGGGATACGCTCCTCGAAGACCTTGAGCGCATCCAGCAGCAGTTGCTCAGAAACCGGTTCCTGGAGATTATCGGCAGACATGAGTATTGTTCCGCGCAGTTGAAGCGGTGCACCATACCACGACTACTAGGCGCTGCCATGGCCAGAGCGGCATGGGAGTGCTGGTCGCCAGATGAGCTCTGGGCTAGACTACATCCGGCCGCAAAGGTGTTGTGTGCAGGCCGCGTGGGGCCGTAGCTCAGCTGGGAGAGCGTCGCGTTCGCAATGCGAAGGTCGGGAGTTCGATCCTCCTCGGCTCCACCAATTCCTCCCTTGTGTTATCAGTCAGTTAGACCCGCCTTGTTGATGGACTTGCTGTATTTCAAACCTGCCTTGTCACAACTGTGTCACAGTGAGGTGGAACATGGCGTCAATCCGAAAGCGTGGCGGGCGCTGGCAGGTACAGATTCGACGTAAGGGGCAACCTGCACGGTCTGACTCCTTCGCCAGTCTCAAATCGGCTCGTCAGTGGGTTAACGAGCAAGAGCGTCTTGCCGATCTGGGGAAACTTGAACGCCCCCTTTGCCCCGACAAGACCGTCTCGCATCTGCTCGATGAATATAAAAGGCGGGTCAGCCCCCAAAAACGCAGGGCGGATAAAGAAATCTATTTGATCGAGCGCCTAAAGCGCGGGCCTCTTGGGAGTCACCGGCTCGCAAGCCTGAGCCCTGCCCCATTTGCGGACTATCGGGACGCGCGGCTTAAATCCGTGAAACCGGCCACCGTTCGCCGAGAGTTCTCAGTGCTGCATCATGCCTTTGAACTAGCTCGAGATGAGTGGGGTTGGGAGATGCCCCAGAACCCGCTCCAAAAGGTTCGCCTGCCAAAGGCAAGTAATGCCCGTAATCGACGGCTTGATCTTGGTGAGGAGGAGTGCCTCCTAAGGGCCTGTGCCAAGGCCAGGACGCCGTGGCTTAAACCCGCCGTGGACTTAGCGATCGCGACAGCAATGCGTCGTGGGGAGTTACTGAATGCGCGTTACGAGCATTTAAAAGATGGCCTCTTATTGATCCCACAAACCAAGACCGGCACCGCACGCACCATTCCTTTGACCCCCCATGCCCAGGAGATCATCGCCGCCCTGCCCCGCAGCATCACCGGCTATTTGATACCTACCTCGGCCAACGCGTTAAGGCTCGCCTGGGAGCGTGCCAAGCGGCGTGCGGGCATCGAGGACTTACATTTTCATGACCTTCGCCAACCCGAGTTTGCAAAAAAGTATCGCTGCAAGTATCGTTGTATCAGCCTGTGTTGAAGTGCCTGTTGGTTGAGGTTGGGCACAACGCTGATATTCAAAGGTTTTCTGGTGGGCCGTGCAGGGATCGAACCTGCGACCCGCTGATTAAGAGTCAGCTGCTCTACCAACTGAGCTAACGGCCCAGACTCACATTCGCTATACCCGCAGGGCACAACAAACTGGGGTGACCGATGGGACTCGAACCCACGACGGCCGGAATCACAATCCGGGGCTCTACCAACTGAGCTACGGTCACCACGCTCGCTGGAGCGAACCNGAGATTATCCAACAAACGCCACCAGGAACGCCAGCAAAGCGCTGACGCCCCGCGGGCNGCANGGTCCGAATCTGGCGCGCCCGACAGGACTCGAACCTGTAACCTACGCCTTAGAAGGGCGTTGCTCTATCCGGTTGAGCTACGGGCGCGTGGGTTTCCAGTAAACGGTTCGCTGTCTGGTCGGGGCAGAGGGATTTGAACCCCCGACTCCCTGCTCCCAAAGCAGGTGCGCTACCAGACTGCGCCATGCCCCGTCGGTGTCCGGATCTGTCAATCCGCCAGAAGTGTGATTCTAACGGATTTGATCTTCTTGAGCCTGGCTGACCTCGTCAACTGCTACGCCCGGACAGGCGCCACAGCAGATATCATGCGGCGCTTGATTTTCTGCCCCGGGACCCCATCTCACGCCTTTAACGATGGTGCACAAGCGCTCAGCACGCTATTCAAGGAGCAGATGCCGATGTCCATAGAGACCGCAACTGAGACCCGCAGTTTCCAGACCGAGGTGAAGCAACTGCTGCACCTGATGATCCACTCGCTCTACACCCACAAAGAGGTGTTCCTGCGCGAGCTCATCTCCAACGGCTCAGATGCCTGCGATCGGCTGCGCTTCGCTGGGCTGACCAACGAGGGCTTGATGGAAGAAGGCGAGGTCCTACGCCTGCGGGTCTCATTCGACAAGAACAACAAGACCATCACTATCGAGGACAACGGTATCGGCATGAGCCGAGATGAAGTGATTGAAAACATCGGCACAATCGCCCGCTCGGGTACGCGACAGTTTCTGGATGCATTGAGCGGCGACGAAACTATTGATTCCAACTTGATCGGCCAGTTCGGTGTCGGCTTTTATTCCGCCTTTCTAGTGGCACAGAAAGTTGAACTCACTACCCGCCGGGCAGGTGAGCCAGCAAGCGCTGGTGTGCGCTGGGTCTCCGACGGCAGTGGCGAATACTCCATCGAGTCCGCGGAGATCGCCAGTCGCGGCACCACCGTCACCGTACACCTGCGTGACGAAGACAAAGAATATTCGGAAGGTTTCCGCCTGCGCAGCATCATCGGCAAGTACTCCGATCACATCTCACTGCCCATCGAGATGGTCTCCGAAGAAAAGGAGCGTAAAGGTGAGTGGGAAGCGGTCAACACTGGCTCGGCACTGTGGACCCGGCCAAAATCCGAGATAGAGCATGAGGAATACGAGCGCTTCTATTCATCTTTGAGTTATGACAGTGAACCGCCGCTTTCCATACTGCACAACCGGGTCGAGGGTACGCTCGAGTACACCTCGCTGTTGTTCATACCAAACAAAGCGCCATTTGACCTGTGGGACCGCGAACAGCGTCACGGCATCAACCTGTACGTACGGCGCATTTTCATCATGGACGATGCCAAGTACTTGATGCCGAGTTATCTGCGTTTCGTACGCGGCGTGGTTGATGCAACCGACCTACCGCTCAACGTCTCGCGTGAGTTCCTGCAAAACAACAAGGATATCGACCGTATTCGCTCAGCCTCGGTAAAAAAGGTGCTGGCTGAACTGGCGCGGCTGGCCGACAAGGAGCCGGAAACTTACGCGAAATTCTGGACTCAGTTCGGCAAAGTATTAAAGGAAGGCCTGGTCGAAGACCATGACAACCGCACCACACTCTCGGACCTGTTGCGTTTTGCTTCCACCCGTGGTGATAGCGAGGCACAAACGATTTCGTTGGCGGAGTACTTCAAACGCATGCCGATGAAACAAACGGCCATCTACTACATCACGGCCGAATCCTTCGCCGCTGCCAGTACCTCACCACACCTTGAAATCTTNCGCAAAAACGATGTGGAGGTTCTATTACTCTCGGACCCGGTCGACGAATGGCTGGTCACATCACTCAATGAGTACAAGGACAAGCCCCTGAAATCCGTTGCCAAGGGAGCACTGGATCTGGATGACTTCACCAGTGAAGAAGATAAGAAAGCCAGCGAGAAAAAAGAAAAGAGCCTTTCAAGTCTCACTGAAAAAATGCAGGAAATTCTGGGCGAGAAGATCAAGGCTGTGCGTGTCAGCCACCGGCTGACCGACTCACCGGCCTGCTTGGTGGCGGATGAAGCTGACCTGGGCGGCAACCTTGAGCGCATTCTGCAGTCGATGGGTCAAAGTGCGCCGGAGACCAAACCCATTATGGAAATCAATCCCGACCACCCCCTGATCCGTCAACTGGGCCCTGAGCACGCGAGACTCGAGGACTGGACCCGGGTGCTGTTCGACCAGGCGGCCCTGAGTGAGGGCGCGCCGCTACCCGAGCCNGCAGCTTACGTGCAGCGGGTTAATGACCTACTGACCCGGGCGATGCTTGCCGGCAGTTGAGCGCAGTGTTGCGTCCGTCTTCAATCGACTCTGGGCGCCGCGTTGGTGTCGACCAGCTCATGCACTAGCACGGTGGCGTAACTGCCACGCGCCAGGGTAAACCCAAGGCGCGGTGCAGCTGGCTCACTCCAGTCCACCGTTAACTCTTCGGCCCGAGCCCGCAGTGCCCGCCGGCCCGGCGCGACCCCACATCGCTCAAGATTCGTACACAGTTGCGACTCAGCACTAAGCCATTCGCGCTCACGCTGCCACGCCGGTAAAGGCGCATCGGCTAACTGCCCCCACAGCGGACCGCTCACGTGGATGTCGTGCCGCGCGAGCCGGCCCGGCAGCGCTGGATCATCGGCTGCAGTTTCAAAAAATGCGCGGCTGCCATCGAGCATCATTAGGTCACATGGTAATGGCGTGTTCCAGGTGTCGTCTTGCAGTCGGCGCGCCAATACCTGATTAAACAGCCAGCTACGAGCGGCCGAGAGCAATAGCCCTGCGCGGGGCTCACGAAACCGCGTCTTACCCGACGCTGCCTTGGCCGCCAGCAGCAAACGNGCCTTGCCTATATTGGCCCGCTCGGTGCCAAAACGCTGCTCGCCGAAATAATTGGGAAAGCCTGTCTTTGTCACTTGTGCAACCCGCTGCTCAAGCGCGCTAGCGCTGCCAGTGAAACCATGTAGGCGGATTGAAAAGCGGTTGGCCCGGTGACTGCCCCGGCGCAACTTACGCGCGTGTCGGACTTTTTGCAGCACCAACCAACCAGCGCCCGCAGGCACTGCCTTTGTACCAGTGAGCGCACTTGCGGGAACGCTGAACCACTGGCGAGTGCGCGCCCGACGGTCCTTGAGACCACAGTAACCGATCTCGCGTAGCGACAGGAACAGGCAACAGGCGAGTTCACGGGCTACATCTGCAGTATTGCGATCAACCTTTTCGATTTGCAGCAAGCAGTGGCTGCCGCTGCCAGCCGGGGAAAAACCAAGGACTTCGTCAACCTGGAAGTCCTCGGGCGTCGCTTTGAGCAGCGCATGGATGTCAACTCGCTGCAGCAGGCGGGGGAATTCGTTTGAGACGATGGCCAGGTAGTTATCCGTGGCCTTAAGCGATGGCAGCAACACTGCTACGATTCATGCCTGATCTTCCGGATCTTCCCGATCCCGGGCATCCCCGACCCAGTCGAGCGCGCCATCGACATCCGCCAGGGGGTTACCATCCTGATCCACACAGTTGCGACCAAAAACCAGCGACTCGGTCACTCGGCCCTTTGACCCAATGTGGCTGTACGCAAACAGTATGCTGCGCGAGATGCGCGCACCGCGCTCTATGTGACAACCGTGGCCAATCCAGGTCGGACCAAAGATCTCGCAGCCCGGCTCGATGCGACTGGCCGAACCCACGTAGATCGGTCCTTCAACCCGGACTTCGTCCCAGTCGACGTCGACGTTGAGGCCAGTCCAAATCCCCGGACGCACCTCGGTACCCGGCATGTGCACGTCGCGCAACTTGCCGCGCATCAGTTGTTGGTTAGCCTCCCAGTAGTCGCTCAGGTGACCGATATCGATCCAAGTGAACGGCACCTCGATGGCCTGGAAAGGCAGACCTTTTTCCAGAATCAGCGGAAACAGTTCGCTGCCGATATCAAACTCGGTAGCTTGCGGGATAAGGTCGACTACTTGTGGCTCGAAAACGTAGATGCCAGTGTTGACGAGTTGCGACAGCGCTTCCTCGGTAGCTGGCTTTTCCTGGAAGGACTGGATGCATCCAGCCTCATCGCACACCACCACGCCGTAACTCGAGACCCGCTGACGGGGCACCTCACAGACCACAATGCTGGCACACGCACCTGACTGCCAGTGCTTGCGCACCACCGCAGTGAGNTCCAAGTCGATCAATGNNTCNCCNCAGACCACCAGGAAAGTGTCATCGAAAAAGCCGCCGAACTCCTGGATGCGCCTGATGCCCCCGGCAGANCCGATCGGNTGGGCAACNGTGTCGCCATCACGCAGATACCCCTCAAACGAATAGCCGATCTCGACATCCCAGCACCGGCCATCACCAAAGTAGCCCTCAATATCCTCGGCGAGGTGACTGATATTGACCATGATCTGATCAAAACCGTGGCGAGCCAGGTGCTCGACCAGATATTCCATGACCGGTTTGCCCAGCACCGGGATCATGGGCTTGGGCATGACGTGGGTCAGCGGACGGACGCGGGTACCCTTGCCCGCGGCAAGAATCATGGCCTTCATAAAACGCTCCCTCTGCGGCTGGCCAGGATTCTATCGGCTGGCAGGGGNCNTGACCAACNGGAGACGCAGATGCAGNCGGTATAGCGNTGCCGGNNGCGGCCGGGNNTTGCCCGGTGTTCGAAGATCAGGCCACCTGGGNGGAAGCCGCAGCACGATTCGAGAAAACGAACTTACCGCCAGCCACNTCCACCATGATNGTCTCACCAGGTTCGAATCGCCCGGCGAGGATCTCTTGTGCCAGCGGGTTCTCGAGTTGTACCTGAATGGTGCGCTTGAGCGGCCGCGCACCGTAGACCGGGTCGAAGCCGGTCTCACTCAGTTTTGCCAGCGCCGCCTCAGTCACCTCGAAACCAAGATCCCTTGCCGCCAGCCGCGACTGCAGGAAGCGCACCTGGATGCGGGCGATGTCGAGCAGCTGCTCTTGTGCCAGCGGATGGAACACCACGATGTCGTCCACGCGGTTGATGAACTCGGGGCGAAAATGATGGCCGACCACCTCCATCACCTGCGCTTTCATCTGCGCGTAATTCTCCTCACCGGCCAATTCCTGGATGTGATCTGAACCCAGGTTCGAGGTCATGATGATGATCGTGTTGCGAAAATCGACCGTCCGACCGTGGCCATCGGTCAGACGGCCATCATCCAGCACCTGCANCAGTATGTTGAAGACATCAGAGTGGGCTTTCTCTACCTCATCCATCAGGATGACCGCGTAAGGACGCCGCCGTACGGCCTCGGTCAGGTGGCCGCCCTCCTCGTAACCAACATAGCCCGGCGGTGCACCGATCAGGCGCGCCACCGAGTGTTTTTCCATGTATTCGGACATNTCGATGCGCACCATCGATTCCTGTGCATCAAACAGAAACTCAGCCAGGGCCTTGGAGAGCTCAGTCTTACCCACGCCGGTCGGCCCGAGGAAGAGAAAAGAACCGTAGGGCCGGTTGGGGTCGGACAAGCCGGCGCGCGAGCGGCGGATGGCGTCGGNCACAGCTCGGACGGCCTCGTCCTGGCCGATCACGCGCTGGTGGATTTCGTTCTCCATTCGCAGGAGCTTCTCGCGCTCGCCCTCAAGCATCTTGGATACCGGGATGCCGGTCCAGCGGGCGAGAACTTCGGCGATCTCCTCGTCGGTGACCCGGTTGCGCAGCAGGCGTGTCTCGCTATGTGATTCATCGGTACTGGCCTGGTGCAANTGTTTTTCGAGTTCCGGTATGCGCCCGTACTGCAACTCGGACATGCGTGCGAGATCGCCGGCCCGCCGGGCCGCCTCGACCTCGCCGCGTGCCTGATCGAGTGCTTCCTTNACGTGCTGGCTGCCCTGTACCGCAGCCTTTTCCGCTTTCCACACCTCTTCCAGGTCGGCGTACTCCTTCTCGAGGCCAGAAATATCCTGNTCCAATGCCTGCAGGCGCTTGCGCGAGGCTTCGTCAGTATCTTTTTTTACCGCCTCGCGCTCGATCTTGAGTTGGATCAGACGCCGATCCAGCCGGTCCATGGATTCAGGCTTGGAGTCGATTTCCATACGGATGCGGCTGGCGGCCTCGTCGATGAGGTCGATGGCCTTGTCCGGCAACTTACGATCGCTGATATAGCGGTGCGCCAGCGTCGCCGCAGCGACGATAGCCGGATCGGTAATGTCCACACCATGGTGCACCTCGTATTTCTCCTTGAGGCCGCGCAGGATGGCAACTGTGTCCTCTACCCCTGGCTCCCCGACCAGCACCTTCTGGAANCGCCGCTCGAGTGCCGCATCCTTTTCCAGGTATTTACGGTATTCGTCCAGCGTGGTCGCGCCGATACAGTGCAGCTCACCACGCGCGAGGGCGGGCTTGAGCATATTGCCGGCATCCATCGCNCCCTCTGCCTTGCCTGCGCCGACCATGGTATGCAGCTCATCGATAAAAAGAATCACCTGGCCTTCCTGTTTGCTCAAGTCATTGAGTACGGCCTTGAGGCGCTCCTCGAACTCACCCCTGTACTTGGCGCCGGCAATCAGTGCGCCCAGGTCGAGCGCCAGCAATCGTTTGCCACGGACGCCCTCTGGTATCTCGCCATCGACGATGCGCTGAGCGAGACCCTCGACGATGGCGGTTTTGCCCACGCCCGGCTCACCAATCAGCACTGGATTGTTTTTGGTCCGGCGCTGTAACACTTGGATGGTGCGGCGAATCTCCTCGTCGCGGCCAATCACCGGGTCCAGCTTGCCCTGCTCGGCGCGCTCNGTAAGATCGATCGAATATTTTTCGAGTGCCTGGCGCTGCTCTTCGGCGTTAGGGTCGTCNACTACCTGGCCGTCACGCAGGTTGTCGATGGCCTGCTCGATAGCACCGGTCACTGCCCCGCTGTCCTTGAGCCGTCGCCCCAGCTCGCCCCTGTCCTCGAGTGCTGCCAGCACGAATAGTTCGCTGGAGATGAACTGGTCGGCGCGCTTCTGGGCCAGCTTGTCGGTGAGATTCAACAGCCGGCCAAGATCGTTCGACACCTGCACGTCGCCGCCCGCTCCCTCCACCTGGGGCAACCGCTCCAACGCCTCACCCAGTTTGGAGCGCAAGGCATTGACGTTGACGCCGGCACGGGTCAGCAAGTGGCGCGCACTGCCACCCTCCTGGTCGAGCAGGGCCAGCATCAGGTGCACCGGCTCGATGAACTGGTTATCGCGCCCCAGTGCAAGGCTCTGCGCATCAGCCAGCGCGAGCTGAAATTTAGTGGTTAGTTTGTCCATTCGCATGGCGTGCTATACCCCTGAATCCAAGTGTTTCCCAATGATTCCACGGACAGGTCCGTGGCAATTATTCACTGGCTTAAAGGTGGGGATCAGAAGGCGTCTAATCAAGGCGAACCGTAGCTGGAACGCCGCCCGCCGCGCCAACCGAGCGGACGCATCGGATTTGCCCTGGAGGACATGGCACGATCAGCGGGTGATTTCGTGCTGCTGGAAAAACTGCGGCAATTTGTGCAGGGCGATCTTGCCAAGCGGCGTGCGCGGCAACTCCTCAATCAGGGCAAAACGGCTGATCTGGTTATGGCTGGAGACCAACTGGTTGAAGTCGCGGATAACCCGTTGCGCCTCGGTCTCGGGTGTGCCGCCCGCCATCGCCAGCACCGCGACCGGTCGTGCGTCCAGTTCCAGTACTGCGGCTTCGGTCACGGCGCTGTCGCGCTCAAGCAGAGTCTCGAGCTCCTCCGGATAGACATTTTTGCCCGCGTCGGTGATTATCAGGCGCTTGCTGCGCCCGGTTAGCGTGATCCGGCCTTGAGCGTCGATGCGGGCAATGTCGCCGGTACGGTACCAGTCCTCAATCATTGCCTCAGCCGTCAGTGCCGGGTCAGTGTAGCCCAGCATCACGTTGGGGCCGCGCACCAGCAGTTCACCTGAACCACTCTCGTCGGGATTTTCAATCCGCACCTCGACCCCGGGCAACGGCTTACCCACGGAATCCGGCGCACTATCGTAGCGCTCCTGCAGGCTGACCACCGGCGCAGTTTCGGTTAGGCCGTAACCCTGGCGGACTGGAATCCCCAGGGCGTGGAAGTAACGGGTGATCTCAGGATCGAGCCGCGAGCCGCCACTGACCCAGTCCTTGATGTTGCCACCGAAGCGCTTGCGCAGTGGCGCGTTGAGGGCCGGCTTCAACCCCTGGGGGCATATCCGGATTAGCCCGACAAAAGCCTTCATGCCAGGTCCGGCAGCGGCAATCTTTTTCTCTATGCCCAGCATGACGTTGCGAAACAGGCGCGGCACGGCTACCAATACGGTGATGTGCTCCTCCTCCAGCGCCGCCAGAATCTCGGCCGCCGCCAACACTCGCGGTGAGACCAGGATGGCGCCGTGGTACAGGGCAAGCAGCAGCACTCCGGTCATGCCCATGGCATGAGAGAACGGCAGTAGTGCAAAGAAACGATCGCTGTCATCGGCGTCGGTGACGGCCGCCGAGGCCTCGACATTGCAGACGATGTTGGCATGTGAAAGCCGCACGATCTTGGGCTGGCCGGTACTGCCTGAGGTATAGATTAGGCAAGCTTCAGCTGCCGGACTCACCTCACAGGCGATGGCCTCTTCGGCCGCCATCACGGCCGCGTCGGTGTTGAGCGTGATTGGCAGATCGGCATTGGTCAGTGCGCGGCCGGCGGAGAGCACCAGGGCGGGCTTGACCGCTGCCAGTTGCACTTCGATCTCGTGCTCGCTGCTGCCGCTGTGCACCGGCACCATGGCCGCGCCGACCTTCCAGATAGCGAGCGCCGCCGCGGTCCACTCCGGGCCATTGTCTGCGGTGAGTGCCACCGCGTCACCCGCGCCGATGCCACGCGCGCGCAAGTCGGCCGCCAGGTTGAGGGCACCGGCGTAGAGCGTGCTGGCCTGCACCTCGCGGTTGGAGGCGCCACTTTGCCGACATATCCAGACCAGGTTGTCGCCCCGCTGCCTGAGTGCGGGGGCGATGAAGTTCCAGATGTTGTCGGTCATAGACTCTCTCCTGGGAGTATCGTCCCGCGACTATGGCACTATTCTTGTCTTGATCGGCAACCCATGGCAAGCGCACACCCATGGCAGAACCGGGCTCGGGTTAAGATTCTCTTGCCCCCCATTGCTGGAGACAGCCGTGAACCTGCCCCCCGCATCAAGCATTACCCAACAGGTACGGGCCGCCCTCGCCGAGGACATCGGCAGCGGCGACCTGACCGCCGCCTTGGTGCCGGAAAAAGAAACGGCCCAGGCTAGTGTGGTTGGCCGCGAGGCCGCGGTAGTGTGCGGCAGCGCCTGGGTGGACGAGGTATTTCACCAACTCGACACGGCCGTGGCCGTCGACTGGCAGGTCCGGGATGGGCAGGACGCGCCCGCCGATACTACCTGGTGTACTCTCACGGGCCCGGCCCGGGCGCTGCTCAGTGGCGAGCGCACCGCGCTCAACTTTCTGCAGTTACTCGCGGCCACCGCTACCCGCGCACGGGCGTACACAGCACGGCTTCAGGGTACCGGTGCGCGATTACTGGATACCCGCAAGACCCTGCCCGGCCTGCGCCTCGCCCAGAAATATGCTGTCACCTGCGGTGGCGGCTATAACCACCGCCTGGGCCTCTACGACGGCATCCTGGTCAAAGAGAATCACGTGCGTGCTGCCGGCTCTGTCAGCGCCGCGGTGGGCAGTGCCCTAACCCAGGCCGGGGAGACAACGCTGGTTGAAATCGAAGTCGAGAATCTCGCCGAACTCAGCGAGGCGCTCGCCGCCGGCGCTAGCCGTGTGCTGTTAGACAACTTCTCACTGGAACAGTTGCGCGAGGCGGTGCGCCTGAACGCCGGGCGGGCGGAACTCGAAGCCTCCGGCAACGTCACCCTGGAAACGATTCGTCACATTGCACTGACCGGGGTGAACTTCATCTCCACCGGTGAAATCACCAAAAACGTGTGTGCGGTCGATCTTAGCCTTCAGTTCGAAGCTTGACCGTTGCTGGCGGCAAATCTTTCGAGCATACGGTCGAGTTCAGCCCCAGTGATCGGGCCGACATGGTCATGCAGGTACTCGCCAGTCGGTGAGACCAGGAAAGTAGAGGGCAGGCCCTTGAGTGGCTCGAAAGGCAACAACGGCTGACCGCCGATACGCAGTACCGGGTAGTTGATATTGAACTCGGCGACGAAAGCGCGAACCTCTGCTAGTGGGGTCTGCTCGAAATTGATGCCGATCACCACTGCCTGTTCCCGGTGGCGGTCCTGGAAAGCGACCAACTCTGGAATCTCCCGAATGCACGGACCACACCAGGTCGCCCAGAAGTTGACCAACACCCACTGGCCGCGGTACTGGGCCAGCCGGTGGGGTGTACCCGCGAGGTCGGGCAATTCGAAATCGACCGGTGCAGCGGCAGGGGCCATTAGCGGCAACCCGACCAGCAGGACCAGCCCCGGGAGCCAACACGAAAACCTGATGTGGGACAATTTCATTAAGGGATTTTTTTGGTAGATAGTAACGTGATGGTGGCCCAGATCGGGATCCGAGAGTACCCTATGTGACCATGAAGTTTGAATATTAGAATGTATTGAGGGAAAAACCATGCGCAGATTTTTGTTTCTTGCCAGTATCTTGTGCTTTTTGAGCCTACAGCCAACGCTTGCTGACGGCCCGCCCGAAGGCGCCGACCCTGCGACATGGTGTCAAGAAAATGAAGAAGCGTGTGCCGAATGGTGTGCTGACAACCCGGAAGCCGAGATCTGTCAAGAACCAGAATGTGATTGATATACCCGTTTTCCGCGTAACCGAGTAGACTTGCTGGTAACTCGGAACGATGAGGCACTTTAGCGTCTCGCCGAGACAACAACCTAATCTGTTTAATCAGGATCAAAGCGAAAGGAGAGATCATGACTTACCGCAAAACAGTTGCCACCAGCATGGTGGCGTTAGCGCTGGCTTTGCCGCTTGGCGCACAGGCCGGTGATCCAGTCGGCATTACCCCTGACCTGATGTCTGTTAGTGTGAAACACAATGGCGCAGCCACTGACATCGTCCGTAATCAGGATAACGCCAATAATGTAAACCCGGCATTTGCCAAAACTTCACGTAAGTGCCCGCCATTTTGCATCCAGCCCTCGACGCTTGCACCCGGGGTTGAAACTATCGGTGAGCGAGAAGTCATCGCTTACGCCAAGCAAATGAGCGATGGAGATTCCTCGATCGTGTTGGTCGACTCGCGCACTCCAAACTGGGTTGCCAAAGGCACCATTCCCAGCGCCATCAACCAGCCGTGGACCACGCTCAACCCGGCCAAGGGTGCCACCCCCATCGAAATCGCCGAAATCATGCAGGAAGTGTTCAACGTTTCCGAGAGTGAAGGCCTGTTTGACTTCTCCAACTGCAAGACCGCGGTGATGTTCTGCAACGGCATGTGGTGCGGTCAATCGCCCAACAACATCAAGAACCTGCTGAAGTTCGGCTACCCGTCCCACAAGATCAAGTGGTACCGTGGCGGCATGCAGGACTGGGAGATTCTGGGCCTGAGCACTGCCAAACCATAAGCGGTTTTCCTGACATTGAAAAAGGCGGGGTTAACCCCGCCTTTTTTTGCCTACCGGGTAACACCATTGCCCAGGAAGCGGCCGGCTACCGCTGGACTGGACCGCTGACAGCGGCCTCCAGCCAGATCAACGAAGCCATTCGCCCACAGGGTGATTCGCGCCGGTGTGAAAACCAGCGCGCGCTGTCGCTGTAGGTACAAACTGGGCAAACGGCCACGTAACCGACCTTTTGCCGCTGCAGATGCGCCAGCACCAACCCCGGCAGGTTCGCCAGGTAACGCGCCCCTGTGGTGACAAAAAGTGCGTGGTCCTCGGGGTAATCGTTCAACAATTGTTTGCGCACCTCGCCACCAACCACAAAAGCACCGGGGCCGATGCCCGGTCCAACCCAAGCGAGCAGGTCGCTCGTGGCCGCTGGGACCGTGGCCAGACCAGCCTCGATGATGCCTGCAGCCAGGCCGCGCCAACCTACGTGTAGAACAGCGGCAAAAGTACCAGTGCGGTCGGTGAGGAAGACCGGCGCACAGTCCGCAGTTAATACCGCGCAGACCACACCAGTTGTGGTGGTGAAGATGCCATCGGCCGCCGGCCGCTCCCCGGACTCCCCGGCCTGTACCACCAGCGGGCCGTGTACTTGCGCCAGCCAGTGTGGCGCTGCGGGTAAGCTGAGCGCCGCGCACAGCAACGCACGGTTAGCCGCCACTGCCTGTGGATCATCACCGACGTGACTGGCCAGATTCATCCCACTAAAAGTACCCACACTGTGCCCCCCGCTGCGTTCGGTGGTCAGTGCCCGCACGTGCGCCGGTGCCGGCCATTGCGGTTCCATCACCTTTATGCCGGCCGCCATCAAGACTCAGCGACGGTATCTGCCGCCAGAATATCGATCAAATCCTGGAAATCAGTCGGCAGCGGACTCTGCCAATGCAGGCTCTCACCACTGACCGGGTGTGTGAGCGCTAGTGCCTGCGCGTGCAGGGCCTGTCGGCGGAAACCGCGCAACTGGTCGGTGAGATCGACTGTTGCCCCCGGCGGCATCTTCAGCCGACCGCCATAGAGCGGATCGCCCAGCAGCGGAAAACCGATGTGCGCCATATGCACCCGGATCTGGTGGGTACGCCCAGTCTCGAGGCTTACACGAAGCAGGGTATGGGCGCGGAAGCGGCGCTCGACCCGATAGTGCGTCAGCGCCGACTTGCCCTTATCAGTCACCGCCATCTTCAAGCGGTGGCGTGGATGGCGCCCAACGGCCGCCGCGATCGTGCCGCCAGCAATAGGACAACCGGTAACCATAGCCAAATAGTCACGCCTGACGCTGCGGCGTTCGAGGTCGCGGATAAGGGCGGTTCGGGCCCGTTCACTGCGAGCGAGTACCAACAGGCCACTGGTGTCCTTGTCCAGGCGATGGACGATGCCGGCCCGCGGCAGGGCTGCAACTTCCGGATACCGGTGCAGTACCGCGTTAGCCAGAGTCTGCCCCGGGTTGCCGGCACCGGGGTGTACCACCAGCCCGGCAGGCTTGTCGATGACGGCGATATCGGCGTCTGCAAACACTATGGTCAGCGGTAATGGCTGCGCAATCCACGCTGATTCGGGCGGAGGTGGCAACTCGAGTCGCAGCGCTTCCCCACCACTCACATTTTGGCGCCGGCTCGGCACTGTGCCGGCCAGGGTGATGCGACCCTGCTCCAGCCAGACTTGCAGTTGCGAACGTGAATATGGCGGAAATACCTGCGCCAACACCTTGTCCAAGCGCTGACCTGCCGCCACAGCAGGCACAACGCCTTCCAATATCTGTTTCTCGTCCTCCATCACAGTGACCGACTGCTGCGCAGGCCGCGCGCCAGCGGGCAGTATAATGGAGCCTGATAGCCCGACCCCGATCTACCCCATGTCCCGACTCTTGTCCGTTGCCGTGCTGTCTCTTGGTTTCGCGCTGCTGGCAGGTGGCTGCGCTAACCTGGAGGCCGACAAAACGGCAAACTGGACGGTCGAACACTTCCTCGCCGAGGGCCGCAGCAATTTGCAGGATGGCAAATGGGAAGAGGCCATTACCACTTACCAGAAGTTGCTGGGTCGCTATCCTTTTGGTAGTCACGCCGAGCAGGCTCAACTCGATATTGCCTACGCCTACTACAAGAATGGCGAGCGGCCACTGGCGGTAGCTACAGCCGATCGCTTCATCCAGATGCACCCCACCCATCCCCGAGTGGACTATGCCTACTATCTGAAAGGGCTGGCCGGCTTCCAGCCGCCCAGCGGGATATTCTCCAGAATCACCGGCGACAGTCCCAGCGAGCGGGATATTAGTCCGGTGCGCGAGGCCTTCGACGCCTACCGCGAACTGATAAACCGTTTTCCGGACAGCCACTACGCCCCTGATGCCCGGGAACGGCTGGTCCATATTATCAACGTGCTGGCCATGCACGAAGTCAACATTGCCCGCTATTACTATTCCCGGGGTGCTTTCGTCGCCGCAGTCAACCGGGCCAAACGCGTGCTTGAGATTTATCAATCCTCGGCCGTCGTCGAGCACGCTCTGGGGGTGATGCTTGACGCCTACCGGAAAATGGGGTTCGCGGACCTGCGTGCAGACACAGCCCGGGTACTCAAATTGAACTATCCGGGCAGCCGTTATCTCAACTGAGGATGTTGCGGCCGTTAACCAAAGCGTGAGGTGATAGGGTAACGCCGGTCGCGACCAAACGCACGGCTAGTGATCCGTATTCCCGGCGGTGCCTGCCGGCGCTTGTACTCGTTGCGAACCACCATCTGTACCACCTGCTCCACCGTAGCCCGGTCAAACCCACCGGCAACGATCTCTGCCACCGAACGATCCTCTTCGATGAAGGCTTTAAGAATGGGATCGAGCACCTCATAGGGCGGCAGGCTATCGGTGTCGGCCTGGTCCGGTGCCAGTTCGGCCGAGGGAGCACGACTAATAACTCGCTGCGGGATAACGGCCTTGCTGCGGTTACGATGTTTGGCCAGGCGGTAGACCAGCGTCTTGGGAACGTCCTTTATCACTGCAAAGCCCCCGGCCATGTCACCGTAGAGGGTAGCGTAGCCCACTGCCATCTCACTCTTGTTGCCCGTGGTCAGCACCAGCCGCCCGGTCTTGTTGGAGATCGCCATCAGCAGGTTCCCGCGGATTCGCGCCTGCAAATTCTCCTCGGTCGCATCGGCCGGCAAGCCGGAAAAAAGTGGGTCCAGTTGCTCGCGGTAACTTTTCACCAACGCCTCGATGGGCAGCGTCAAATGCTCCACCCCCAGAGCCTGGGCCTGGCTGATCGCATCCTCGAGGCTGATCTGCCGGGTATACCGAGAGGGCATCAGTACAGCCTGGACGCGCTCAGGCCCGAGTGCGTCGGCAGCAACGGCCAGAGTCAAGGCCGAGTCAATACCGCCGGAAAGTCCCAGCACAACACCCTTGAAACCGTTCTTATCAACGTAGTCACGGACTCCGCTCACTAATGCTCGATAGACGCTGTCCTCGGGCCCCGGCAAAGGTGTGCAGGTATCCACTACCGGGCCGCCGTCACCAAGGTCAACCCGGGCCAGGTCCTCGGTAAAACAAGGGCTGCGGTGCAGTACTTGCCCGTTCGCAGCGGTGACGAACGAGCCACCATCAAAAACCAGTTCGTCCTGCCCGCCGACCAGGTTGACGTAAACCACCGGCACGGCCGATTCGCGGGCCCGCTCTGCCACCACCTGTTCTTCACGTTGGTGCGCCTTGCCAATGGCAAACGGCGAGGCATTGAGGTTCAGGATCACCCGAGCGCCGGCAGCGACAGTGTCGCTGACCGGTTGCGCATACCAGATATCCTCGCACACAGTGATGCCGCAAGAAATACCATCGACACTGACAACGCACGGTTGCGCACCCGCTGTAAAGTAACGCTTCTCATCAAACACGCCGTAGTTGGGCAACTCACGCTTGTAGTAGCGTCCCAGCACCTGGCCAGCATCGACCACCGAAGCGGCATTGTAGAGGGTGCCATTATCGCGCCACGGATGGCCGACCACAGCGCAGATCTCACCAGCCTCACGGATGACGCGGGCAAGTGCGGCCTCGGCGGCGACCAGGAAATCCGTACGGAAAAGGAGGTCTTCCGGCGGATAGCCGGTTATGGCAAGTTCTGGAAAGACCACCATACGGCAGCCCAACTCGTTACCCGCCCGATGGCAGGCAGCGAGAATCTGGTCTGTATTACCCTCGACATCGCCGACAGTAAAATTCAACTGCGCAATGGCAAGTGGGAGTTTTTTCATTGACAGATAAGACGGGTGTGGAACAAGCGATGATACCGGTGACCGGAGGTGGGAATGATAAGTGGCTTAGGGCCACTGTCACAACACAGACGGCGATATCCGATATCCCAAGCGCACAGTGGAACCACCTGGTACCCACAGATGCACCAATGCTGCGCCACGAGTTCCTACACGCACTGGAGGCAAGCGGCAGTTGCAGCGTTGCCACCGGCTGGCTGCCATGCCACTTAACGTTGTACCTTGGTAAGCGTTTAGCCGCCGCTGCACCATGCTACCGCAAGGACCACTCCTGGGGCGAGTACATCTTCGACTGGGCTTGGGCCAATGCCTACCAGCGTGCCGGCCTGGAGTATTATCCAAAACTGCTCATCGCCGTGCCTTTTACCCCGGTTACCGGACCGCGACTGCTGTTTGATCCAACACTGCCCAACAGTGTACTCGTAACTCAACTGGTGCGGGCACTGCCGGAGGCAGCGCAACAACTCGGCGCGTCTTCCATCCACTGCCTGTTTACCACACCCGCTGATAACGAGTACTTGCGCCAGGAAGGCTTTGTCCACCGCGAAAGCTACCAATTTCACTGGTGTAACCAGGCCTATACCGATTTTAGTGACTTCCTTGCCCGGCTGGCTGCGAAAAAGCGCAAAAACATCCAACGAGAAAGGCGTCGCGTGCGGCAGGCTGGAGTCACTACCCGCTGGCTGGGTGGGAACGAGTTGAGCGATGAAGTGCTTGATCTTTTTCTCGATTGCTACCACAGCACCGCCATGGAACACGGCGCACACGCATACCTGAACCACGATTTCTTTGCACGCCTGACTCGGGACATGCCTGGGCAGGTGCGGCTGCTGGTTGCAAACCGCTTAGGTCGTGATATCGCCTGCGCTTTTTTCCTCGAAGGCAGCGAGTCGTTGTACGGCCGCTATTGGGGCGCACTCGAGCACGTACCAAACCTGCACTTCGAGGCCTGCTACTATGCGCCCATCGCCTACTGCATAGACCGGGGGCTCAAACGCTTCGAGGCCGGCGCCCAAGGCGAGCACAAACTTAGCCGCGGACTGGTACCGCGAACCACTCTCTCAGCCCACTGGCTGCGCCATCCGGGCTTCCATCAGGCGGTTGCTGACTACACCCGCGAAGAGCAGGATCACCTGTCACGGTACACGCGCGCGCTACATCGGCACACGCCGTTTCGCCAGGGCGGCGGCGAAGAATCCGGGTGCTAGAATGGTCCACGCCATGGCACATAACGCAGGCAAGTACTCTTTTCCCCCGCTAGATGCAGCCACCCCTGAGGGCCTGCTGGCGATCGGCGGTGACCTCTCCAGCGGCCGACTGCTGGCAGCTTACCGGCGCGGCATATTTCCCTGGTATAGCGCTGGCCAGCCTATCCTCTGGTGGTCGCCGGACCCGCGCACAGTACTTTACCCCCGACAACTAACGGTGCGCCGCAGCCTGCGCAAGTCCCTGCGGCAGCGGGGCTTTGCACTGACAACAGACAGCGCCTTTACTGAGGTCATCGACCGCTGCGCCGAGCCGCGGACGAGCGAGGCCGGCACCTGGATCACCCCGCAAATGCGGGCCGCCTACACCGACTTGCACCGGGCCGGTCATGCCCACAGCGTGGAAACCTGGCAGGGCGACCAGTTGGTCGGCGGCCTGTATGGCATCGCCATCGGCCAGGCCTTTTTCGGCGAGAGCATGTTCAGCCGGGTGACCGATGCTTCCAAGGCCGCGCTGGTGGCACTAGCCCGGGTGCTGGTGGACCGCGGCTACCGATTCATTGATTGCCAGGTGAGTTCCGAACACCTGTTGTCGCTGGGTGCGAGAAACATACCTCGGGCACTATTTGTGCGCCAGCTGCAGCAGGCGGTCGTGGCAGGCACAAACCCGGAACACTGGACAGTCCGGTTTGAGGGGGCGGAACTCGCATGACCCGCCAGCAGTCGGCACCGGACCTGTACCAGTCAACCCAGCATGTCTGCCCTTACCTCAACCAGCACACTGCGGCAAACCTGCTGGTCGACCCACGCTTCAACGTCACTCCCGCCCTGTATGACCAGCTGATTCTAAATGGCTTCCGCCGCAACGGTGCCTTGTACTACCGACCGCATTGTCCNANTTGCCAGCAATGTCGTTCGGCCCGCATTGCAGTGAGCGAATTCCAACCAAGCCGCTCACACCAGCGGGTGCTGCGCCGGAACCATGACGTAACGCTGGAGCTGCGCACAGTCGGCTTTCGCGACGAGCACTTTGCCCTGTACCGGGCCTACCAGGCGAACCGACATGCCGGCGACAGCATGGACGATCCGGACCCGCAGAAGTATGAAATGTTTCTGACCCGCTCGAACATAGACACTTTCATGGTTGAACTTCGACTTGGCAGGCGGCTGCTGGCAGTGTCGGTGATGGATCACGTGGCTAACGGACTGTCTGCGGTATACACCTTTTTCGATCCCNAAGAGGCTGCGCGCAGCCCCGGTACCCTAGCGATCCTCAAACAGATTGAACTCACTCGCCGGATTGAGTATGACTGGCTGTACCTCGGCTACTGGATCAAAGACAGTCCTAAGATGACCTACAAGACCCGTTTCCAGCCGCTGCAGGCGTTCTTTCCGGAAAACGACAACTGGCACTCTGTCGGCTAAATACGCAGCCGTGCCCAGCATCTCATTCACCCGAGAGTACGACTTTCGCTACGGCATCATCGAGCAGGTCGCCCCCGACATCCGCCGACTGACCGCCCGCAACCCAGGGCCTTTCACCTTCTACGGCACCGCTACCTATATCGTAGGCCGCGGTGAAGTTGCAGTGATCGACCCNGGCCCGNACGACNCCGCTCATATCGAGGCTCTGCTTGCAGGCTTAAGCGGCGAGCATATCAGCCACATNCTNGTTACCCACTGTCATCGCGATCACTCCCCTGCCGCCCAGCCNTTGCAACANGCGACTGGNGCGCCGACCTGCGGATATGGCCCGCACAGTGGGGTTGAAGACAACAGCGACGCCCCGGTAGAAGAAGGTGTAGACCAAAAATTTATTCCCGATCAACGGCTACGCCCAGGTGANCGAATACAAGGTGNAGACTGGGAGATNGAATGCGTGCACACACCGGGCCACACCAGTAATCACCTGTGCTTTGCCCTGCCAACTCNNCGGGTACTTTTTTCAGGAGACCACGTCATGGCCTGGTCTACCAGTGTGATCATCCCGCCCGNTGGNANCATGAGCGATTACCTTGCCAGCCTGGCACAACTGCTGCTAAGAGACGATGAGTGCTATTGGCCGNCCCACGGCCCGCCGCTGCACGACCCCCACGACCCCCACGACCACATTACAGCATTGATAAACCACCGACACCAACGCCTCGATCAAATTCTAGAACTGCTGGAAACCGGTGACTGGTATATTGGTGACCTGGTGTCCCGCCTATACTCGGATATCAACCCCCAGCTGCTGGGTGCGGCTGCCCGCTCGACCCTCGCCTCGTTGCTGCATTTGCAACAAGCCGGTGAAGTGGAATCGCAAGGTACCGTAGCGCTTGATGCCCGCTACCGCAGCCGGAGCTCAACGCCAAACGATGCGACGACCGCTGCGACGACCGCTGCGCCAGGTGAATAATGGCGCAGGCTGCTCGGTTGTCGTGCCTTGTAGCAGCGCCACCGCCCGCTCCAGCATAAATCGGGTCACATCCAGCATGGGCACGTCAACCAACTCACCCACTTGCCGCCATTCAAGGCCGCACAATTCGCCGTCACCGCTCAAGTTGCCTGTCAGATGGCTGGCGTCAACCATGAAGAAGCGGGCATGGAAGCGGATCCGGCTGGCAACCGGGGTTATCGCCCGNCCGACGTAACGTAGNGCACCCAGGGCCGGGNCTTTCCCCGNCTGGGCGAATGCCTGCCACGAAGGATGGCTGGCGTCGNTCAACTGCCCGGGCGCTCCCAGCAGCAGCCCGGTCTCTTCCCANGCCTCTCGCACCGCNGCCAATGCCAACGCCTGCGTCTGTGCCTGCGCCTGCGCAACTGGACNGTACGCCGCCATGGCCTCAACACTGGCCGGACCAAGAGTACAGACCGGTCGCAGNGCTCGGTCACTTGCATCCACCGCACCGCCGGGGAAAACCAGCATNCCCGGCATNAAACGCGCATTCAGGCGCCTCTGGCCCATNAACACCTGCAACTGACCTCCCTGCCGGCGCAGCATGATGAGGCTGCCGGCATCCTGGGGCNTTACCGGCNGACTGGNATCGTCAGCAGCTGCCGTTATTGAGACACCCTGGGGCAACGATACTTTCTGTGCCATTTGTATCATTCTTACGGGTCTGCTCAACTGGCCAGTAACAGGCGCAGGCGGTTGCCAACGCGCTCAGAAAGATCTGCAAGAGTCGCGATCTGGCGAATAACCTGGTGCCAAAAGATAGTGGCGACGCCCAGTTCTTCTTCGATTGAAAAAAGTTTACGCGCAGCCTTGTCNAACTGAGCATCAGTTTCGGTNTCAAGGCGCCCCAGCTCAGAAATCATCTCGTCTACCCGCCCGACCTCGCTTTCACCAAAGCCCGTTTCCACCAGTTCGTCAAGTTCATCAATGATNCGCTGGCCCTGCTCACAGGCAGCCACCACCTGCCTGGCGAGTGACANTACCGGCTCTTTGAGCNCCTCGGGCAANTGCATACGGCGCTGATCTGCCAGCTCAGCAATATCCTGNGTGACATCAGCGATCGAATCCTGGTAATCCAAAATCTCCAGCATGGTACGACGATCCANCGCCATCATAAAACGCCTGGGGGAGTGGGATCGGATTTCGTGCTTGATCTGATCNGCNTCGTGCTCCAGTCGGTCTATCTCTGCGCGNCGGTCACGAACCGCTTCATCATCCCCCGTCGCCATCGCTTCAAGCAAGGGGAGCACCTCACGAGCACAAAGCACGGCCACATGCATGTGCTTTTGCATCGGCTTGATCGGGGATTTCCCAACCAGTTTGTCTATCCAGGCCATAAATGCCTCCTACGGTATTAATAAACCTCTGAAAAAATAATAAAAGAATATCGATAACACTGCGGCGATCGGCAGGGTCGCCACCCATGACGCGATAATCTTTCCTACAACACGCAAATCCAAGGCNCCGATCCCGCGCGCAAGGCCCACACCAAGCACTGCACCGACCAGGGTATGTGTTGTGGATATCGGAATACCCATTCTCGANGCNAGTACGATAGTCGTTGCTGCCGACAGTTGCGCGGCAAAGCCCCGGCTGGGTGTCAGCTCGGTAATCCGCTTACCAACGGTTTCCATCACCCGGTAGCCCCATGTTCCCAGCCCGACGACGATCCCGATGCCGCCGATCGCNAGCATCCAGGGCTCAACCGGGGCCTTGCTCCCCAAATCCATGCCTTGCACCGCATGCGCCACGGCTGCGAGCGGCCCTATTGAGTTAGCGACATCGTTGGAGCCATGGGCGAAAGCNATNGCGCAGGCCGTCAGAATCTGGAGTACCACAAANATGCGNTCGACCTGNCTGAANCGGTGCCGCTCNTCAACTGGNCCCANCTGCACCCGGCGGATAAAAAATATCCCCAGCCCGGCCCCTACAGCCCCCANGNCTACCGAGCCGATNAATGCCTGACTGAGATTAAGGTCGAGCTTGAGAGGCTTTAACCCTTTGAACAGGGTTACCAGGCCGATAATAAAAAATACGAAAAAGAAAAATACCGGCCCCAGTTTTCTAATCTGCGCAACCGGATCTTTGGTATCAAGCACCTTGAAACGGGTNATCTGAAAAATAAAAAACGCGATGACGCCAGCGAGCAACGGTGAGGTCAGCCAGGACAACACGATCTGCATGATCTTTCCCCAGTTCACCGCATCGAGCCCTATAGCTACCGCACCAAAACCGACAATAGCGCCTACGATCGAGTGCGTGGTTGAGACAGGCAGACCGAACCGGCTTGCCCCGATCAACAAGGTGCCGGCAGACGCAAGGGATGCCAACATGCCATAAATAAGCTGGTCCCGATCTATCATGCCAAGGTCAAGCATTCCTTTGCGCACAGTATCGGTAACGTGCCCGCCGGCAAAAAAGGCGCCACAGAATTCGAAAATACCGGCCACCAGAATCGCGCCCCAGACCGTGAGCGCTCCCGACCCAACACTGGTGCCCATCGCATTGGCTACATCGTTGGCGCCAATCGCCCAAGCCATATAAAGCGCCAGAAAAGCGGCTATCCAAAGTTCAAGGGGGATACCTGCNNGAAACCCCATGGCATCATCCTTTATTCATGGTGGCANNNANCAGTTCTACAATCTTGNAATTATTTTGCTGCAAAATGAAACGCAGCANTTNGCGCACAGCAGAATCATCTNCTACAACCATTACTGTTGGAGTCGCTCCAGCGCTGCTAAGCGTTTTGCCAACTGTTCGAGTTGACGGAAACGAACCACGCTGCGGCGCCACTCGCGATTGGGCATAAGCCCGGTACCCGAGGAATAAACCCCGGGTTCGCTGATCGACCCGGTCACCATGGACATNCCNGTTAGATGCACATCGTCGGCGATGGTGACGTGATCGGCCACGCCCACTATGCCNGCCAGGGTACAGCGGCTGCCGATNACGGCACTGCCGGCGATGCCAACGCAGCCCGCGACCGCNGTATGCGCNCCGATCTGTACGTTGTGNGCGATGTGCACCTGATTGTCGATCACCACCCCATCGCCGATTATGGTATCGCCGATAGCGCCNCGATCTATGGCCGTNCCAGCCCCGACCTGCACGTCATCGCCNAGAGTGAGTCCACCCAGTTGCGGNATCCGNACCCAGCGGCCCTGTTCGTGGCTATTGCCGAANCCGTCACTGCCTAGAACNGTGCCGCNCTGGACGCGGCAGCGCGCCCCGATAACCACGTGGTGNCCCACNGTAACGTTAGCAAGCAACTGGCTGTGGGCGCCGATGATTGTCCCCTCGCCNACCACGCAGCCCGGACCCAGCACCACCCCTGGGCCGAGTGACACGCCAGCTTCTATCACACAGCACGGTCCCACGCTTACGTCCCCAGGCACGCNCACGCCGGCGGCNATTACCGCACTNTCGTGTACACCGGGNGCCGGCGCCGGNGTGGGATCGAGCACCCGGGCTGCGCCTGCGTAGCCAAGGTGGGGGTCAGCACAAATGATGGCTGCACCCGGCCAAGCGTCGAGTTCGGACGAGCGCAGGATCACCGCCCCGGCCCGGCAATCGGCCAGTTGTTCGCGCAAGNCTGGACTGGCCAGAAAGGTCACCTGGTCCGGTCCGGCGGTCGCCAGCGTGCCCAGCGAGCGGATCTCGATGTCNCCNTCGCCGCGANATTCAGCACCGATGGCCTCGGCCAGGTCAGCCAGTTTCATCTCGGCANCCGCTCGCCGGAACCGATCAACCCGAGTTCGCCNCCACAACCCAGGACGGATGACTCGATTGACTGCCCCNGGACAAGGTCGAGTGCCAGNTAGAGCGCCCCGGGGATAGGATTGTGGTAGTACGCTGGAATCTGCACAAAGCCCAGTTGCCGGTAGAGCGCGTTGGCGGCACCCATCCTGGACAACGTATCCAGNAGCAAACGCCGGTACCCGGCACGCCGTGCTCGCACCAGCAGCGCCTGCATCAGACCCAGCCCGAACCNCTGACCCCGCTTGTCCGGCCGCACATAGAGCCGCTTGANTTCCCCGGCGTTGTCATCGAAAGAGCGCAGAGCCACACAGCCAACCGCGGTGCCGCCGGCACGTGCGAGCAGCAGACAGCCCCNCGGGGGCGTATACCCACCNGGCAGGCNGGCGAGTTCTGCCTCGAACGACTGGAAACACAGGTCCTCGTCCAGCCAGGCTTCGTACTCCCTGAACAGACCTCGCACCGCAGCGAGATCGTCAACTGCCGCGTCCTCGATCACCAGCGATAACTGGGNGGACCTTGCCATGACCGGGAGTCTAGGCGATTCACCGCATCGCCTCCAGTTGCCGGGTGCAACAGCACGCTACAATCATCCAGCACCAGATNATCAAAGGGAAATAAGGGATGAGACTCAAGGACAAGGTCGCCATCGTCACCGGCGCCGCCCAAGGCATCGGGCTCGGGATAGCCGAGCTTTTCTGTGCCGAGGGTGCGCGGGTCATGCTGCTGGACATCAACGAAACAGGCGGCCGGGCCGCAGCAGAGAGTCTCGCCGGTGCTGAGTTCCTGGCCTGCGACGTTGCGCGCAAGGACCAGGTNGAGCAGGCAGTCGCGGCAAGCATCTCGCGGCACGGGCNCATAGACATCTGCGTCAACAACGCCGGCATCCTGCGCAGCGGCGATGTGCTGGAGATCAGCGAACAAGACTTCGACGCAGTGCTTCAAGTCAACCTCAAAGGTGCATTCCTGATGAGCCAGGCCGTGGGCCGGCACATGGTGAACGCCGGCAGCGGCANCATTGTCAACATGTCTTCAGTCAACGGAGTAATGACCATTCCCACTATCCTGCCTTATAACGTCTCCAAGGGCGGTCTCGACCAGTTGACCCGGGTGATGGCGGTGGCACTTGCTGACAAAGGCGTAAGGGTCAACGCCATCGGTCCGGGCAGCATCCTTACCGACCTGCTGCAACAGGTGATGACCGATGATGCAACCCGGCNCAACATTCTCTCGCGCACGCCGATGGGCCGCTGCGGCGAGGTAACAGAAATTGCCCGCATCGCACTGTTTCTCGCGAGTGAAGATTCTTCTTACATCACTGGCCAGTGCATCTACGCCGACGGCGGGCGCATGGCGCTCAACTACACGGTCCCGGTGAAAGACTCCTAAACCCCTTAAGNTANCGCTTCAGGCGGGCGAGCGGGTTTCGCTGCGACTCAACTCGTGCACNGNGTCAACCANCACCGCGACGTTGTCTGGTTTTACCCCGGGAGTCACGCCGTGGCCTAGATTGAATATGTGCCCCGGACCGGCCCCGAAATCTTCCAGCACCTCAGCCACGCCGCGCTGGATCCGCTCAGTTGAGGCGTAAAGAATAGCCGGGTCAAGGTTGCCCTGCAGGGCCACCCGATCCTTGACCAGTCGGCGGGCCTCACCCAGTGAGGTGGTCCAGTCGCAGCCGAGCGCGGCGCAACCCGTGTCGGCCATCTGTGCCAGCCACTGACCACCNCCCTTGGTGAACAGGATCACCGGCAGGGCTGCAGCGACAGCATCGCTTTGCAGGTGCTCGACNATCCGGGCCATCGGCTCAAGTGAAAAATGCCGGTAATCGGTGAACGACAGCGCCCCGCCCCAGGTATCGAAAATCATCAGTGCCTGGGCTCCGGCATGAGCCTGGGCGGTGAGATAAACCGCAACCGCGTCAGTGAGTACAGCCAGCAACTGTCGAGCAGTGGCCGGTTCGCCGTAAAGCATTTGCTTACAGCGGGCGAAATCGCGGCTGCTGCCGCCCTCGACCATGTAAGTGGCCAATGTCCAGGGGCTGCCGGAAAATCCAATCAACGGCACACGGTCATCGAGNTCCCGGCGGATCAGTCGCACTGCGTCCATCACGTAGCCAAGGTCCACTTCGGGGTCGGGGACCCCCAGGGCAGAAACTTCGGCCGCACTGCGAACTGGCCGGGCGAAACGCGGCCCCTCACCTTCGTTAAGCGTCAGACCAAGACCCATGGCGTCGGGTATGGTCAGGATGTCGGAGAACAGGATCGCAGCATCNAGATCGAAGCGCANAAGCGGTTGCAGCGTGACTTCGCAGGCGAGTTCCGGGGTCTGGCATAGAGTCAGAAAATCGCCGGCCTGCTTGCGCGTAGCCCGATACTCGGGCAGATAGCGCCCGGCCTGNCGCATGATCCATACCGGCGTGCAGTCGACGCTCTGGCGGCGCAGGGCACGAAGAAAACGATGGCTNTTGTNGTTCTCGCTCATGGTGCTGATCCGGCNACGGCTGCTGNTATTTCGGCCTGTATCGCCCTGGCTGCNGCNTAGGGGTCAACGGCATCGCGTATAGGACGACCCACCACGATGTANTCGGCGCCATCTTGCAGCGCCTGAGTCGGGGTCACGGTGCGCTTCTGATCGTCGTCATTATCTACTGGGCGGATGCCAGGGGTGACAATGAGAAAAGCATCNCCCAGTGCTTGCCTCAGCATNGCNGCCTCGCGGCCAGACGCGACCACCCCGGCACAACCGTGTGCCACCGCGCGCCGCGCCCGCGAACACACTAGCGCCTCAAGCTCGCAAGAAAAACCCAGGTCTTCAAGGTCGCCCCGATCAAGGCTGGTGAGTACCGTAACCGCCAGTATGCCAACCTCNCCAGNCGCCTNGGCTGCCGCNCGCATCATGGCATCNTTGCCGTGGACGGTGGCAAAAGCAACATCGCGATCACGCANTCGACTCACCGCACGCGCGACCGTTGCCGGCACATCGAAAAACTTGAGGTCGACGAAAACCTGTTTGTTCTGCTCANCCAGCCAATCAACCAGAGCAAAGCCATCGCCGCTCATGAACAGTTCCAGGCCGACCTTGTAGAAAACCACGGCCTCACCCAGACACTCAACCAGTTCCCGGGCTGCCCTACCCGAGGGCAGATCGAGCGCCACGATCAATCGTTCGTGGCTCTTGGGTTTAGCGCGCGGCATGGGTAACCGTATCAACNGGTAACTGCCNGGGCNTGCTTGCNCCCCAGATATTTNTCGATAGCCCGTGCAGCGCCGCGGCCTTCGTGNATAGCCCAGACCACCAGTGATTGGCCTCGCCGGCAATCGCCGGCTGCAAAAACCCCGGAATTGCCGCATTGATAGCTACCGCATTCAGCCTGGTAATTNGAACGCTTATCGTATGCAAGGCCAACATCATCTGACACGGCATGCTCAGGCCCGAGAAAACCCAGCGCCAGCAGCACCAGATCACAGGCAAAGGTCTGNTCTGAACCTGCCACCTCGGTAAAGGGNGCNCTGTCTGACGGGCGNCTCCAGTCGACCGTAACGGTACGAATGCCNGTCACNTGACNNTCCGCTCCGCCGAGAAACTCCTTGGACAACAGNCAATAACTGCGTGGATCCCCCCCAAAGCGCTGTTGTGCTTCCAGGTGCGCGTAGTCATAGCGCTGAATCAACGGCCACTCGGGCCAAGGGTTGTTATCGGCCCGGGTAGCCGGTGGCCGCTCAAGCAACTCGAAGTTGACAATGTTCTGGCATCCCTGGCGCAGCGCTGTGCCAATACAATCGGCGCCGGTATCGCCACCGCCAATCACCA
>PBTT01000009.1 GCA_002729195.1 Acidiferrobacteraceae bacterium
TATCTTATCTCGGGCGTCTGGGGCGCACACGAGGGCTCTTTGCTGCTGTGGGCCCTGATCCTTGCCATCTGGTCCGGCGCCGTTGCCGCTTTCAGCCGCAGTGTGCCTGACGCCATGGTTGCCCGGGTGCTCGGCGTGATGGGGCTCGTCAGCGTGGGCTTTCTACTTTTTATACTCCTCACCTCCAATCCGTTTGGGCGACATTTCCCGCCGCCGCCCGACGGCCGGGACTTAAACCCCCTGCTGCAAGACCCGGGCCTTGCCATCCATCCACCAATGCTCTACATGGGCTACGTTGGCTTCTCGGTCGCGTTTGCTTTTGCAATTGCCGCTCTGCTTAGCGGCCGCTTGGACGCGGCTTGGGCCCGCTGGTCACGACCCTGGACCGTAACAGCCTGGGGCTTTCTGACCGCAGGCATTGCACTTGGCAGTTGGTGGGCATATTACGAGTTGGGCTGGGGCGGCTGGTGGTTCTGGGACCCGGTCGAAAATGCCTCGTTCATGCCCTGGCTAGTCGGCACTGCACTGATCCACTCGCTGGCAGCAACCGAGAAGCGTGGCGTGTTCAAAGCCTGGACCGTGCTGCTGGCGGTGTTCAGTTTTTCCTTGTCGCTACTGGGCACTTTCCTGGTGCGCTCGGGGGTACTGACCTCGGTTCATGCCTTTGCCAGTGATCCTACCCGGGGACTGTTCATCCTCGTCTTCCTTGCGCTCGTCGTCGGCGGGTCACTGCTGCTTTACGCCTGGCGCGCTCCCGCGATCCGTAGTCTCGGTGGCTTCGAGCTCGTCTCGCGCGAAGCTGGCCTGCTGCTTAACAATGTCCTGCTGGTGGTCACTGCGGCCACAATCTTGCTCGGCACCCTTTACCCGCTGGTGATCGACGCCCTGGGTTTGGGTAAATTATCGGTCGGGCCGCCCTACTTCAACACGGTTTTCATTCCACTGACCGCGCCGCTGGCAGTGCTGGTTGGCATCGGCGCATTAGCTCGCTGGAAGCGGGACCGCCTGGGCCGGCTGCTACGGGCACTGGGTCCCGTTTTTGTGCTCGCCCTGGTGCTGGGGCTCGCCTGGCCGCTCAGCATGGCACACTACGCACCAGCCGCCGCAATCGGCGCCGTGCTCGGCCTGTGGGCGATGCTCAGCGCAGCCCAAGGATTGTGGGCACGAACGCGTTCCACTCGGCGTTGGCGTGACCTGTGCGCCACCCCGGGTAGTTTCTGGGGTATGTCGCTGGCCCATTTTGGTCTGGGTATCTTCATCATCGGCCTAGCCTTCACCTCAAGCTACACGATAGAAAAAGATTTGCGCATGAGTGCCGGTGACAGCTACCAGATCGGCGACTACACCTATCGATTCGACGGGGTGAGTAACCGCCGCGGGCCAAATTACCTGTCTCAAACCGGCACCGTTACCGTGCTCAAAGGTGCGCACACAGCTGCGGTTCTCAAGCCCGAAAAACGAGTGTACCTGGTGCAACGCATGCCTATGACTGAGGCCGGTATCGATGCCGGCCTCACCCGCGATCTGTACGTCGCCCTCGGTGAACCGTTGGCTGATGGCAACAGCTGGGCTGTACGGCTGTACTACAAACCTTACGTACGCTGGATCTGGCTGGGGCCGCTGGTGATGGTGCTGGGCGGCATTTTTGCGGCCGGCGACCGGCGCTACCGTACCCTGCGTCGCGCAGCACCAGCAGGCCTCCCTGGCTCAACAGCCGGCCAGGGCTGAAACAGTAACTTCGATGCCTTGTCCGTCCCGCAATTGGCTTGCCGCCGCTCTATTGTGGCTGGCGTTCACATCCTTTGCCCTGGCCGCCATCGAGGGCCTTGAATTCGCCAACCCGCAACAGGAAACCCGCTACCGGTCCATGATCAGCGAATTGCGTTGCCTGGTCTGCCAGAACCAGAACCTCGCCGACTCGAATGCGGATCTCGCCAAGGACCTGAGACGAAAAACCTACCAGATGATTCGTGCCGGCAAGAGCGATGTGCAGATCATCGATTTCATGATCACCCGCTATGGCGATTTTGTTCTTTATCGGCCGCCGCTACGGCCCCGTACCGTGCTGCTGTGGGTGGGTCCTCTACTATTTCTCCTGGTTGCACTGGCAATATTCATTTCGGTGGTACGCGCCCGGCGCAGTATCGCGGCTGGCCTAACGACTGAGGAACGCGCGCAAGCCGATAGTCTGCTGGATCAGGATCCACCGCAATGAGTCTGCTATGGCTGGCGGCATCGGTGCTCTCCGGCATCGCCCTGCTGATCCTGGTGCCAGTGCTGCTGCGCCGCCATCCTGTCTGTGTACTCGATCGCGATACAGTCAACGTCGGCCTGGCACGGGACACGAAAGCCGAGCTCGAAGCCGACCTGGCTGCGGCGCGGATCAGCGAGGCTGAATACGACCTTGCCCTCGCCGATCTTAAGCGCGCGCTGCTACTTGACGTTGATGCCGTGCAGGAAACCAGCGCGAGCACCCAGCCGACACCGGGCACCGCCGTCGTGCTCGCGGTTACCCTGCCCGCTGTGGCCTTCGGGCTCTATCTGGCGCTAGGCACCCCGGCCGCGGTAGACACTGACCCGGTCGCAGACACTGCTTCGGCTAGTGCCAAACAAGGCCAGGATATGGACACCTTGCTCGAGCAGCTCGCGGCCCGCCTTGCCGAGCAGCCCGATGATGCCCGTGGCTGGGCGCTGCTGGGCAACGCCCTGATGAGCACCGGCCGCTACCTTGAAGCGGTGCCCGCCTACCGCAGGCTGACCGAGCTGCGGCCGACTGATGCTGAGGCGTTGGTACGCTATGCCGATGCGCTCGCCATGGCTGCCGGCGGCGACCTGTCCGGCGAGCCCTCCCGCCTGATCGAGCAGGCTTTGGCACTGGACCCGCAGCAGGTACAGGGACTCTGGCTCGCTGGTATTGCCGCCGAAAAGCGCGGCCAACCCGCCGTTGCACTCGCTTACTGGCGTCGACTAGCACCACTGGTTGCGAACGAACCGGAGTCCTACCAGGAGGTGCGCCGCTTTATTACCCGGGCGACTGCAGCAACCGAGTCGACAGCGGCCGGCACAACAGCCTCGCCGTCGGCGCAGCCCGGCAACGCCATCCGCCTACAGGTCGTGGTCTCGATCGATCCCGCACTGCTAACTGATGTCAAACCCGCTGACACTCTGTTCGTGTTTGCCCGCGAACCGGATGGTCCACCTATGCCGGTGGCAGCGGTACGCGTTGCCGCCCTGCCCCTGCCCCGTGAAGTGGTGCTGGATGAACGCACCGCATCCCTGACCGACGGGTCGCTGGGACAGTATGCTCGACTCGAGATTGGTGCCCGCGTCTCCCGCTCCGGCGACGCGGCCAAGCACGCCGGTGACCTGATCGGCTACGGTGCAGTGTTCGACCCGGCAATCGCTGCCAAGGTATCCGTTTTAATCGACCGCAAGATACCCTGAGCGCCCCGGCCGACCTTACTTGGTGCCATAAAGCCGGTCGCCNGCATCNCCCAGGCCCGGCAGGATGTAGCCGTGATCATTCAGGCAGTCATCTACTGCCGCGGTATAGACCTGTACGTCCGGATGGGCCTCAGAGACCGTCGCAATACCTTCAGGTGCCGCAACCAGGCAGACGAACTTTATATTAACGGCCCCAGCGCTCTTGATTCTTGTAAGGGCTGCATTTACTGAGTTCGCAGTAGCCAACATAGGGTCGACCACAATCACCAGTCGCTCATTCAAGTCCTGAGGCACCTTGAAGTANTACTCAACCGCTGCCAGTGTTTCGGGGTCGCGGTAAAGACCCACGTGGCCCACTCGCGCCGAGGGACACAAATCCAGCATACCATCCAGCAGGCCATTCCCGGCCCTTAGTATGGAGATAAAGCAAAGCTTCTTNCCCGCCAATACTGGCGCCAGCATTGGCTGCAGCGGTGTCTTGATCTCCATGGTAGTAAGCGGTAGGTCTCGAGTTACCTCGTAAGCCAGCAATAGCGAGATCTCACGTAACAACTGGCGGAACCCCGCGGTTGATTGTTCACGCTGGCGCATTAGCGTCAACTTGTGCTGTATCAGGGGATGATCAACTACCACGACCTGCTTAGCCATGTTCGCTCCTTTGCTTTAGTGCTATTCCAACTCTGATCTTCAATTTCGGCATCATCGCTACCCAATGCAAACTGACGATAGAGTTCAGTTGGATTCCGACACAGTCTACGCTTTACCGGCGCAGACGACGGCAACTGCCCGCTCAAGCCGCTCCAGCCCTTCGTCAATATCGTCTTGCGGAATGATGAGCGAGGGTGCCAACCGCAGCACACTAGCACCTGCGATCAGAACAAAAACCCCTTCATCCTGGCTCGCCTGCAGAAACTCGCGAGCCCTGCCTTGCCAGGGCTCGTTCAACGCGCAGCCGATCAATAAACCCATCCCACGCAATTCCGCAAATACTCCGTGTTTATCACCGATATGGCGCAGGCCCGCCTCCAGGCGCGCCCGTCGTTGCCCGACCCCAGCCAGCACCTCGGGCGTGTTGACGATTCCAAGCACTGTATTTGCCACTGCGCAGCCCATCGGATTTCCGCCCCAGGTGCTGCCATGGCTGCCTACCGCGAGCGACTCAGCTACCTCGGTTCGTGCCAGTGTGGCAGCAACCGGGAACCCGCCCCCAAGGCCTTTGGCTGTGGTCAGAATATCCGGCACCGTGTCGAAGGCCTGGTATGCGTACAGAAAGCCCGTGCGCCCAACTCCCGTCTGCACCTCATCCAGGATCATCAACGCCTGGTACTGATCACAGAGACGACGGATGGCTGGTAGAAAATCCTTGTCAGCCGCGACCACCCCGCCTTCGCCCTGAAGCGGCTCAACGATCACTGCACAGACCCGGTCCGAAAAGGCCGCCTCCAGCGCGCCAATATCGTTGAATGGCAGGTGGGTGATAGACCCCGGTAAAGGACCGAAGTTCTCTCGATAGTTCGGCTGCCCGCCGGCGCTTACCGTAAAGAGTGTGCGCCCGTGAAAAGCGTTATCAAACGCCAGGATTTCGTCCTTGTCTACCCCGGTATGGTCACAAGCATAGCGCCGGGCCAATTTGAGCGCGGCCTCATTCGCTTCCGCGCCCGAATTGCAGAAGAAGACCTTCTCGGCGAAGGTTGCCTCTACCAGCCTCCTGGCAAGCTCAAGCGCCGGCTCCGTAACCAGAACGTTGGCGGTATGCCAAAGCTTACCGGCCTGCTCAGTCAACGCTGCAACAAGTGCCGGATGGGCGTGGCCTAGCGCGGTGACGGCGATACCACCGGCAAAATCAACGTACTCGCGGCCAGCTTGGTCCCATACCCGGGAGCCGGCCCCCCGCACCGGTACCAGTGCGGCCGGCGCGTAGTTTGGCATCATGTACTGCTCGTACCACTCGCGACTGACCACACTCATTGCTCGCCTCACCTGAGAAAATTGCACTGAAGCGGTTGATTCTAGCCGCCAGGCAAAAAAAAACCATCAGCTGCACCGAAATTCCGGCACTGCCGCTGGCCGAAAAGGCCAACAAACCCCTACGCTGCCGGGATTCTCTGGTTCAGATTAGCGGCGACGTTGCCACTGCCTGCCGCACGCAGCCCGAGTATGTGGCAAATGGACCAGGTGAGTTCAGGCCGATTCAGCGTGTAGAAGTGAAACTGGTGCACTCCTTGATCCTGCAGGCGCGTGCACAACTCCGCGGTAACCGTTGCTGCTACCAACTGGCGAATCTGTGGGGCATCATCCAGCCCCTGGAATAATTGGCCAAGCCATGCNGGCACTGNTGTGCCGCACTGNCGGGCCATCGCCANCGTTCGCGGCAGGTTCATTACGGGCANTATTCCCGGAATAATCGGCGCGCTGATNCCTGCAGCCGCTGCCCGGTCCCGGAAACTGAGGAAAGTATCGGGCTCGAAAAAAAATTGCGTGATCGCCCGGCGCGCNCCGGCATCCAGTTTGCGTTTGAGGTGATCGAGGTCNGCGGCCNCTGAGCGNGCCTGCGGNTGTTTCTCCGGGTACGCGGCGACNCTGAGATCAAAATNGCCGCGGNCCGCAATNGCCGCNACCAGNTCCACGGNACCATCGAACCCGTCCGCATGTGCTGNGAATTCAGTTGTTCCGGCGGGCGGGTCNCCACGCAACGCAAGGATNCGNTTAANACCCGCGGCTGCGTANCTGTCTACCACNTCAAGGACGCTGTNNCGGCTTGCNCCGATACAGGTNANNTGCCCCATGGCCGGAGTTTGACAACGACTGTTGATNGCTTGCAGCGCCGCCAGGGTCCGCTCCTGCGAACTGCCACCGGCACCATAGGTCACNGACATGAANTCCGCNCCCAGTGGGTCGAGTGCCTCCAAGGTGGCNNGAAAATGTTCANCCCCGGTGGCCGNTGGCGGAAAGAACTCAAAGGAAATCTCTGGCTCCGAGCGCAGTGTAGCGACCGCCGGCCGCGGCCGCCCCGCCAACCTCCCGGCTGTTTCTTCGACACTGGCTCGCAGTGCATCCCCGGTTATTGCCGGCTTGCTGTTCATGCTGCCTCGCGCCGGACATTCCGCCGACCTTTACGCCGGGCATGCCAGACCACGGCGGTCAACGCCTGGGCATCGTCATCTGCAGCCAGATGTTTCGCTGCAAAACCGGTAAGGCCCGCTTGCTCGATCCAACGCCGGATTTCACTGTCGTGGTAACCCAAGCGACGATGAGAATGATCGCTGCGCAATGTCTCCAGCTCATGGGGCGCAAAGTCCACGATGATCAACGCACCCCCCGCGGCCAGCAGGCGAGCGCCTTCGCGCACTGCAAGTTCCGGTTCGTCCAGAAAATGCAACACGTGGTGTAGTGTGACAACGTCCGCACACCCATCCGCCAGGCTGGTTCCCGTCAGGTCCTCCTGCAGCAGCCGGTAATGGCCCAGACCTGCCTGGTGCAGCCGCGCCCGCGCTATGCTCAGCATCTCGCGGCTGGCGTCGACCCCGACAGCATCTACCGTTTGTGTCGCAAACAATTCCAACATGCGCCCGGTGCCAGTCCCCAAGTCCACCATGCAGCGTACATCCCGCGTTCCTGGAACTTCGAGCGCCGCTTGTTCTATCTGGCCCTCTGACACGTACAGTCCCCGGACCCGGTCCCAGTCCCGGGCTACCTTGCGAAAATAGGCTTTGGCGCGACGGCTGTTCTGCTGTCGTACGGTGCGCAGACGCGCCCGGTCCTGCAACCGCTGTAGATCAGCGGCCGGATAATGGGCCAGGATATCCGCCGCGAGATCCCGGTCCTCGCCATGTGACGCCGAGCGATAAAACACCCAGCTGCCTTCCACCTGACGTGTCAAAACGCCGGCCTCGGTCATAATCCTGAGGTGCCGGCTGATCCGTGGCTGACTCATCGCAAGGACCCTGCACAATTCGCTGACGGTGAGCTCCCCGTCGGCCAACACGTCCAGGATTCGCAGACGTGTCGGCTCCGCCACAGCACGCACGGCCTCGACGAAATCTGTCAAATTTACGAATTTCATATCTGGATATAAACATATCTTTATATTTATGTCAAAAGGATCTGACTAACAGTCGNTCACCATTGGATGTCCCGCACCGACGATTACCGTCGTCACTGGTTTGGCGCTAGCAGCCAGCGTCAACAAACTGCGCAGGCACTGCACCTCACACTGACTGAAGAGACTATTCATGCTTTCCCCGTGGTCACTGGCCCAGGGTCAACAGAGATCTAAACAGCGCTTGTGTCCGGCTCACCGATTGCGTCAACAAGCTTAAGACGCTGAATCTTTCCCGAAGGCCCCTTTGGCAGGGTATTCATCACATGAAACACTTTCGGTGTCTTAAAAACACCCAGTTTTTCTTCACAGTGGCGGCGTAGCGCCTCCGGCACGATCGAGGCGCCGGGACTGGGCACCACACAAGCCGCGACCTCTTCCCCGTAGCGGGTATCCGGAACCCCGATCGCTGCGGCTTCCAGAACCCCGGGGAACTGGTAGATCACGTCATCAATCTCCCGCGGGGAGATATTCTCGCCACCCTTGATGATCAACTCCTTAATACGGCCAGTGACAAAAATGAAACCCTCATCATCCATGCAGCCCAGATCCCCCGTGCGATACCAGCCATCGGTCGTAAATGCGGCCGCGGTTGCCTCAGGATTTTTCAAATAACCGCGCATCAGGTTGGGGCCTCGGACCTGTATCTCGGCTTCAACGTGCGTCCCATCCACTACAATATCACCATTGGCAATACGAACCTGATTTCCACAGCCCTTACCCGGTGAGCCGATCCGATGTGCCTCGTGATCCAGTGGATTGGACAAAATCTGTGCCGCAGTTTCGGTAATACCCATAGTCTCGACCAACGGTATACCGAAACGCGCCACAAATGCCTCGTGCACAGCTGGCGGCAGGGGTGCCGATGCAGAACGGCCGAAGCGAACCGAGGCAAGTTCCTCGTGCGCAGGCCCACCTGTTGCGTCTAAGCCCAACAGGTAAGAAATAATGGTAGGCACCGCACTGAACCAGGTGCACTGGTTAGCGGTCACCCAGTTCCAGAACTGCGATACCCGAAACTGGTGCGGCATCACGACCGAGGAGCCACTCAACAACGGTGCAATCACCGTCACTACCTGACCATTGATATGACAAAGTGGCAACACGCACAACGCGCTATCCTGAGGACACAGGTGATGGGCTGAAACAGTATTGGCACCTCCCGCCAGCAGGCTGGTATGAGAATGAATAACGCCTTTTGGCCGTCCGGTTGTCCCCGAGGTATAAATTAAAAGCGCATCGTCCTGCGGGGCCGGCGCAGCCAGTTCCGCAGACCCAGCCGATGGCAGATCAAGTCCCTGGTCCGTGCTCGCACACAACACCGCCACTTCGGGCAGGTCGTGGGCACGGGCACTGTGCGCGGCCTCAAGATTGGCCTCGTCGGTAAAAAGGATGCTGACTTCCGAGTGACCAAGCACGTACCGCAAAGTATTCTGACCCGCCACCGGGTTGAAAGTCACCGTGGTGAACCCGCCATACATGCAACCAAGAAAAACCTCCAGCGCCAAGCGTCCGTTGCCCGCCAGCAATCCCACGGTTGCGCCCGGCGCCACCCCGATCGACGCTAAATGTACTGCCAGACGACGCGCACCCTCTCGCAATTGTGCCCAGGTCAGCTCAACTCCGGTTTCGGGAAAAACAGCAAAAACTCTGTCGGGATGTGCTGCCGCTCCATCATCAATCACCCGACGCACCGTCAGTTCGCGACAGTCTGTCAGCGCAGCAAATTCCCCGGACACGTTACTTTCCATAGCGCGACCAGTAATCCGCCAACAGGTCTTCGGGCGAGACCTCCCGGGCCGGTATCGGCGTGACAACCCGGACGATATTCAGATAATGCCGGTAATTGAGGTTTTCGCTGATGCTATTGCCGCCCCAACTGCCACACCCCATCGACAGCGAAAACGGCAGGGCATTATCAAAGCTCCCGCCGGTGGCAAAACAGTGCACCTGGTTGACGATGACCCGACAGGTCGGCAGTTCAAGCCCGACCCTGATCGGCCGATCGGGATTCTGCGTATGGATACCAACCGAATGTCCCGCACCCTGATAGCTGTAGATTCTGGCTACCTGGGCAAGCGCGGCATCAAAATCTGCTGCCCGGTAGATGGTCAGCACCGGGCAGAGTTTCTCGCCCGAAAAAGGGTAGCCCGGTCCTGTACCGGTTTCCGACACCAGCAGCGTGGCGATCGCTTTGCCCGACTGACCCGCGATGCCTGCCATCTGGGCAATCTGCTCCGCAGGCTGGGCAATGACGGCGGGATTGAGTTTGCCCTGAGACCACATCAGTTGTTGCAAGGCCATCTTGGCGTCTACATCAAGCATCAGGGCACCGCGAGATTCAAGGGACGCCACCAGGGCATCATAGGCGCTATCGACCACNACCACGCTGTTCTCTGAAGAGCAACTGGTNGCGTTATCGAAAGTTTTTGAAGCCAGGATCTTCTCAGCTACGCCCGGGCANTCAGCCGTTTCGTCGACAATAACAGCCACGTTGCCTGCNCCTACACCNACTGCCGGNGTTCCGCTGGAATANGCCGCNCGGATATTGTTCTGCGACCCGGTCGCGACAACCAGATCAACCGCGCGCATCAGTNATNCGGTGGCCGCCTTNTTCANCGGNGCCGGCANTTTNTGAACCAAGGCGGGCGGNGCGCCGACAGCCTCGAGCGCNCTCTGGAANAGTGTGATCAGCTCACCGCAAACTGCCTCACCCCGAGGCGAGGGTGCCAGAATGATAGCGTTACGCCCTTTNANCGCATTCATGACCTTGTTGGTCGGGGTAGCCACCGGATTAGTAGACGGGGTAATTGCCCCGACCACGCCTACCGGCCTGGCAATCTCTACCATACCCCGCGCTGTATCCTCAGAAATAATCCCCACCGAAGGCGTGCCGGTGAGATCTCTCAACAAGCCCAGCGTTTTCCGGAAATTCTTACTGAATTTGTGGTCAACATCGCCCAGGCCGGTATCTTGTACAGCGTGCTCGGCCAGACGACGGTTGCGCGAAGGCTCCATGACGGTCCAGGCGATCGCCGCCACCACATCATCAACCTGTCTTTGATCAAACTTCTCATACTCTGCCTGGGCTTCACGGGCACGGGTGATGAGATCGTTAATGAGTGCGTCAGGGTTCATGACAGTCTGATCAAAAAAGAATCGAGTGGTTTGAAAAAATCAGGTGTGCCGGCAGCCTAGGCTGCCGGCACACCAAACATAAAAAGCTTTAATCGAGGCCTTTCAATAAATCCTCAAGGTAGGGCTGGCGTTCTGCCCACATGGCCAGCACCTCGTCACGCGTCATGATACGCAGCGGCGAACCACCGGCCTTCATCTTCTTGGCCACTTTTCCATCCTGGAACATCAGGTGGACTCGCTCTGCCAGAAAATCGATGACTTCCTGCGGAGTGCCCTTTCGCGCCATGATACCGCGGAAATTCACACTGGAATCATCCACGTCAACGCCCTGCTCCTTAAAAGTCGGTACATCCGGCAGGAACATCGCCTCGCGCTGGTTATCGGCTACGCCAAGAATTTTGATCCGATCACCCTGACGATAGGCGTCTGACAGGTTATTAAAGCCAGCCATCACCTGATTACCCAACACCATCTTCATCGCCTTAACACCACCGCCCGCCGGAATATATTTGAGCTTGATGTCAGCAGCCCTTTCAAACTGCAGATGGGCAATGTGATGCCCCACGTACAGGCCGGCACCACTTACGGTGATAGTGCCGGGATTGGCTTTGGCATGGGCAACCACATCGGCTACGGAGTTAAAAGGACTGTCTTTGGGGGCAATCAGCACTGCAGGGTCTGCGCCCCAATTAGCAATCGGCTCCAGATTATTGATGTTGTATTTGGTATCAAACTTAATCGACTGCGCGATAAAGTGCGGCACGTTATAGGCGGCAAGCTGGTGGCCGTCTGTGCTTGCCTTCGCGGCAAACCAGTTCCAGCCTTTCTGGCCACCGGCTCCGGGCTTGTTGAAGATCACAATAGGCATGTTCAGGTATTTTTCCTTACCTGCCATCATCGTCACGATGCGGGCCTGAAAATCGGTAGCGCCGCCGGGTCCATATGCAACGGTCACCTGTACCGGGGCACTTGGGTAATCCTCAGCGATGACAACCTGGATTGGTGCCATCAGCAGCAACGCACCCAGTGCTGTGGTACCGGCCTTAACAATGTATTTCAGAACTGACATTTCAACCTCCTGATTTGTAGGACTGGGTTTGTCCCATTTGGGACGGGTACTCCATGAGACCCGTGTCACCCCCGTCAACCAAGGGAGCAAGGACCCCACGAAAAGAAACTGTGTCAAAAAAGGATTCCTCTGGGCGTCATGACCTGCAGCATGTGCTCAAAAGACAGGTAGACGATCCCAATAAACACCACACTTACTGAGGCCAGCATGAGGACACTGCGCCGGTTTCGTAACGGTAGGTAGCACAACGCAATAAGAGCAAACGCGAGAAAAGAAGATGCGTAAAAACCCAGCATCTCCAGCACAATCAGGTAGCCCACGATAACAGTGCTGCCTGCGCCGATATCACGCCAGCGCGCAGCCTCTCGCACATCACTGCTGCGCAGCGAGCGGATTCCGTCCCACAGCACCACGATTGAGAGCCCGGTCATGATGACAGCGAGCAGCCGGGGGAAGAAAAAAGCCTCGCCACTGCCGGAAAAAACCGCGGCACCCAGAACAATCAAGGACAAAACGGCGGCGCCGAGCCCTCCGGCCAGACTGCGATCAACACCCGCGTCGACGACAGTGCCACCCCGGCGGCGCTGTTTCACCTCGGCAAGGACGCTGTAAACGATCGAGACCAGACAAAGGGTGACCAGGATGATATTGATAGTGCCGAGGAAAAAGTAGGAGAACATGCCCTCCCCCGTTTCCGCAATCATCTTACCCATCTGGAAGTTGTCCTCAGCGATAGGCCCCAGAATGATGCCCAGCACCATCGGGGCAGCGCTGAAGCCATAGCGGCTGCCTACATACATCAACGCCCCCAGAGTGGCCATGACAAGCACATCCGAATAACTGTTCTGAATGCTGTAGGTGCCAATTACGGCTAGTACCGTTACCGCCGCCGCCATGTAGTGGCTCGGCACCCGCATCACCCAATAACTGCTGGTACGGCTGAGTCCTAACCCCAGGACAAGCATCAGTCCTTGGGCAATCAGCAGTGAACCGATGAATGTCCAGGTCACCTGCGCGTGCACTGTAAAAAGATCCGGGCCAGGAAACAGGCCGTTGATCAGTAGCCCACCCAGTAATACTGCTGCGGTCGGGCTACCCGGAACGCCCAACGTCAGCAGAGGTACTAGAGAGGGGCCCACCATCGCATTATTCGCTGACTCAGCCGCGATTACCCCGTCCGGCTCACCTTTGCCAAAACGATCCGGATCGTCACTGAACTTGCGAACCTGGTCATAGGCCACCAGGCCGGCAATCTGCCCGCCCGCACCGGGGATGATGCCAACGATCACACCGGAAACCGTGCCCACTGCGAGCGCCTTGAAGCGCCGTAAGTTGTACCTGATCGAGTCGATCAGGCGGTGACTCTCCAGACTATAGAGACTGCCAGTATTCTTTTCCCGGGCAGTGACCAACAACTGAAAAACCTGCGGGATGGCGAACAAACCGATGAGCGCTGCCACCACGTGCACACCGCCCGTCACATGATCTGAAAACACAAAACGCGCTTCGCCAAAAATCGGGCTGATTCCGATAGTCGATATCCATAGTCCCGCTGCGCCAGAGAGCAACCCCTTGACGACCGACTTGGAACCAACGCTGCCGATGACGGTCACGCCGACAATAGCTATCCAGAACAGTTCGGCTGGGCCGAAGGCCAGTGCCAGTTCTGCAAGAGGCGGGGTAAAAAAGATCAGCACCACTACCCCGATGACACCACCGATAAACGAACTAATAAAGCAGTAGTGCAATGCCTCGGATGCACGGCCCTGTTTGGCCAGAGGATGTCCGTCAAGAACGGTGGCAATGTTGGCGGGTGCGCCCGGTATATTTACCAAAATGCCGCTGATCGCCCCGCCAGCGACCGTCGCCGTGTACACCGCTCCGAGAAGAACCAGACCCGTCGCCGAATCCATATGAAAAGTAAATGGAATCAGTAGGGCAACGGCCATGGTTGGACTGAGGCCAGGCATCGCACCCAACACCAGACCGGCACCGGTCGCCAATACGAGCACGAGCATGATCTCGAGTGTAAGTACATCGCCGAAGAACTGAATAAACTCCAATTCCTGCTCCTCCTGCGGCGAAAGCCTTTCCAGGGGCTCCCGCTGACATCTCTGATGGCGGGTGGACGCCAATCACGATATACTATTTATATAAGTAATATAACTCATATATATGTGTTGAATTATGCCCAAAATTGAACCAATTCAGGCCGAAATTACTGAGAAATCAGCGTTTCCCGTCACTGCAGCTCCGGTTAAACCCCTCTACCGGGTCGTAGAAGACTACCTGCGCCAGCAGATCGACAGCGGCGAGTTGGCACCTGGCGACCTGATTTCTTCCGAACCTCAGCTAGCCAATAAGATCAATGTGAGCGTTGGCACTGTCAAAAAAGCTATAGAGAATCTCGTACGAGAACGGCGTCTTTATCGCCACCAGGGCAAAGGCACCTACGTATCAAGAATCGATTTCAACAACAGTCTTTTTCGCTTTTTCTCCTATGGTACCCACAGTGGTAACCCGGTACGGATCCATAAGGAAACCCCGGTGCGCGAACTGCGCCAGGGCCCAGGTGAGATCTGTCACAAATTGCAAGTCCCTGAGCAATGCGAAATGGTCTACATCGAGCGTGTCGGTTATCGTGAAGAAATGCCGGTACTGATCGAAAAATGCTGGTGGATTGCGTCGATGGTCCCAGGTCTTGAAAAAGAGGAAGTTCATATCCCCGATCTGATGTATGCAGTAGTGGTAGACCAGCTCGGAGTTCCTATCATCCGCTCAGAGGAATCTCTTACTGCTGAGATCGCAGATCAACATACAGCGTGCGCACTCGATATCGACCCTGGCGCACCACTGGTGGTGTTACATCGCTTGACCTATACCCAGGGCAACCGCCCAATCGAGTTTCGCATCACCCGCGGCCGGGCAGATAGTTTCAGTTACCGCACCGAAATTCGTTAGGCATAAGAACTTAACTCCACAGAGCAACCACCAGCCTCTGGGTTATCAGAAGTTCAGGGAAATATCCTGATGCTTTGATTTACAACGAGCCACGAACTCCGCCTGCTCGGCGTCCAAGCGCTCCTGTAAACGCAGTCCTACTGTACGCTTGAGGGCTTGGTCATACTCAGTCAACGGCCCGCCGAGCTCTTGTCTCGCCTTCTGTCGCCAACGCACTTCGTCGGCGTACAACGCGAGACCCTCATCGAGCAAGGCCAGCGCTTTCACCGGGTCGGCGTTACTCCCCTTGAGAGAGCGCCGGGCCTTACTGATCCGGGATTTGATCTTGCTGCTGCCGGCTATTGACCCCAGTTCCTTGCCCAAGGCCTTTATTGTCGGCATCGCAGTGCTCGGCGCTTCATTTATTATCACCTCGCGGAGGCCCGCCAAGGCCGGGCCAATATCGACTAACGCCGGTGTTGCTGCGAGCAGTTGTCGCACCTGGACCAGCGCATCGTACGATTCATCCACGTTTCGTCGATAAGCAATGACCGCTTTCTTCTCCTGTTTGACCAGGGTCACGTAAGCTTCATGCTGGCCTTCCCAGTCTGCGGGAATGGTAGCGGCGATCTGTTGTTTTTCCTGTGTCAGCGTGGCGATTTTCCTATCGATCGCGAGCAAGTCTGCTTCGGTGCCCTCGCCGCGGCTGATCCGGTTCTTCTGCTGCTCTAGTACTTCGATCTTTTGGTCTACCTTACGCATTTGGCGCTGTATGAACCGGGTCTTTCGATGCAGTGGCCGATAATCCGGCTCAAACTGGTCGACTGCCGCGCGGGTACGCTGCAGTTCCTTGACCAAAGCAAAGGTGTTGAGCACCCCGGCATGGGTCTTCTCTAACGCTGCTGCCTGGGCTTGGGGCAGGAAACTCGTATCAAGGGCGCGCATCGTCCGAACCACTGCTCGTAGCGTATCCTCGGACTCGTCGTAGCGGGTGAAAACGTAGGTCTCAAGGCATTCCTGCAGCCGCGGATTCATTGGCGGCGGGGCCGTCTCAGCGGTCAGGGTGATCTTGTTAGGCAGGTAGTTAACCAAGCTGGGCAGGTATCCGGTGATCGCAAGACCCGCTAACTGCAGGGCGATAAACGCCACGGCCCCACGGTAGATCTGCAGCGTCTTCACCGTGGAGGGGGCGACGCCGCGCAGGTAAAACAGCGCAAAACCAAAAGGTGGGGTCAAAAACGAGGTCTGAATATTAAGCCCTATCATCACCCCCAACCAGACGGCGGTGACATTGGCCGAAGGCTCGGCCAGCAGGATCGGGGCAACAATCGGCACCACCACAACGGCAATCTCGATAAAGTCGAGAAAGAACCCAAGCAGAAAAATCACCGCCATCACCACGATGAATTGAATCCAGAACCCGCCGGGTAGCCCACCCAGAAAATCCTTGACCAGTATCTCTCCGCCGAACGCCCTAAATGCAGAGGTCAGCATTGCTGCACCGATGAGGATAATGAACACCATCGAGGTAATCTTGGCCGTCTCCACCATGACCCCGCGCAACACGTCTTCAGTAACGAACGCCCGGTATGCACTCCACAACATCGAGACGAACAGGCCGGCGACACCTACGGATGCCAAAATCAAGCCGACCACATCCTCGGACGACTGCAGGTTCTTGACATTGACCTCGTAGGCACTGTTGACAACGAAGATCAACAGTGTCGATAGTAGGGCGATGATCGCCGGAAGGTAGCGGTGCTTGCCACTGGTGTTAAGCCGGTAGCCGCCCATGATCATAGCGCCGATGGCGCCGATGGCGCCGGCCTGATTGACGGTTGCAATACCCATGATGATGGAGCCCAGCACCGCAAAAATCAGCGCCAACGGTGGCACCAGCGCCAGCAACACCCGGATGACAAACTGAAGATCGTAGTTGCCTTCGTAGGGGACAGACGGCGCACTGCGGGGCTGAATCAAAGCTCTAATGAGGATGTAGCCCATGTACAGCCCCACCAGCACCAGACCTGGAAACAGGGCCCCCATGAACATCTCACCGGCGCTCGCTGAACTGACAGAAAACTCCGATGGCAGGTTGAATTCGCCGGTGACCTGTTTGTAGTGCTCGGTGCGCAAGGCCCCGGCCACATCGGTCGCATTGGACAATTGATCAGCGAGAATGATCAGGACGATAGAGGGAGGGATAATTTGACCCAGCGTGCCAGCGGCACAAATCGTGCCGCAAGCAAGCGGTTTGGCATAGTTATGCCGCAACATGGCTGGCAGCGAAATCAGTCCCATGGCTATGACCGTGGCTCCAACAATGCCTGTGGTCGCAGCCAGCAACGTCCCTACGAACACCACCGAGATGCCCAGCCCGCCGGGCACCGGCCCGAACAACTGGGCCATGGCCACCAACAGGTCTTCGGCAATCTTTGACCGCTGCAGCATGATACCCATGAATATGAACAACGGAATCGCAATCAGCGTATCGCGCTCAACATCCCAGTACAGACTGCGAAAATTAGTGACCCCTGCACTCAGCCACTGGACTGCACCACCCTGAGCAAAATAGGCACCCGCATCACCAGCAAAAATGTACCCGCACAATGCAGCTGCGCCAATACTGAGAATCGCCGAGCCCGGCAGGGAAAAAGCCACCGGAAAACCGGAACTGAGCGCCAGCACCATCAGCACTATGAGCAGGCTCAGAAAAACGAGTTCCATGGGCTGGCTTTCGGCGCTTGGCTAGCGCTAGAGCGCCGATTCTTCGGCGACGTCCTTGTGGCCAGACTCACCACAAAGATCGGCCACACTGCTCAGAAAGTAGCTGCAAAACTGGATCATCATGGACACTGCAAAAATGACAAGAAAACCCACCATCAGGTACTTGACGTACATGCCGTAGCCCTGCTGGTAAACCTCGAAACTGCGCAGCGGGCTGTTCAGGCTGCTGCCTTTGCTGGCCATGCCGGTAGTCAGAATCACCCAACACAACGGCAACCCTAGCAGGGTTGAGCCCACGCAATTGGTCCAGGCCTTACCGCGTAGGCTAAAGCGGGTATAGAAAACGTCCACGCGCACATGCCCTTCGGTGACAAGGGCATAGGCACTGGCGAAAAGGAATANTGCCGCATACCAAAAACGCACCAANTCACCCATAAACACCTGTTCGTAGGAGTAGATGAAACGCGAGATGACGATCTGGAATTCGGCAATCACAACGAACAGTGCCAGCCAGATAAACCCAAGGCCACGGGCGAACAAGGCGATGATGAAACCAAGTATCACCAGTGGGTAGTGGATGTGGCTGCCGCGATACACTGAGCGTCCAAGATTCGTTGCCATCTCCTGGCCGAAAAGAGCAACCAGAAATCCCTCCACGCGCAGGAATGAGATCACCATGTCGACCACGCCCACCAGCAGCACNGCCCAGAAACAGCCGCGGATGACATACGCTGCCACCGACGACCACAATTCCGAGTCCACACGCAGACCCCGTTGCGGGGTCAACAATACATAAACTGCCACCCCGGCCAGCAGGGCCAGTAGTATTCCCAGCTGGATCCAGCCCAACAGCAGCACATCATCGACCAGCGGCGAGCGCAATGGTCCCAGCCCCAGCCACTGCTGGTGAGCAAAGAATTTCCACAAGCCCGGCCAACCCTGCCAGAAGATAAGGTAGTTGTTGATCAGAAACAAAAAGGTGCTGCCGATCACGGCCGCGGCGAACATGCGGGCCAGCACAGCCGGTCTGGTCCAGTGCACCGGCTCGTTACCAACCGCTGCCACCCTGCTCGATTCCATTATGGCCATACCTTTGCGTTACCTGCACAGTGCCATGTGACCCGGCCTGGCAACCGACGGCACGGGCTATCGGTGAGCACAAGGGAAAACGGAGCCCGCAGGCCCCGCCTTCCTTTCCTGGTGACAGGTGTCAGATCAGAGACCGAGCACCCGGTTGCGTTGTGCAAGGTAGGCCACATCGGCGATCTTGGCCCAACCACCGACTGCAGCACGAGTAGCCTCGAAACTCTCGTGAACACGGTTTGTAAGATCACTGTGAGCCCGGACTTCTTCGAACACCTCCGCCGCTGCCTCACCGAAACTGTCGTAAACATCGTCATTGAAGGCGCGCAACTGAACGCCCTGCTCGTTGATCAGTTTCTCTAGCGACACGCCATTGTTGTAGTTGTACTCAGACATCATCAGGTCGTTCTCCAGCGCTGCAACCGACGTGATAAGCAACTGGTCCGAAGCAGACAGGCTATCCCANAACGACTTGTTCCAGCCGAACGACAGCATCGAGCCCGGCTCGTGCATGCCCGGATAGTAATAGTACTTGGCCGCCTCGTAGAACTTCATGAAGCCATCGTTCCAGGGACCGACCCACTCGGTCGCATCAATAGCGCCAGACATCAGGTTCTCGTAGATTTGGCCGCCCGGCAGAGACACGGGCGAAGCGCCCAACTTGGCCATGACATCGCCGCCAAGGCCCGGGATACGCATCTTGAGTCCTTTGAGGTCATCGGCCGAGTTGATCTCCTTGCGGAACCAGCCACCCATTTGTACGCCGGTGTTACCGCCCGGCATACACTTCAGCCCGAATTCAGCGCCCAGTTCNTCCCANAGTTCCTGACCNCCACCGAAACGTATCCAGGCATTGATCTCGGTATAGGTCAAACCAAAGGGCACCGACGTAAAGTAAGCCCAACCCGGGTGCTTGCCTTTCCAGTAGTAATCGGCGGTGTGGTAGCACTGCGCATTACCCGAGGCAACCTCGTCAAACGAGTCGAAAGCCTTGACCCGCTCGTTGGCCGCGAAGTACTCAACATGCAGGCGGCCATCGGTCGCATCGGACAAGTTTTTGGCCAGCCGTTGAGCAGCTGTACCCAGGCCAGGAAAATCGCGGGGCCAGGTGCTGACCATNACGATTTCAGTNCGCGCCTTGACAATTGCTGGTGCAGCCAGGGTACCAGCAGCGACCGCGCTGCCAGCACCGGCTTTTTTCAGAAAATCACGACGTTTCATGTTGTATCCTCCTTTGTTGAGAAACGGTTAAAAATGTCGTTATTAGCACGCCAGNCAGTATCACTGGCCTCGCGTAACCCACCAAGTGTCCTTAATTTTTGCGNCTCTGTCCAGTCGCCGGCCGGCCCTGCGGCTAAAGTTGCGTTTACCCTTTGTAAGCGGGCTCAACGCGACCCGAAAAGTGTCGGCCATTTACCCCGGGCGGGGCGTGCCCGGCTGTCTCCGCGCAACATTGGCCGATGCTGGCCCGGCCCCACTGGGGAACTGTTACCATCACGGCGCTTGCTGACAGCCCCAGGNATCTCCGCGTGAAAAAACAAGAAACAAAACCCGGTGAGGCGACCATTGCGGTGACCACCGGCCGCTCGAGCCGGACGCACCATGGCGTGGTCAACACCCCCGTTTATCACGCCTCCACCATCCTGCACTCGGACCTCGCCTCTTTTGAGCGCCGGCACCAGCCCGGCAACCGGGAGCGCGTGGTCTACGGCTTGTTGGGCACGCCGACGACTTTCGATCTCGAACGTGCGGTTGCCGANCTCGAGNGCGGTCATGACGCGGTGCTGACCTCCTCCGGCCTGTCTGCAGTCAGTATTGCTCTGCTCGCATTCTTGCGTACCGGTGACCATGTGCTGGTAGCCGACACGGTCTACGCCTGGACCCGGATCTTCTGCGATGAAGTGCTGCCTGGGCTGGGCATAGCCGTGACTTACTACGATCCGCTGACCGGCAGCAATATCGAAAGCCTCATCGAGGACAACACCCGGGTGATCTTCCTGGAATCCCCGGGGTCACTCACCTTTGAAATCCAGGATGTACCCGCCATCACTGCGATCGCCCGGGCACGGGGCATCACGACCATCCTCGACAACACCTGGGCGACNCCNCTTTTTTTTAAATCCTTCGAGCATGGTGTAGACGTCTCTGTGCACGCAGCCACTAAATATCTCTCTGGCCACGGTGACATAATGATGGGGGTTATTGTCAGCAACGAAAGGTGCTGGCAAGTTGTTCACCGGACCCGCAACCANTTNGGCCAGTGCGTTGGTCCAGACGATGCCTATGCAACGCTGCGCAGNTTGCGTACCNTGCCTGTGCGGATGCAGGCCCACCAGGAGCAGGGCATTGCATTGGCGCAATGGCTGGCAACGCGGACCGAGGTGGCAAGGGTCCTGCACCCGGCCCTGCCTGCTTTTCCCGGACACGCGCTATGGCAGCGCGATTTTTTGGGCGCGGCCGGCCTTTTCGGGGTCGTGCTGGAACCTTGTCCCCGACAAGCGCTGGTCGCTCTGGTCAATGGGCTGGATCTGTTCGGCATCGGCGCGAGTTGGGGTGGTTACCAGAGCCTGTTGATCCCGGTCTATCCGGAAAAAAACCGCTCAGTTACAACCTGGGACGAAGCAGGTCCGGTGCTGCGCATCCATGCCGGGCTTGAATCACTGTCTGACCTGGTGGCCGATCTGGAGGCGGGCTTTGCCCGCCTGGGTGCAACTGCCTGATGATCCACGCCGATGAATCCGCGCCGTGCTGAGCGAGCCATGAGTCTCGACCAAAAG
>PBTT01000010.1 GCA_002729195.1 Acidiferrobacteraceae bacterium
GCCGAACTGGCGCGACATACGGTCAGGCTCGATGGATCAGGGGTGACGACCTCGGATAACGGGCAGTTGAATTATCAGCACTTGCGTCGGCCGATTTATCCGCTGGAGCCAGTGGTATGGCCGACAGCTCGAGACACAAGTTGAAATTCTGAGTGTCCCGGTAGCGGCCCGGCACCCAGGCGGACGCTATTACACAGTGGGCCTGCAGCGTTGAAAAATCAGTTGCAGGCCATCCAGTGTCAGCGTCGGCTCGACGGCTGTAATGGATTCCAGATGAGAGAAAAAAACACCAGCTAGTCCGCCGGTTATGACCGTTTTGGTATCTTTACCGAGTTCCTGCCTGAGCCCCGCGGTGAGGCCATTGATCATTGCCACGCTGCCGAACATTGCCCCGGACTGCATGCTGGTTTCTGTGCTTTTGCCGATCAGCGAGGAGGGGAAAGTCAGCTCCACCGACGGCAGTGCAGCGGCCGCCGCATGCAGCGTAGCAATTGTGGTTTCCGGCCCGGGTGCAATAATGCCGCCCAGGTAAGCGCCATCGTGGGAAATCACGTCGAAGGTTGTTGCTGTACCGAAATCAACCACTAGCAGCGGGCCGCCATAGCGATGAAATCCGGCTACGGCGTTGCACAGCCGATCTGCACCGACCGAACGGGGATTCTCGTAGCGCACCTCTAAACCAAGATCCAGTTCGCAGGTCACATTGACGAAGGGTACAGGCAGGCGGCGGCGAACCAGATTTTCGACCACAGAAGTGAGAGCGGGCACTACAGAACTCAAGGCGAGGCCATGGATCGCGGTAAGCTCGAGCCCGCTGGAATCGAGCAACATACGCAACATCAACCAAAGCTGGTCTGCAGTAGTGGTATCGCGGGTACTGATCCGCCAGTCTTCAATCAGAGAGCCTTTATCGGTTACCCCGACAGTAATGTTGGTGTTGCCGATATCGATCAGCAACAGCAACTGCTCGGTTTGGGTGACTGGCTGTGTCAAGGCGTCGCTCGGGTTGTGGCCCGGCCCGTTATTACCCTGAATTGATCAACTGTGGCTGGGGGTCGGTAATACTGCATCCAGCAGGGTCTTGGTGTAGGAGTGGCTGGGCTTTTGAAAGATCTGTGATGTAAGGCCATATTCAACGAATATGCCGTTATGCATCACCGCCACATTATCACAGAAGTGTTCCACCACAGCCAGATTGTGACTGATGAGAAGGTAGGTGAGTGCATATTCGTCACGCAGGTCCTGTAACAGATTGAGAATCTGGGCCTGAACCGATACGTCAAGCGCCGAAACCGGTTCGTCAGCAATGATGAGCCCAGGCCGCGTAACGAGTGCCCGTGCGATGGCGATACGCTGACGCTGGCCTCCCGAGAACTCGTGTGGGTACTTAGCGGCATCGGAATTTTTCAGGCCAACATCGTCAAGGGCTGCGATGACACGTGTGCGAATCTGCGTCCGTGGCGCTGTCTCGAGCGCCTCAAGTGGTTCGGCAACAATCTGGCTGACAGTCTGGCGCGGGTCGAGGGAACCAAAGGGATCCTGAAAGACAATCTGAAACTTTCTGCGTAATGGCTGGAGTTCCTTGCGGGAAAGACGGCCGATATCAGAGCCACTGATCCGGACAGTTCCGGAGGTGGGGATTTCCAGTCCCATGATCAGCCGTGCCAGGGTCGATTTTCCGCAACCGGATTCTCCAACGAGACCAAGGCTCTGTCCCGCTTTGATCTGAAAGCTGACTCCAGCAACAGCCTTGACCGACCGCGCCGGGCGAAACAGGTTGTCACGGGGCAGCACATAGGTCTTGCACAGATCGACCACCTCCAGCGCAAGGGTATTGTTTGACTCCGGCCTGTTCATCGTGGGCCCGTTTGCCATTGTGCTCTTGCGCGGTCCAGGTGGTAACAAGCCACCTGATGGTGGCTGCTGAGCACTACCGGAACCGGTGGAACTGTGCGACAAGTGTCTGTCGCCAGTGAACAGCGATCTGAAAAAGTACAGCCTGCTGGCATATCGACCAGGTCGGGCACTACGCCGGGAATGGTCGGAAGTCGTTTATGCCGGCTATGGGTCGAGCGATCTATCCGTGGGATTGCGGATAGCAGGCCGCAGGTATAGGGATGGGCGGGGTCAGAAAATATGGTTTCTACCGAGCCGGTTTCAACAGCCACCCCCCCATACATAACGATAACCCGCTCGACCAGTTTGGCAATAACGCCCAGGTCATGGCTGATCAGCACCAGGCCCATGTCGAACTCATCAATGAGCTTGTTGATCAGGCCGAGAATCTGCTTTTGGATTGTCACATCCACCGCTGTGGTGGGCTCGTCAGCAATCAGCAGCCTGGGCTGATTTGCCAGTGCGATCGCGATCATTACCCGCTGACGCTGTCCTCCCGACAGCTGGTGCGGGTAGTGTTTGACACGCTCTGCCGCATTTTGAATACCTACCGTCTCCAGCAGGCGAATGGTTTCTTCTAGAGCTTGAGCCCTGCTGAGCGCGCGGTGAAGGAACATGCCTTCCATGATCTGCCGGCCGATGGGGTGCACTGGATTTAGCGAAGTCATCGGCTCCTGGAAGATCATAGCGATCTGATTACCGCGAATATCGCACCATTCGGCTTCGGTGCAGTTCAGCAGATCGCGATCATTGAGGCGGATTGCGCCGGTTGTCACGGCGTTGTCGGGCAACAGGCCCAGAATCGCCAGGGCGCTCATCGTTTTACCGCAACCGGATTCGCCAACAATTCCCAGGGTATCGCCCGGGCCCAGATCAAATGAGAGGTCGCGCACGGCCTGGGCGCGTCCCTGGGCAGTGTCGAGAGAAACGCTGAGGTCATCTACGGTGAGAAGGGTCATCGCTTGTACACCAGCCGCGGGTCCAGCACATCGCGGAGTCCATCGCCCAGCAGGTTTAATCCCAGCACTGTCATGGCGATGGCGGCACCCGGGTAGACGGCGAGCCACGGGTTAAGAAAAACCAGCGTCTGGACTTCGCTCAGCATCCGGCCCCAGGAGGGTGTTGGTGGCTGTGAGCCAATGCCCAGATAACTCAAGGCGGCTTCGGCCAGTACCGCCAGCGCGAATTCGACCGTAGCCTGCACCACAATCACCGAAACGATGTTGGGCAGGATGTGCTCCCAGGTGATGCGTATTGCGCTTTTTCCTGCAGCCTGGGCAGCGAGTACAAATTCTCGAGACCAGATCGCATTGGCGCTGGCGCGGGCCAGTCTGGCAAAGGTGGGGATCGCAAAAATTCCGATCGCTAGAATCGCGTTAATGGCCCCCGAGCCGAGGGTCGCGACAAGCATTATGGCTAACAGGATGACCGGAAAAGCATACATGAAATCACAGACCCGCATAATCAGCTCTTCTACCCAGCCTTTGGCTGACGCGGCAATGAGCCCAAGCATCACTCCGAACAGCAGGCCAATGCCGACCGCAACTACGCCGACCATAATAGAGTTCTGCGCACCGGTCATAATGATCGAAAGAATGTCACGCCCAAACTGGTCTGTTCCAAGCCAGTGTTCCAGGCTGGGCGAAGCCAGCCGTTGACGGATATTGATGCGGGTTGGGTTGTGCGGGGTCCAGAAAAGGGAAAGCAGAGCCATCCCTGCCAGCAATGAAGTCAATATGCTGCCGGCCAGGAATGAGCGGTGCTCCAGTGTCCGCCGCCAGATACTGGCCGGCGCACTTGCAACAGTTCTACCGGCCTTGTGGCTGGCGAGAGTATCGCCCGGCAGGCGTTTGTCAGACATCGCTGGAACGCAGCCGAGGGTCGATGAGGGCATACAGCAGGTCAACCACCAGATTAATAATCACTACCATGGCGACGAGCAGCGTAACGATGTCCCGTACAACGACAACGTCACGATTGGCGATCGATTGCAGAATAAGCCTGCCGATGCCGGGCAGTGCAAAGACACTTTCTACTACAATGGTGCCCGCAAGCAGATTGGCGAACTGTAGCCCCATCACGGTAACAACCGATATCATGGCATTGCGCAGTACATGGCGCCAAAGCGTTTGTCGGCGATTCAGGCCTTTGGCTCGGGCAGTACGGACATAGTCTTCACGCATGGTTTCGAGCGTTGCAGAGCGGGTAAAGCGTGCGAGGATTGCGCCCTGTACGGTTGCCAGCGCAATCGCCGGGAGAATCAGCGCCTTTAATGCAGGCCACCAGCCGGCATACCAGCCGGGGAATCCGCCAGATGCAAACCAGCCCAGGTTTACGGCAAATAGCAGAATGAGCATTAGTGCCAGCCAGAAATTCGGTATCGAGATTCCCAGCTGACTGACACCCATGACCAGCACATCACCATGGCGGTTATGGTGGGTTGCCGCGTATATGCCCAGAGAAAACGCTATCACGACAGAAAGCGCCATGGCCATTAATGCAAGTGGGATAGTGATCGCCAGGCGCTCGCGCAGCAGTTCCGAAACCGGAACACTATAGGTATAACTGACCCCGAGTTCGCCGCGAAGAAAGTGCGATATCCAGTCGATATAGCGTTCAGTAACTGGTCGATTTAGTCCAAGTTGTTCCCGCAGTGCTGCAACTGCGCTATCGGGAGCGTCCACACCCAGNATTACCAGGGCTGGGTCTCCCGGCAGGANCTCAAGGGCAAAGAATGTAAGTAAGGTAGCGGCAAACAGGGTTGCAGCAAATGTGCTAAGCCGCTTGATCAGAAAGAATTTCATCGAGATAATTTCAGGTTCGGCTTGCGCAGCGCCATGATCGTTTCGAGTGCATCACGCGCTGCAGCCGAAGGCATTTGATTCTACCCGATCGTTTCCTGGCGAGATGATTGATTCTGGCGGCTAGGTAGGCACATGATCATTTTGCTGCCAATTTTAGGAACTTCCTTGGTAGCGATGACATGAGGTAGTGTTACCCTGGCTGTTAGCAGAGTTGACGATGCCGGTGCAGACAGTTACAACATTATTGCGGATTGGTGTGCGGGTACGACCGAGCGAAATGCACTATCGAACACGACACCGGGGACTTTAATTGATGACTGAAGGAAATCAGCAGGGTGAGCGCCGCCGCATTTATTTGCTGCGCCACGGTGATGTGAACTATTTTCAGGATGATGGTACCGTGGTACCGCGTGCGGGGCTCGCTGGGCTTACCGAGAAAGGCAGGCGGCAGGCGGACATGGTTGGTCAGACGCTTGCGGGAGTTGAATTTGATCAGGCCGTGTGCTCGGGACTGCCGCGCACCCGGGAAACTGCCGAGCGGGTGCTTAGCCACCACCATGACGTCAGCCTGGCATCTCACGAAGGGCTGCGGGAGATTCGGGCAGGGAACCTCGACCAGTTACCACCAGAGCGGGTAGAGGCCGAGTACGTGTATGCTTTTGAAACGGCAATCGAGCCGGGGGCCCGCTTTGTTCGTGGCGAGGCATTTAGTGCGTTCTATTCTCGGGTGGTTAAGGCATTTTGCCAGTTGCTGCTGTCACCGGATTGGCAGACTTTACTGGTGGTGGGTCATGCGGGAACTAATCGCGCCATACTCAGTTGGGCTGCATACGGGAGCCTGGCTACATTTCCGGCCTTTGAGCAGGATTTGTGTTGTGTGAATATCGTCGATGTTGATGTGCGCGAGGGCGAATTTATCCGTCGATATATCAGGTTGGTCAATCTGAGCGTAGATAACCTGGTCAAGGCCGGCGTTTTTCGTACCACGTTAGAGCAGTTAGACTGGGAGCGGAGTGAGCGAGGTTCGGTTCGCTCAACCAGTCCGTTGCAGGGCGCAGAAGGGAGTCCTCAGTCGACCGCATGAAAGGTGTGGCCGGGGCCACAGATTTGATAACAACATCCAGCCGGTGGGAAAAACATGGAATTCAGTAATTTATTTAGTCTAAAGGGCAAAGTCGCAGCAGTAATTGGAGCCGCATCCGGCATCGGTGAGGCCGTTGCTGTCGGCTGCGCCCAGCATGGCGCTGAAGTGCATTGTCTCGATATCAACGGGGCAGGGGCAGAGCGTACTGCCGGAATGATCAGCTCCCAAGGACAGGTTGCACACGGGACGTGTCTCGATATCAGCGATGCTGATGCAGTGGACCATGCACTTGCCGACCTCGTTTCCCTTTCGGGTCAGATCGATATCGTAGTTTGTACGCCGAGTATCAATGTTCGCAAACCAATTCTTGCCTATTCGGGAGAGGAATTCGATCGCGTGATCAGCGTGAACCTGAAAGGCAGCTTTAACGTGATTCAGGCGGCAGGACGCCACATGACGGCCCAGGGCTCGGGGAGCATCATCTTATTCTCATCTATTCGATCGCAGATTGTTGAGCCCGGACAGTCGGTATATGCCGCTACCAAGGCTGGAATTGTACAAATCGCACGCACCGCAGCAGCTGAATTTGGACCCTCTGGTGTGCGCGTAAATGCAATCGCGCCAGGCGTAGTCGAGACNCCGCTGACGGCTCCGATAAAGGCCAAACAGGAGTGGTATGATGCTTACGCTTCACGAAACATAATGGAGCGCTGGGCCGAACCAGGAGAAATGGTGGGAGCGGCGCTCTTTCTTGCATCACAAGCCGCCAGTTATGTTACTGGAACCGTTCTGTTCGTTGATGGTGGATGGACCGCAGTCGATGGAAGATTTCAGCCGCCGGGTGTGTAATATTGCGACCGCATTTTGTGACCCTGAGGGCGCGAGAACCTGAAAAAAAGAAAATTNCTGGCGGTGAGTGGGAATTGCCATGAAATGGTTCTTTTTTCTNNTGCTNCTGGCTAATGGNGCCCTCTATTTGTGGACAACGAACTATACCCCGCCGGCCGGCACCGGCACCGGGCCAGCACTGGAGGACCGCAACCNGCCGGCNCTGGCGTTGCTGAGTGANGTGGAGAGCGCAACCGGTGCCAGTGAGATGCTCAATTGTGTGCGCATTGGACCGTTTGCCACTGAGGAGACCATGGCCCGGGCGTCCCGGCAACTGGTNAACCGNGGCTACGGTTTGACCCGGCAGAAGGTCAGTGCCCGTGAGGTGCGCGACTTTCAGGTGATACTCGGCCCATTTAGTTCCGATATTGCGCGTGATAACGCGCGTTCACGACTGGAGGGCCAGGGCATAGATTACGCGCCGCAGCAGGGGGCAGCGGGCCAGGTATTGGTGCTGCGTACTTTTGCCCGAGAAAGAGCGGCTGGTGAATTCGCCGCTGGCCTTACCGGGAACGGTTTCGAGGCCAGCGTACAACTTGCAGCCCGTACTTTGGGTCCACTGGGCTGGTTGGAAGTGCCGGATGTGGTCACGCAGGAGCGGCACGACGAGTTGGCCGCGATCAACTGGGGTGACGCCATGGCCCGGCTGCAGCAGATTCCCTGCAAAGAGGGTCAGTAAGGGCGCCACCAGGACGGCTGCCGGTACAGTAAAATGACCCCTTTCCCGATCGGGGCCGTGAACTTCCTCTNTTGTGGCTACTGGATACTGCCCGCATAGCTCAGTTGGCAGAGCAGCTGATTTGTAATCAGCAGGTCGATGGTTCGAATCCGTCTGCGGGCTCCATCCTATACTGCTCCAGAGCGTCCGACAGGGCGCTTTTTTATTCCGTAAACCATTGATTTACATGGGTTGACATGCTGATTATTGTTACCCGATACTATCCCATAGTGTTCCAAAGGGTTTTGTCCGATACCACCACGGGTAACGATTTAATTGTTACCCCTACTGTTACCCCTAAATCAGACGATTTCAATGAAACTGAGCGCCGCAAACCTCAAGAAGCTAAAACCTAGAGAAAAACGGTATGACGTAAAACTGGAAGGTAAGGGCCTTTGGGCTCGCGTTTACCCCAGCGGGCAGATTGCTGTGCAGTACCTGTATCTGATCCACAAGGGGCATAGCCGGCGGCGTATGACGTTAGGATATTTTCCAAAAGACGGCATTGCTTACCTGGAGGCGGAGTACCACGACAAATCGAGGCTCCGGGGCAGAAAGGAGGATCCGCAAGAGGAGAAAGTCGAGGCTGAACAGCGAAAGGCTGTGGCGGCGCAGAAGGCGAAGCTGGCAAAGACAGTAGCCGAGCTGGGCGGGCAGTTCATAGAAGAGCACAGCAAACGCGAGAAACGGGTCCGATCTGCGCGGGAGGACCAGCGGATACTGGAAAAGGAGATTATTCCCGTAATTGGGAAGCTCCGCGTTGAGGAGGTGGAGCGCCGCCAGCTGGTGGAACTGATTGAGCGGATCACACGGCGCGGCAGCCCGGTAATGGCTAACCGGGTGCGGGCGTTCCTTTCAAAGTTTTTCAACTGGGCAGTAGACCGATCAGTGCTGGAGGCGAGCCCAGCAACCCGTCTGCCGGCAAACAGGAAGGCAGAGAAAGTAAGGACCCGGGTTCTGTCAGACGAGGAGTTGCGCGCGTTCTGGATCGCGATAGACGGACTGGAGAATCCCATGCACCAGGCGGCAATACGGACCCTGCTGCTGACCGGCCAGCGCCGGGCTGAGGTAGCCCGCCTTGCGCGATCTGAGATCAGCGGAGAGTGGTGGACGATTCCCGAGGAACGTGCCAAGAACGGGATTGCGCATCGCGTCTACCTGGGATCCCTGACCCGGAAGTGCCTGAAAGGTGACGGCGAGTGGGTATTTCCGAGCAAGGCCGCAAACCATGTGAATCCCGATACGCTGACAGATACCGTACCAAAGATTGCGGCATTAGCCGGCATTGAGCATTGCCGCACCCATGATCTGCGGAGAACTGTCGGCACATTCGTGCAGCGGAAATACGGAGCCGAAGTCATGCACAAGGTATTGAACCACGCGGGCGACAGGCTGACGCGGGTCTATGGTCAGTACGACTACGACAAGGAGAAGCGGGCTGCATTGCGTGCCTGGGCGCGCCATATTGAAGAAGTAGCAGCTGGTAGTAAATCGACAAAGGTAATCAACCTCAACGAACGGAGAGCGTAAATTGCTATGCCGCTGCCTAGCCCGACGGGGCGAAAAGCCGGGTTCCCTTGCCCGGCCTGGCTCGGCTCCATTATGCAAGGGGCACGAAGGGGTGTGCTATGGCCAAGAAAAAAGCCACAGAAGCGGACGAGCTGAAAGAAAGGCTTAAGTCCTGGCAGGGAGACAAGCCAGATTTATTTAAACCCCCGGACTTCGATGCCGATTACCAGCACTGGGTACAGATGAGGTATTGGACCGCGCACGAGGCAGTAACCCTATCGCTCGGCAAGGACCCAAACGAGATACCGCGTGACAGGATCACATCGCTGCGGCCAGACAGTTACGCGGAAGATTCCTTTCCAGTGAGGTATACAAAACGTTTCCAAGTATTGGATTCGTATCTCCCAGAGTTGGCAGTAGAGCGCATTAACTTATACCGCAGCCTGGCGAAACTTCAACCCGGAGCCTTTGTGCAGTGGGCGACGGTGAAGGGCTGGGATTTACCAGAAGAGATAGCGAGCATACCGGAAGTGGAAGTCAAGGGACCCCTGCAAGGAAGGGGCAATGGCAAAGGCCGTGAGGAAACTTTATTGTCTGTTATTGCGGCATTGCTTGAACGGGTAACAGCTAAACAGGGAGATGGCGTACAGCCTAAGTCGCCCCCGAGGACTCAAGAAGAGTTGATTGATCAACTACAGCAGAATCACGGTCTTTCGTTATCAAAGTCGTCAATGCAAAAGATTTTTTCTGAAAGCAAGAAACTGCAGAAATAAGCCGTTTTTCATCCCTGATTTTTGCATCTGCAAAACTATTTTTTGCATCTGCAAAAGCAAGCGAAAAATCTGGTATTTAATTCGTAACTGTCTTTTCACCAATACAGAGGACAGTTATGTATCCCATAGTTACGATCCCCAATAAGGTTCGGTTAGTTACCGGACTCCTGTCACGAACCCGCGCGCTGGAACTCGAAAAGTCTGATCCGGAGTTTCCGAAACGGATACGGATCGGCCATAGCACGGGCTGGCTAACGAGCGAGTTGCAATCCTACCTGTCCAAGAAGGCAGGGCAGTCTGCTAATGCTGACACCCGGCAGGCAGCGTGAGCGGGCATCATGGATACAAAGAAAAACGCCCCGCAGGGACGGGGCGCCAAGGTTATCCGTATACCTGGAAACCGGGAAAAGCACTATACGCCGGAAGAACTGAAGTGCAGGTGTCCAGCACGTTGTGCCGCCCTGGCGGAACTTGAGTACGACAAACGCCAATTTGCCCACCTAGCATATGGCGTCGTCCCGGGAAGTCACGAAGCCCTAAAGGCGCTGGCCGAAGTACATCGGCAAATCCATGCGCTGCGGGAGCAGCTGTTGTGAGTGGCGCGCCGATAGGTGCGCTGCTGGCGCGGCTGGAACGGGTAAAGCAAACCGGGCTCGGCCAGTGGCGCGCCCGCTGTCCGGCGCATGAGAGCAAGGGACTGACACTATCCATAGGGGAAGCGGATAGCGGCGCTGCCCTTGTGCACTGCTTTGCAGGCTGCGGCGCTGCCGATGTACTGGCGTCTGTCGGCCTGCAGTTAAGTGATCTATATCCGCCAGACGAGCTGATCGAGGCGAGGCGCTACGACACCCGGCCACGCAGGAACCTGCGCCAAGTCATTGACGGCTGCAAACCATCCGCCACGCTGGTGCAGGTCTACGTTACAGAGATGATGCGGC
>PBTT01000011.1 GCA_002729195.1 Acidiferrobacteraceae bacterium
AGCATCGACATCGTAGGGCTGGTAATCCACCACCAGGCCAGCCGCCCTCAGGGCTGCCAGGTTCTGCACAAGCACGCCTTCCTCCGGCGGACCACAGGGCTCCAGCACCCGGATACGGACGCCGTGCCGCCTACTCATGCGCCGGCCCTCAAGGCGCACTGCCCCCAGCACGAGCTGCCAACCCGGCGCTGTCATCCAACCATTTCTCCACCAGTTGGATATCGCTATCACGATAGCCGAGACGCCCATAAAAGCCACGCACCGCCAGGTTATCGGCACGGATCAGCGCCTGAATTTTCGGCACGTCGCGCCGGCGCAACCACTGTTCTGCCCGCTCCATCAGCGTCCGGCCAATCCCCAGATGACGGCAACCAGGTTCTACGGCCAGGTAATAGACCCAGCCCCGGTGCCCGTCACAACCCATCATCACGCTGCCACACAGACGCCGCCTCTGTTCTGCCACCAGCAGAGCCGACGAGGGATTGCCGAGACACTGGCGTATATCACCAACCGGGTCGTTCCATGGCCGAGTGAGATCGCAGGCCTGCCACAACGCAATCAGCGCTGTCTGATCGGCCTGTTCATACGGCCTGAATTCGGTGTTGCGGGGCGTTGTCATCGACTGGTAAAAAAACCGCCCGTGGCCGGCATAGGCACGTCGAAACGGTGTGGTGAAACCGATTATATCGGCAGCCAGGGCAAACGCAGGACTTCCTGCCAGTGCTCAAGGTGGATCTGAGCGCCAATCTCATGGGCCGACGTCGAAACAGCGCTTCAACCTGGGCCAATCTATCGAGCCACGAGTGCTGTCCTTAGCTTCGTAAAATTTGACACCCCTAAGCTATTGGCCCCAACGCACAAAAAAACCTGCCGGCCTCCGGCAATCAATACAACTAACCTGACAGCCCCTGACAAAGGCGGTAGGATTGCGCCCTGATTCTGGCAGCCAGGGGCACGCAATTGTCGATCTTCGAACAGGCGCTCGAACGCAACAGTGCCAACTTTGAACCGCTGTCGCCGATCAGNTTTTTGCGCCGAGCGGCCCAGNTCGTNCCGGAACACACCGCTATCATNCACGGTGAACGCCNCACCAATTACCTGCAATTCTGGGANCGCTCCTGCCGGCTGGCATCNGCACTCGCCGCCCACGGGATNGGCCCGGGCGACTGTGTTGCCATCATGGGTGCAAACACGCCCGAAATGCTGGAAGCGCACAATGGCGTCCCACTGCTCGGCGCCGTGCTCAACTCCCTCAACGTTCGCCTCGACTCCGCAACTATCGCCTTCATACTGGATCACGGCGAAGCCCGGGCGGTCCTGACCGACCGGGCATTTTCTACCACCATGCGCGAAGCGCTGGCGCTGCTGGAGCGACCGCTTTTGGTGATTGATATCGATGACCCGCAGGCTGAAACTGGCGAGTGTATTGGTATAACCGACTACGAGAGTTTCATTGCCGAAGGTAATCCCGGTTTCTCAGCCGACCAGCCGGTCGACGAATGGCAGGCCTTGTCGCTACTTTACACCTCTGGCACCACCGGCAATCCGAAGGGTTGCGTCTACCATCACCGTGGTGCCTACCTTAACGCGCTGGGCAACATGGCAACTATGGGACTCGACCGTGATTCGGTGTACCTGTGGACACTGCCTATGTTTCATTGTGATGGCTGGACTTTCCCCTGGGCGGTGACCGCAGCCCTGGCCACCCATGTGTGCCTGCGCGCGGTCGAACCGGCAGCGGTATTCCAATCCATCCGCGACAACGGCGTTACCCACATGTGTGGTGCGCCCATTGTGCTCAATATGCTGGCAAATGCCCCGACTGAAGCCAAGGTGGCGTTTGAGCAGACCGTAGAGATCGCGACCGGCGGCGCGGCACCACCCTCGGCGGTCATCGAAGCGATGGAGCAGGACGGTTTTCATGTGACTCACCTGTACGGCCTGACCGAGACCTACGGCCCGGCAACGGTCTGCATACCGCAGGCGGACTGGCCAGAACTCCAACTAAGTGAGCGCTCCGCCCGAATAGCCCGCCAAGGCGTCCACTACGGCACCTTGGAAAACGCCAGCGTTAAAGACCCGCAGACGATGGCAGACGTGCCCTGGGACGGTGAGACCCTGGGTGAGGTGATGATCCGCGGTAACACGGTCATGAAAGGCTACCTTAAAAACGCCGACGCAACCGGTCAGGCATTCGCCGGCGGCTGGTTTCATAGCGGCGACCTGGCCGTACGGCATGCAGACGGCTACATCGAGGTCAAGGATCGCTCAAAGGACATCATTATCTCGGGTGGCGAGAATATCTCCAGCCTCGAGGTAGAAGAAGTCCTCTACCGGCATCCCAAGGTACTCGAGGCCGCAGTGGTTGCGCGACCGGACCAGACCTGGGGTGAGAGCCCNTGTGCGTTTGTCACCCTACACGAGGGCGCGACTACCCAAGCCCAAGAGATCATCGAATTCTGCCGCGACAACCTGGCGCACTATAAGGCGCCACGAACAGTGCTGTTCTGTGAACTGCCTAAGACCTCGACCGGCAAGATTCAAAAGTTTGTTCTGCGGGAACAAGCCCGCGCGCTCCAGGACTGAGTCCGCTCAGTGCGACATCAGTACCGGCGCGATCAAAGTGGTATGTTGCCGTGCTTGCGCCAAGGATTGTCCAATTGTTTGTCCCTGAGCATGACCAGCGACCGGCATAGCCGGCGCCGGGTGTCGCGCGGCAAAATCACATCGTCGATGAATCCGCGGTGACCGGCAACAAACGGGTTGGCAAACTTCTGCCGGTACTCCTCAGTCCGCTGGCTGATCTTAGCCTCATCACCAATATCTTCCCGGAAAATAATCTCGACCGCGCCCTTGGACCCCATGACCGCAATCTCGGCAGTCGGCCAGGCCAGGTTGACGTCGCCGCGCAAATGCTTTGATGCCATCACATCATAAGCGCCGCCGTAGGCTTTGCGCGTGATCACAGTCACTTTAGGCACGGTACATTCGGCATAGGCGTATAGCAACTTGGCACCATGGCGAATGATGCCGCCATACTCCTGGGCCGTGCCAGGTAGAAAACCTGGAACGTCGACGAAGGTAATGATTGGTATGTCGAAGGCATCGCAAAAACGCACGAAGCGTGCACCCTTGACCGAAGACTCGATATCCAAACAACCGGCTAATACCATCGGCTGATTGGCAACGACCCCTACGGTTGCACCCTCCATGCGACCAAAGCCGATGATGAGGTTACCAGCATAGTCGGGCTTCAGCTCAAAAAAATCGCCATCGTCGAGCACTGTAGTGACCAGCTCTTTCATGTCGTAGGGCTTGTTGGAATCGTCAGGAATGAGTGTATCCAGTGACGGCTCAACTCGCGCCGGCGAGTCTATCCCCNCACGCTGTGGAACTCCGGCAATGTTGCTTGACGGAAGAAAATCAACGAACCGCCGGAGATTAAGTAAAGCCTCAACATCGTTGTCGAAGGCGCCATCCGCAACCCCCGAGCGGGTCGAATGCGTTACTGCACCACCCAATTCTTCATGGGTCACATTCTCATGAGTCACAGTTTTGACCACCTCGGGTCCGGTGACAAACATGTAGGAGGTGTCACGAACCATGAATATGAAGTCCGTCATGGCCGGTGAATAAACCGCACCGCCGGCACACGGACCCATGATCATCGAGATCTGCGGGATAACACCTGAAGCCAGTACGTTCCGCTGGAATACCTCGGCGTAGCCGGCAAGGGAATCAATGCCTTCCTGGATGCGGGCGCCACCGGAATCATTGAGGCCGATCACCGGGGCGCCAACCTTCATGGCATGGTCCATGATCTTGCAGATCTTGCCGGCATGGGCTTCCGACAGCGAGCCGCCGAACACGGTAAAGTCCTGACTGAAAACAAAAACCGTGCGCCCGTTGATGGTGCCATAGCCGGTAACCACACCGTCCCCTGGGACTGCCTTGTCCGCCATGTCGAAGTCGGCGCAGCGATGCTCGACGAAGATATCCCACTCCTCGAAACTGTCGCTGTCGAGTAATACCTGGATGCGCTCACGTGCAGTCAACTTGCCCTTGGCGTGCTGGGCGTCGGTCCGTTTCTCGCCACCGCCCTGCTCCGCTGCCGCCCGCCGCCGTTCAAGTTCTTCAAGAATCTCATGCATCGGCTATGCCCTGTGTTCGTTCCTGGCTGCAATCAGGTCCAGTACTTCTTGCGCCGCCTGGGGTATGTTAGTGCCGGGGCCATAGATAGCGGCCACCCCAAGCGCCAACATCTGCTCGTGTTCTGCGGACGGCACCACGCCGCCCAGCACTACGATGATGTTCTCAGCCTGCTGATCGGCCAGTTCCAGCATCACCTCTGGCACCAGGGTGCTGTGTCCGGCGGCCTGCGAGGAGATACCGATCACGTGTACGTCGTTCTCGATCGCCTGGCGCACCACTTCGGCCGGTGTCTGAAACAGCGGGCCGATATCGACATCAAAACCGATATCCGCGAAGGCAGTAGCAATCACCCGTGCGCCGCGGTCGTGGCCGTCCTGTCCCAACTTGGCGATCAGTATCCGTGGCCGCCGCCCTTCCCGCGTGGCAAAATCTGCCACCGCCTGGCGAATGCCCTCGAAATGCTCGTCGTTCTGGTAAGCCGAACCGTATACCCCCGTGATCGTCCTGACCTCGGCCCGATAGCGGCCAAACACCTGCTCCAGGGCGGCGGAAATCTCGCCCACGGTGGCTCGCGCCCGCGCTGCTTCTATTGCATACTCTAGCAGGTTGTCACCACTGCCAGCCGCTGCCTGCTGCAGGGCTGCAAGAGTTGCCGTGCAGCGGTCACTGTCGCGCTCCTGCCGGACCTTGGTCAGCCGTGCGACCTGGTTGTTGCGCACCGCGCTGTTGTCGATACTGAGAATATCCACCTCGGCCTGGCCGCTGCTCTGGTAGCGATTGACACCGACCACGACTTCCTCGCCACGATCTATCCGGGCCTGCCGTCGGGCCGCAGACTCCTCGATGCGCAACTTTGGCATGCCGCTGGCAACCGCCTCGGTCATGCCGCCCAGATCCTCAACTTCGTCGATCAACCTGGCTGCCGCGGCAACCAGGCTGGCTGTGAGGCTCTCTACGTAGTAGGAGCCGCCGAGTGGATCAATCACCCGCGGCACCCCGGACTCTTCGCGTAGGATCAACTGGGTATTGCGCGCGATGCGGGCCGAAAAATCTGTAGGCAATGCGAGCGCCTCGTCGAAGCTGTTGGTATGTAGCGACTGGGTGCCGCCCAACACCGCCGCCAACGCTTCTATGGTGGTGCGGATAATGTTGTTGTAGGGCTCCTCGCTGGTCAAGCTGACACCCGAGGTCTGGCAGTGCGTGCGCAGCATCAGCGATCGGGAATCCCGGGGCTCGAAGTGCACCTTGAGCAGCCGGGTCCACAGCACCCGCGCGGCCCGCAACTTGGCCACCTCCATGAAGAAGTTCATACCAATGCCGAAAAAGAATGAAAGCCGGGGCGCGAAGTCGTCGATAGCGAGGCCACTGGATATCGCTGCGCGCACGTACTCGATGCCGTCGGCCAATGTGTAGGCGAGTTCCTGCACACAGGTAGCCCCGGCCTCCTGCATGTGGTAACCCGAGATCGAAATGGGATTGAAGCGCGGCATATGCTGTGCCGTATAGCCGATAATATCGGCGACGATGCGCATGGAGGCGTGCGGCGGATAGATATAGGTATTGCGGACCATAAACTCTTTGAGGATGTCATTTTGCAGGGTGCCAGCAAGCGCCGTGGGATCCGCGCCCTGCTCCTCGGCCGCCACCAGATACATTGCCAATACTGGCAGGACCGCGCCGTTCATGGTCATAGATACCGACATTTTTTCCAGCGGAATGCCTGCGAACAAAATCCTGACGTCCTCCACCGAGTCGATAGCGACCCCAGCTTTGCCCACATCACCCGCGACCCGTGGGTGATCTGAGTCATAACCGCGGTGGGTAGCCAGATCAAATGCTACCGACAGTCCGGTCTGGCCTGCGGCCAGATTCCGACGGTAGAAGGCGTTTGACTCCTCAGCAGTGGAATAGCCAGCATACTGACGCACAGTCCAGGGCCGGCCGGTGTACATGGTCGCTCGCGGCCCCCGCAAATAGGGCGGCAGACCGGGCAGTGAGCCCTGCTCTGCGAGAACTTCTAGGTCTGCGGCCGTATACAGCGGCTTGACCGCGATGCCTTCCGGGGTCTGCCAGACGAGATTGTCTAGCTCAACACCCTCAAGCTCGCTGGTAGCCAGCGCCCGCCACTGACTGAGATCGGGGGAATCGGAAGCCGTCATGCTTTGTGGCCACGCGCGTCAGGCGCGTGGATATCCGATCCGGGCGAGGGCCTCGGCAATTTCGTCGAGGATCGCCGGGTCGTCGATAGTGGCCGGCATCTGCCAGTCTTCTCCGTCCGCGATCTTGCGGACAGTGCCGCGCAGGATCTTGCCGGAACGAGTCTTGGGCAAGCGTCCGACTACCACTGCCTGTTTGAAAGCAGCCACTGGGCCGATACGCTCGCGCACCATCTGCACCACCTCCGCCACGACTTCCGCTTCGTCGCGCTCGCATCCGGCACTCAGCACCAGAAGCCCCAGCGGAGCCTGTCCTTTAAGCTCATCGGCAACACCGGTAACCGCACACTCGGCTACATCGGCGTGATCGGCCAACACCTCCTCCATAGCCCCTGTCGACAGCCGATGGCCAGCAACGTTGATGATGTCGTCGGTACGTGACATGACAAAGACATAGCCGTCCTCGTCTATGACCCCGGCGTCAGCCGTATTGTAGTAACCGGCAAACTCCGCCAGGTAAGAGTCGAAGTGGCGCTGGCGGGCATTCCACAAGGTAGGAAAAGTGCCGGGTGGCAGCGGCAACTTGACTGCCAGGGTGCCAATATTGCCGGGCGCTGCCTCATTGCCCGTCTCGTCAATAACCTTCAGGTCCCAACCCGGTACTGGCTTTGATGGCGAGCCTTCCTTCACAGGCAACTGCTCAATGCCGACACAGTTGGCAGCGATGGCCCAACCGGTCTCAGTCTGCCACCAATGATCGATGACCGGTACGCCGAGCTTTTGCTCGGCCCAGTGCAAGGTATCCGAGTCGGTACGCTCACCGGCGAGAAAAAGGCGCTTGAAACCGCTCATGTCGTAACGTTTGATGTGCTCTCCGCCTGGGTCTTCCTTCTTGATGGCGCGAAACGCAGTGGGTGCGGTAAACAGTGCGCTGACGTTGTTTTCGGCGATAACCCGCCAAAAGGCCCCTGGATCGGGGGTGCCCACGGGTTTGCCTTCGTAAAGCACCGTGGTGTTACCGGCGAAAAGTGGCGCATAGACGATGTAGGAATGACCGACCACCCAGCCGACGTCAGAGGCTGCCCAGAAGGTCTCGCCAGGATCGACTCCGTAGATGTTCTCCATGCTCCACTTAAGCGCCACCACGTGGCCGCCATTGTCCCGCACCACGCCTTTGGGCTGACCGGTGGTACCGGAGGTATAGAGGATGTAAAGTGGATCGGTTGCCGCTACCGCTACACAGCCATGCGGCTCGGCAGCAGCCATCACTTCCTGCCAGTCAAGGTCGCGGCCAGGCACCATCGCGGCACGGGCTTGCGGTCGCTGCAGAACAATACATACTTCCGGCTTGTGCGCGGCCATGCCAATAGCCTGATCCAACAAGGGCTTGTACTCGACCACCCGCCCCGGCTCGATCCCGCACGACGCGCTGACAATAGCGTACGGCGTGGCGTCGTCTATACGCACGGCCAGTTCACTGGCCGCAAAGCCGCCGAAAACTACTGAGTGGACGGCCCCCAGGCGGGCACAGGCAAGCATGGCGATTACCGTTTCCGGCACCATCGGCATATAGATGATGACCCGGTCGCCGCGGCTGACTCCTCGTACCGCCAGGGCCCCGGCAAAGCGCGCGACCTCATCGCGCAATTGGAGAAAGGTGTAACTGCGCCGGCTGTCAGTCACCGGGCTGTCGTATATCAGGGCTGCCTGCTCGGCCCGGCCCTGGTCGATATGCAGATCGAGAGCGTTGTAACAGGTATTGAGTTCACCGCCACTGAACCAGCGGTAAAACGGTGCGTCACTGTCATCAAATACTCGATCCCACTTGCGGGTCCAGTGCACCTGCTCGGCGGCAGCGGACCAAAAGCCCTCTGGGTCCGCCAGTGCCAGGTCGTACGCCGATTGGTATGTGTCAGCCATTACCGCTGTTCTCCTGACCCGTACCGCCGCCGGCAGCCGGGCTTACCGTCAGTTATTACTATTTCGCCGACAGCCTTCAATACAATGGCCGTTAAACCCTGGTCGTATATGCACAAATGTGCTACTGCTGTCGGCGCGCGACATTGTTTATGATACGGCTTTTGCAACCAGCCCACGATGTATCATTGTAACGCTTTGTAAGTTAATTTCCGCCATGGAGCCTCATATGGAAAACCAGAACATCATCATTGAGACTAGGGAGTCTGTTGGACTCGTCACATTGAACCGGCCGGAGGCGCTGAATGCGCTGTCCGACGGGTTGATGGACGAGCTGGCGCAGGCGCTAGAGGGTTTCGAAGCCGATGACACTATCGGTGCCGTGGTCATCACCGGCAGTGCCAAGGCATTCGCCGCCGGTGCCGACATCAAGGGCATGCAGGATCGTTCCTACATGGACGTGTACCTCGGTAATTTTATAGGTCACAACTGGGAACGGGTCACATGGTGCCGCAAGCCGGTGATTGCCGCGGTCGCCGGTTACGCGCTGGGTGGCGGCTGTGAACTCGCCATGATGTGTGATTTCATCATTGCCGCCGACACTGCCCGTTTCGGCCAGCCCGAAATCAAGCTGGGTATCATTCCGGGTGCTGGCGGCACGCAGCGCCTGACCCGCCTGGTTGGTAAATCAAAAGCGATGGAAATGTGCTTGACCGGGCGGATGATGGATGCCGACGAGGCCGAGCGCTCGGGCCTGGTCAGTCGCGTGGTCCCGGCCGACAAACTGCTCGATGAAGCGCTCGCTGCAGCAGCGACCATTGCCGGCATGTCCCGGCCATCTGTCCTCATGGCCAAGAATGCGGTCAACCGCGCCTACGAAACCACCCTGAGCGAAGGTGTCAAGGCCGAGCGGGTAATGTTCCAGTCGCTGTTTGCCACCGAGGACCAGAAAGAAGGCATGGCTGCCTTTGCCGAGAAACGCCCAGCCAAGTGGCAGCACCGCTAAAACGAGCCCATGCAAGTCAACGGCACCGCATACCGTTCGATCTGGCTTGAGGACGAGGGCCGCTCGGCTCGAATCATCGACCAGACGTTACTGCCGTTTCAGTTCCAAACGACCAGGCTAACTAGGGCTGGAGACGCGGTTGCCGCCATCGCCGACATGGTCGTGCGCGGCGCACCGCTAATTGGCGCTACCGCCGCCTGCGGCATGTTGCTGGCCGTGAACGAGGATACCGCTGACCAGCACCTCCGCTCAGCCGCCAACGCGTTACTGGCGGCGCGACCTACTGCGGTCAACCTGCGCTGGGCGCTCGAGCGAATGCTGCCCGCACTACTTAATGTGCCTGCCGCCGAACGCTTCGATACTGCACGGCGGTTGGCTCAACAGATCTGTGACGAAGACGTTGCCAACAACAATGCGATCGGTGACCACGGCCTGCAGATTCTGCAGCAGATGGCAGCACGCTTCGAGCCGGACCGGCCACTCAACGTGCTCACCCACTGCAACGCTGGCTGGCTGGCGACGGTGGACTGGGGCACCGCACTGGCGCCCATTTTCAAGGCGCACAACGCTGGCACAGCGATACACGTTTGGGTAGACGAGACCCGGCCCCGCAACCAAGGCGCATCGTTGACTGCGTGGGAACTCAACGCCCATGGCGTACCACATACGGTCATTGCCGATAATGCCGGAGGCCATCTCATGCAACATGGCCAGGTGGACTTGTGCATCGTCGGCTCGGACCGGACCACCCGCTGCGGTGATGTCTGCAACAAGATTGGCACTTACCTCAAGGCGCTCGCAGCCGATGACAACGAGGTGCCGTTCTACGCTGCGTTGCCCTCGTCCACTATCGACTGGACCCTGTGCGAGGGAGTGAGCGAGATCCCTATCGAGGAACGCGCTGCTGAGGAGGTCACCCACATCACCGGTAGCGACGCCGACAACCGGTCGGTCCGCGTGCGGGTGACCCCGCAGGGCAGCCCCGCTGCCAACCCGGCTTTCGACGTTACCCCGCGGCGTTTCATTTCCGGCATCATCACCGAGAGAGGCGTGTGTGCGGCATCGGAGGCAGCGCTGTTGGCACTGTACCCAGAGCAAGTTGAACACTAACTTGGCGTCCGCAAAGCGGCAACCAGAATACCGACCCGGGGTCGACTGATATAATTGGTTTGCACGGGTTTAGCACCTATACCCGATCTGTCCGCTCACCGGTTGTAACGCTCCCGGATCAACTCGAAAAACGCCATCCCATGTATCGACGAAACCTCCCTTGCACATCATCGGCCGCAGCCTTTGCGCTGGTTTTCGGCCTGCTTTTCCTGGCGGCCCCGAGTGATGCCTACCAGGCGACTCGGACAGAGCTCTCCGCCTCCAGCGGACAACAACGCACCATCAAGTTGATTAACTACCTGGTCGAGCGCTACCACTACCGCAAAACCAAGCTGAACGACAAATTGTCATCGGTAATCCTGGACCGCTATATCCGCGCGCTAGATCCGAACCGCAGTTATTTCCTGGCCGATGACATCGAACAGTTCGAGGCCTTGCGCTACCGCCTGGACAACCTCCTGCTGACTAATCAGCTAGAGCCATTTTTCGCTCTGTTCAACATCTACCGATCACGGGTGCTGGAGCGGGTAGCCCAGGCCCGGACACTACTGCAACAGCGGTTTGATTTTTCTATCGACGAGAACTACCGATTCGACCGCAGTGAAGCGCCGTGGGCGGTAGACATAGTTGAACTCGACGACCTCTGGCGCCGGCGGGTGAAAAACGACTACCTCGGCCTGAAGATAGCTGGCCAGCAAGATGCCGAGATCGTCCGCACCCTGGACCAACGTTACCAGCAGGTCGGGCGGCGCACCGAACAGATATCTAGCGAAGACGTCTTTCAGACACTGGTCAATGCCTACGTATCGGCGATCGAACCTCACACAGGCTATTTTTCGCCGCGCGCGACCGAGAACTTCAAGATTCGCATGAGTCTGTCTCTGGAGGGTATCGGCGCGGTGCTGCAACGCAACAACGAATACACCCTGGTTCAGCGCATCGTTCCCGGCGGCGCGGCCGACCTCGAAGGCCGCCTGCAGGCCGGGGATCGAATCATCGGTGTAGCCCAAGACGACGACCCATTAGTCGACGTGATCGGCTGGCGGCTCGACGACGTGGTTGATCTGATCCGGGGTCCAAAAGGTACCACTGTGCGCCTGCAGATTCTTCCCGCCGAGGAAGGTATCGATGCCGACCGTCGTGTTATCGCTATCGTCCGTGACCGTATTAAGCTCGAGGAGCAAGCAGTCAAGCGGTCCCTCCTCAAGGTTCAAGATGGCGGCACCAACCACCGTATCGGTGTCATCGATATACCAACGTTTTACGTGGACTTCGATGCCCGGGCACGCGGCGACGCCGATTACCGGAGCACCACCCGGGACGTTCGCCAGTTGCTGGCAGAGTTGCGAGCCGAGGGCATTGACGGCCTGATCGTAGATCTGCGTGGTAACGGCGGTGGGGCATTGGCCGAAGCGACCAGCCTGACCGGTTTATTCATAGAAGCCGGGCCGATCGTACAGGTGCGCGATGCCCGCGGCCGCATACGCATCAATACCGATCCGGACGACGGCATCGCCTACGTCGGCCCGTTGGCGGTACTGATCAATCGCGACAGCGCCTCCGCTTCCGAAATTTTCGCCGGTGCTATCCAGGATTATGGCCGTGGTCTCATCGTCGGTGAGCCCACGTACGGCAAGGGCACTGTGCAGAATCTTATTGACCTCAACCGTTACTCCTCCGTGGACGATGAACCGCTGGGCCAGCTCAAGATGACCATTGCCCAGTTTTTCCGAGTCAACGGTGACAGCACCCAGCATCGTGGTGTAGTGCCCGATATCCTGCTGCCCACCGCGGCGCGCAGCCTGGAACATGGTGAACGGGCCCTCGATAATGCATTGCCTTGGACCCAGATCAAGCCAGCAAAATTTCTTACCTACACCGGTGCCGAAGTACAACTGAACATGGCTGAACTGCGTGCGTTACACCAAGCAAGGGCGAGCGCCGATCCGGGCTTTAAGTACCTGCTTGCCAGTAGCCGGTTCGAAGATATCGCAAACGATTCGACTGAGGTTTCGCTGCTCGAAGCCAACCGCAGCGCCGAACGCAAACAGCGTGAAGCAACACGCAGTCGCCTGCTCGACGACCTGCGCCAGGCGCAGGGCTTGTCTCCGGCAACCGATAATAACGAAACCAATAGCATCGCCGCCGACCTTATACTGCTCGAAACTGCCCAGATCCTATCGGATGCAGTTTTTGGCGAATACCGCGAACGCCTGGTAGTTCAAATAGACAACGGCTCGGTGCCTACACCAACCATAGAAGTGTCTGGCAGCGGCGAGCTTCAACAGTAACCGCCGCCAACTGCGAAGAGAAGAATTTCTGCCCATGGAATTTTCAGAATTTGGTCGTTTTTTCTCCGCCGACTCCGGTATTTTTCGCCTGATGGACGACATCGACGCTGCGCTGTCCAGTCCCGGGCAAATGCATTTGCTCGGTGGCGGCAACCCTGCCCACATTCCTGAAGTGCAAGAGGCTTTCCGCAACACCATGCACCGAATTCTGGCCGACGGCAAGCACTTTGAGCGCATGATCGGCAACTACGATGGTTGTCAGGGCAACACGGAGTTCATAGCGGCACTTGCGGACTTGCTACAGCGCAAATTCGGTTGGGATGTGGGTCCGGCCAACATCGCGGTGACCAACGGCAGCCAGAGTTCGTTCTTCGTTCTGTTCAACCTCTTCGCCGGGCGTTTTTCAGATGGTGGTTATCGTAAGGTATTGCTACCGCTGACTCCGGAGTACATCGGCTATGGTGGTGCCGGTTTGGGCCAGCAACTATTTACTGCCTTGCGCCCAGCCATTGAGTGCCGTAGCGACCACGAGTTTAAGTACCGCGTGGATTTCGAGGGCCTGGTGATCGGCCCGGAGGTCGGGGCATTGGCTATGTCGCGGCCAACCAACCCTACTGGAAACGTGCTGACCGACGAGGAAATCGCCCAACTGCGGGCACTGGCCGCTGCCAATGATCTACCCTTTATCCTCGATGCGGCCTACGGCAGCCCGTTTCCGAACATTGTCTTTGCAGAGGCGACGCCAACCTGGGACCAGAGCACTATCTTCTGCTTAAGTCTGTCAAAACTGGGCTTGCCGGGGCTGCGCACCGGCATCGTGGTGGCAAACGAGTCGGTAATTCGCGCAGTGGCCGGCTCCAATGCCATCCTGTCGCTGGCTCCCGGCAGCGCTGGGCCAGTACTCGTTACTGAGATGCTGCGTGACGGCAGTATGCTGCAGATATCTGACCGACTGATTCGCCCCTACTACGAGCGGCGAGCCAAGGAAGCAGTAGGATGGCTGGAGAGCGCACTTGGTGACTACCCCTGGCGCGTTCACACACCGGAAGGCGCAATATTTCTCTGGCTATGGTTCGAGGACCTGCCAATCAGCAGCGAGACCCTCTACCAGCGGCTCAAGCAGCGTGGTGTGCTGGTGATATCGGGTGAACATTTTTTTCCCGGACTGGAAGACGACTGGGAGCACCGCCACCAGTGCATCCGCATCTCCTATGGCCAAGATCCAGCCACGGTACAGGCCGGTATTGAAATCATTGCGGAAGAAATACGAGACGCTTACGGTAGCGCGGCGGCAAAGATCGCTTAATAATCTACGCGCTCACCAGCGGGTGGCCGCAGCCGACTTAGCCTCCGTCGGCAATAAGTCAACCAGATCAGAATGAAAACCCCGGTCAACTGGTCGGCGCCGTGCTCGACCCAACTCTGTACCTCCTCCTGGGTGAACCATTGGCCGCTCTCCATCTCGGCCAGATCGGGCTCTAGCGGCTGGTCAGTAACGACGCGGTAGACCCAGCAGAACTCCATACCGGTGACTCGGGATGCTTCGAGCTTGAACAGGCGCTCGGGAATATCTGAAAGTTGCAGCCCTACCTCCTCGCGAACTTCACGCAGACAACAGGCATCGTAGGTTTCACCGGCATCGACGTGCCCGGCTACCGAGGAATCCCACAACCCGGGGTGCTCGAACTTATGTAGACCACGCTGTTGTAGAAAAAGCCGCCCCAGGAAGTCGAATACCAGCACATGCACCGCCCGGTGGCACAACCCCAGTCGATGCACATCGTCACGGCGACGTTCACCCACTACCCGATCTCGCGCATCCACCACAGACAGAATCTCAGCATCCTCGGCGAGCCGACTGGACACTTTTCTAGACGCCAGTCTCGTCGACTCGGCCCGTTGCGTCCATCAGCGGTCGCTTGGCAACTCCCGGCCGTTGGCGCTGCTGCCAACTCGGGTCGATCCAGACAGGCGCGTGGACCGGTGCCAGCAACGGTCGTCCCCGAATCATGTCGGCTACTCTTTCCGCCAACATGATGGTCGGGGCATTAATGTTGCCGTTGGTAATCGAAGGAAAAACTGACGAGTCGACTACCCTCAGCGCCTCTATTCCGCGCACCTTGCAAACAGCATCCAACACTGCCCCGGAGTCGTCGTCGGCGCCCATTTTGCAGGTGCACGATGGATGGTAGGCGCTCTCGACATTTTGTCGTACCCAGGCATCGATGGCATCATCCCCAACGACACCGATACCGGGCTGAATCTCCTCACCACGGTAGTAATCCATGGCCGGCTGATTAAGGATCTCACGGGTCAAACGTATACACAAACGCCAATCGCGCTGGTCCAACTCGTGCGCGAGGTAATTAAACAGCACTGACGGGTGTGCTCCGGGATCACTGGAACGAATCTGTACCCGCCCCCGGCTGCGGGGCTTATTCGGCCCGACATGGACCTGGAAACCATGGCCAGCAAAAGCTGCCCGACCATCGTAACGCATGGCCCCGGGCAAAAAATGGTACTGGATGTCAGGCCATTCGACCCCACTGCGCGAACGGATGAAAGCACAAGACTCGAAGTGGTTGGTAGCACCGAGACCATTTTTAAACAACAGCCAGCGGGCGCCGATCAGTGCCTTGTGCCAGGGATTGAGCTTGCCGTTCAGGGTGATGGGCTGCTTACAACGGTACTGGAAATACACTTCCAGGTGGTCCTGTAAGTTCTGCCCCACTCCGGGCAGGTCGTGAACAACCTCAATGCCGGCCTTCGCGAGCACCTCGCCAGGACCAATGCCCGAACGCTGTAACAGCGCTGGGGAGCCGATACAGCCAGCCGAGACAAGTACTTCGCGCTGCGCGTAGACCTCGAAGCGGTGACCATCTTTCCAGTACTCAACCCCATGGGCCCGTTGCCCATCCAGCAAGACTCGACTGATCAGAGTGCCGCTCGCCACCCGCAGATTGCCGCGTGCCAATGCTGGCCGCAGGTAAGCATGCGCAGTCGAGGCGCGCCGGCCCTGGTCCACGGTCATGTGCATCTGCCCGAAACCTTCTTGCTGAGCGCCGTTGTAATCCTCTGTCACCGGATAGCCGGCCTCGTTACCGGCATCGATAAAGGCCTGGTATAAGGGGTTCAGCCGCATCTCGTTGCCGGCACAAACGCCGAGTGGCCCGCTACCGCCGCGGTAACTATTCTCTCCGCCTGTCCAGGTTTCGGTCTTGCGGAAATACGGCAGGCAGGCCGCGTAGTTCCAGCCGTCAGCCCCCGCCGCCTGCCACTGGTCGATATCGCGCGCATGGCCACGCACGTAGACCATGCCGTTGATTGCAGAAGAGCCGCCCAGCGCTAGGCCTCGCGGGCAATCCAGCACCCGCCCATCAAGGAAAGGCTCCGGCTCAGACTGGAAGCCCCAATTGAAGCGGCGGCTATTCATCGGCATCGACAACGCCGAGGGCATCTGCACGATAAGGCTGCGGTCACTGCCGCCGGCCTCCAGCAGCACTACGCGTGTATCGGAATCCTCACTAAGGCGAGCTGCTAAAACACAGCCGGCGGAACCAGCGCCGACGATGACGTAGTCGGCATCACGCATGAGCAGGGACGACCCGTGCGGCGGCGTGTAAACTGTTATTGCTGACTCTATCCAAGGGCGGGGCTTCTTGTCGAAGTTCCCGCTAATCCTAACCGATAAGCCGAAGCGACACGAACATGCCTCTGTTGCACATAGCCGGTACCACAGCTCAGGTAGACCTTGTTGTCTTTGATAAGGATGGCACGCTCATCGATTTTCACCGAGTTTGGGGTCCGAGAATGATGCGCGCCGCGGTTGCGCTCGCCGCCGCCACGGGCGGCGGCTCCGAGCTCATCGGCCACCTCTGCTGGAGCGTGGGTTACGACCACGAGCAGGCACTGGTTCTGGATCAGGGGCCACTTGCTACCGCACCCCATGATCAACTTGAAAGTGTGGTAGTGACGGTACTATTCCAGTCCGGTCAGCCCTGGGACCGGGCCCGGGCGCTGGCGCGCGAATATCTTACCCCGCTGATGACGGCCGAGCTCAGCGCGGCCGAGATCGCGCCCCGGGCAGACCTGCACCAGATCCTGGCGGCACTCACCCGCAACGGAACCCGGCTGGCGATCGCTACCACTGACTGTCGCCGTGCCACTGAAAAACTGCTCGACCAACTGGAGATCGCCGGTTACTTTAATACGGTGTTGTGTGGTGACGACCCTGGCCCNGTCAAACCCGACCCGGCGGTGCTGACAACACTCGCCCGGCACCAGGATGTGAATCTGCGTCAGGTTATCATGGTGGGTGACAGCATCAGTGATCTTGCNATGGCTCACAGTGCCGGTGTCACCTCGATCGGGGTGCGCGGCGGAGTCGGCTCCGAGTGCGAGTTATCTGCCCACGCTGATATCCTGATCGACGACATCGGCGCGATCCGGCCGGCTGGTTAACTTTCGGTTCCAGNCATCCCCGAAGGATTCAGTCNGNGATTGGCCCCTCATCTAAGGTATACAGGTAGTCTTCTTGAGTAACACTTTCCACGGTACCGGGCCTGGCTCGGCGTACTCGGGCTATAGCGCTAGCCGCCGACTCGCCCGACAACACCAGCAATGCTGCCGCCACGGTACCAGTTCGCCCCAATCCAGCCGCGCAGTGCAACAAGATCCGCTGGCCCTGCTGCAGGCGCACCAGCAAGTCACCTTGCAGCCACTGCCTTGTCAGTGCCTGGTTTGCCGGGGCTGCCAGGTCCGGCACCGGCCAATGCTGCCAACAGAACTGCTCGCGCAACCGATCCGGTAGCGCCGGTACGCCCAGCAACGAGAACTCATAGGCTTCGACCAACGAAACCACGAGGTCGGGTTGCCAGCCGGAAATGGTGGCTAAATCCTCACTGAGAGCGCGGCTACGCACCCCACCGAGGCCATGTGCCACAGCGCGCCCGGGGCAACAACACATGCCAATCAGGCCACCACCGGAAACCGCTACTGCGTCTATGCCCAACGGTTCACCGAAGAGCTGCACCGGCACAGCCCCTACCACTGGCCCATATTAGCCATGGATAACCAGGGTTCACACGGTGCCAGTGGGTCGCCGCGCTGCAGCAACTCGACCGAAATGCCGTCGGGCGAGCGCACAAAGGCCATATGACCATCCCGGGGTGGGCGGAGGATATCGACCCCGCCGTCCGACAGTCGTTGGCACAGTGCGTAAATATCTGCCACTTCGTAAGCAAGGTGGCCGAAGTTACGACCCCCGGCATACGCCTCTGGTTCCCAGTTCCAGGTAAGCTCTAGTTGGGCCTTAAGATCTCCCGGTGCTGACAGAAACACTAGGGTAAAGCGCCCCTGCTCGTGGTCCTTGCGCCGAACTTCGACCAAGCCCAGTTTGTTGCAGTAAAAATCGAGCGATGCATCTAGGTCGTTGACCCTGACCATGGTATGCAGGTATTTCATCGTCGTTACCTCAGTCTTAGATCTCTGATGCGGACAGCCCCAAGGATGACCTCTTTCTTGCAGCACTTGCGGCCCCCGCAAGTGGGCTTGCCCGATGCACGCTGCCGCAGCCCGGACTAGCGGGTGACCACCAGGTCTTGCCGGTCGGTATGGCGTTCAAGTGCCAGTTGAATGAGCCGGTCGATAAGATCCGGGTAAACCAAACCGCTCGCCTGCCACAACTTGGGATACATGCTGATCGGGGTGAAGCCGGGCATGGTATTGATCTCGTTCAACAATACCTCGCCGCTAGCACGCACGAAAAAGTCCACCCGAGCAAGCCCGCTGCAATCGATTGCCCGAAACGCCCGTACTGACATCTCCCGTACCGTTTCCACGACCCCGGCAGAAAGATCAGCGGGGATAACGAGCCGCGAACGGTCATCGAGGTACTTGGTAGTGTAATCGTAGAATTCGGCGCCAGGTACGATCTCTCCCACTCCAGAAGCCTGCGGGTCCTCGTTGCCAAGCACCGCGCACTCGATCTCNTGGGCACTGTCCACCGACGCCTCCACCATCATTTTGACATCATAGGCAGAAGCCGTGGTTAACCCCTGACGCAACTGTTCCCGGTCATGGACCTTGGAGATGCCGATACTGGAACCGAGATTGACCGGCTTTACAAAGAGCGGATAGTCAAGTGCATCTTCAACAGCTGCCAACACCTTCATGGGATCGTCGCGCCAATCTACCCGGCGGATCACGGTGTAGGCTGTTTGCGGTAGACGGGCATTTGCGAAAACCGCCCGCGCAAGTTCTTTATCCATGCCAACCGCGGAGGCCGCCACGCCGGCGCCGACGTAGGCGACACCAGCCAACTCCAGCAGCCCCTGCATCGTGCCGTCTTCACCGTATGGCCCGTGCAGCAGTGGGAAGACCACGTCGAAACCGGTACCTGGAAGCGATTCACCGCTCTCGCCAACCAGTTCCCTGCCGCTTCGGGCAAGGCACACCCCCGGCAACTCCTCGCCAGTTACCGCTCCAGCAGCGAGCAGCCCCTGGTCAGGACCGTCGAGCAACCAACGGCCATCTCGAGTGATCCCGGCCAGAATCAGATCGTAACGGTCACGATCGATCGCCTCACAGACCGAACGGGCCGAGATCACCGAAACCTCGTGCTCAGCGGATTGTCCGCCAAACAGCAGCAACACCCGGGTCTTGTTCACATCAACACTCCTGCAGCAACAGCTGGCCCCCGGCGTACCCGCTCAGACCAGCGCCTCATCAGCGTGCTGCTCGATATAGTCTTTGACATACGCCGAAAAAACCGCCTGTGCGGCACGGGTGACCTCGCCGCCGCCCGGCGGGAATTCCAGACGNTCGCCACCGAGCAGGGTGAGGCTNGCGCAAGGCATNACTTCTCGCGTTGCACTGGTCACAAAACACTCACTGACATCCAGTAACTCGTTGGCGTGGACATCGGCCTCCTCGCTCTGGATACCGGCCCCTTTGAGCGCTCGGTGCACATGTTTCTTGGTGAGGCCCNTNAGATTGCCCGTGCCTGGCGTAACCAACCGGCCTTTAATGACGAACCATACATTGCTNTTGGCCGCNTCGGTAACGAAGCCCTCGCGGTTCAGNATCACNCAATCGTCAGCCCCACTCTGTCGGGCTTCAGTCAGTGCCATGATGTTATTGAGATAGTTTCCACCCTTGATNTTCGGNTCNAGCGNGTTGACGGGATTTCGTCTCACCTGCGGTATAGCCATATCCATGCCGCGCTCGTAGAACGATGCTTTCCAAGCAGGCAGTGCTTTTGCAATAATGACATAGCGGGTACGCAAGCCCGGATCCGGATACAGATCAACAGCACCTTCGCCACGGGTAACCTGGTATCGCACATAGGCATCGCTCTGCGCAGTGACGTTCGCTGCTACCGCCGTGCGGCGGATC
>PBTT01000012.1 GCA_002729195.1 Acidiferrobacteraceae bacterium
CGGCGGCACCACCAGCATTATTGATTTCGTAATTCCAGGCCCGCAGCAACCACTGATGGAGGCCTATAGACAATGGCGCGAATGGGCAGAGAAAGCAGTTTCTGACTACTCCTTTCACGTTGCAGTGACCTGGTGGGATGATAGTGTGTATGAAGATATGGGTACCCTGGTGCGAGAGCACGGGATCAACAGTTTCAAGCACTTCATGGCGTATAAGGGCGCGATCATGGCGGACGATGAGATTCTTGTTAACAGCTTCACCAGAGCCTGGGAACTCGGCGCCATTCCGACTGTNCATGCAGAAAATGGTGAACTGGTCTGGCAGTTACAGCGCAAGCTCATGGATATGGGAATCACCGGNCCAGAGGGTCATCCGCAGTCGCGGCCGCCAGAAGTCGAAGGTGAGGCCGCGAACCGGGCAATTCGGATCGCCCAGGCACTGAAAACACCCCTTTACGTGGTCCACGTGTCCTGNAGGGAATCGTTAGAGTCGATTATCCGAGCGCGCAACGAAGGCCAGCGGGTATTCGGCGAGGCTCTTGCTGGACACCTCNTGATTGANGATTCNGTTTATCTNGATCCNGACTTTGAGGTGGCAGCAGCCCATGTGATGAGCCCGCCNTTTCGGCCTAAAGANCACCAGCGGGAGTTGTGGCGGGGCCTGCAATCNGGAAACCTGCAGACTACCGCGACCGACCATTGTTGTTTCTGTGCCGATCAGAAAGCGATGGGCCGGGANGATTTCACCAAGATTCCAAACGGTACGGGTGGTGTCGAAAACCGTTTGGAGGTGTTGTGGGATTCGGGAGTTCGAACTGGTCGCCTGACTATGAATGAGTTCGTTCGGGTAACCTCAACCAACGCGGCACAGATCTTTAATCTCTACCCGCGTAAGGGTTTGGTGGCAGCTGGGTCAGATGCGGACCTCGTGGTCTGGGATCCCAAGGNCAGCAAAACCATTTCGGCCAAAACTCACCATCAGAACATCGACTACAACATTTTCGAAGGAATGACGGTGATGGGCACTGCCTCCCATACCATCAGTCAGGGCAAGGTGGTATTCAAAGGTGGTGAGTTACAGGTGGAGCGCGGCGCTGGCCGATACATTGAAAGGCCGCCGTTTGCACCATATTTCGAAGCTATGAGCAAGGCCCGAGAACGTACTGCGCCAGTTTCTGTCGATCGATAAAANTCTGGTGCAANGGNGCAGGGACCGTAGCAAAACTACCCGTCTCNAAGCCTAGTTGATAAAAAAAGANATACCGAGGTGACCTGCAGGGTCAATCAAGCAGGAGGTAAACGTGCAATTTGGCATCTGTTTTAAGGGNGAGGCCCATCCAGATAGAACAAAAAACCTGGTACGCCAGGCAGAGGCTGGCGGCTTTGAATATTGCTGGTTTTATGATTCCCATATTTTATGGCGAGACAGTTATGTTGCCATGGCTATGTGTATGGAACATACCAGCAAGATGCGCTTTGGGCCCTGTGTAACAAATCCAGGTGTGCGGGACTGGTCAGTCGCCGCAAGTTTGTTCGCCAGCCTGGCGCTCCAAAGTAATGGCAGATTTGATGTTGGCGCGGGACGAGGGGATAGTTCGCTCAGAGTGATGGGGAAGAAACCAGCAAACCTGGCGCGTCTTTCTGAGTTCACCGATAAAGTAAAAGCGATGGTTCGTGGCGANGAAGTCACTTATGACCAGTGCCCGGCCCCCGTTAAGATTCCCTGGAGTACTGGCTACGAACTACCGATCTGGCTCGCGGCCTACGGTCCCAAAGCAATCAAAGTTGCCGGGGAAAAGGGCGACGGCCTAGTTTTGCAGATCGCTGAGCCGGCAATTTGCCAGTGGCTCAGTGAGAGGGCTATTGCAGCGGGTAAGGCAATTGGCCGGGATATGGCCGATTATCAAGTCATGTCTGCTGCCCCCGCGTATATTGGGCCAATGGACGTTTGTGTAGAAAAAACCAAGTGGTTTCCGGCAATGGTAGGAAATCATATTGCTGATATTGTTGANAGATACGGAGCTGACACAAGTTCTATTCCTGAAAGTTTGAGCGCATATATCGAAAAACGTCGAGGCTATGACTATCGCAAGCACGGGCAGAGTGATAACCCCTACCTGGATTTTATTACACCAGAAGTTGTTGAGAGTTTTGCTGTGTTAGGGACACCAGAGCAGCATGTCGAAAAAATTCGGCAATTAGAATCTGTGGGCATCACACAGTTCAACATTTACCTGGATAACGGAGATGAAGAAAAATTGATCGCGGATTATGCTGCTCAAGTAATTCCAGAATTCCGAAATTAGAGAAAGCCTATCGAGACGGCGATTTTTTTTGTAGTATTCCCGTTGTTAGGGGCTTGGCCGGAGTAACCAGCATCCAGNNTCTGCCAGTAATACCTACTTGAACAGTTCACTCACTTGCGCGACCATCGCATGGCGCCCTTGAGTTCANATAAAGCAAAATTCAATGCACANTAGTACGCTATTGGCACANCCTGATGCCCGGCCGAGTAGCGCCTGGGTGACGCTACGTTATCCCTCGGTTTGACCAAGGGCGAACTACAGCAGGACTTGAGAAGTTGAGAAATGTCGGATTCANCTAACNCAATAACCCAGGTTGACATCTGCGATGTCGGCGCCCGCGACGGACTGCAAAGCGAAAAGCGTATCTGGAGCGTTGCTGAGCGGGTGCAACTGATTAACCGCCTGGCGAGAACGGGCATCCAGCGGATAGAAGCGGCGAGCTTTGTGAATCCCAAACGAGTCCCGCAAATGGAAGGCGCAGAACAGGTCGTGGCAGATATCGATCGGCCAGAAGGAGTTCGAATTGCAGGGCTCGCACTTAATGCNAAGGGNGTTGCACGCGCGCTTGAAGCGAAGGTNGATGAGATNCGCTACGCGGTCACTGCCAGTGAAACTTTCAACCAAAAGAACCAAGGCGCNAGTGTCGCTGAGACATTGGCTGAGCTCGAATCAATTGCCGATCAAGTGAAATCCTCGGGCAAGCTATTCTCCGCGGTTATTAGCACCTCCTTTGGTTGTCCGTTTGAGGGCGAGATAGCTACTTCAGCCGTGATTGATATTGGCCACCGCCTGGAACAGACCGGTGTCGACGAAGTTCTACTCGCCGATACTATCGGCTGCGCTGTGCCCAGCCAGGTCAGAGAACGCGTGATCGCGTTGCAGGCAGCGTTGGATCCATCGATCGGTATTGGATGCCATTTCCACAACACCCGCAACACGGGAATTGCGAACGCAGTTGCAGCGATTGAATCGGGTGTGCGAATACTGGATGCTTCGGTTGGTGGAATCGGCGGGTGTCCGTTTGCTCCGCGTGCCACCGGCAATATTGCTACAGAAGACCTATGCTATTTACTGCGCAACATGGGTTATGAAACCGGAATTGATCTTGCCGGGCTAGTCGACGTTGCCAAATGGGTAGAGCAATACTTTGATCAGCCACTGCCAGGACAGGTGATGAAAGCGGGCTTGTTTCCAGACGATGTGTTGGCTGAGCGTGTTGCATGAGCGAAGAGAAATAGAATAGGCCATTATGAATGACGCTGCGAGGCTATTCGATCACTATAAGTCGCAATATGACTAAAATCCTTGGGCCATTTATTCGATTGGATTTACCTCTGATTTGATTTATTCTGTATTCAACGTGAAAGGCCAACGCTAAGGAATCTAGCTGATAAATTGAAGGATGATCGTATCATTTAAAAGTGCATTTACCGTCCCGCAAGTTGGGGCCGGATTGCAAGACAAAGGAGCGAGCGCATGACAACTGTAGAACAAGCCGTACTGGTTAGCCGTGATGCGGCCCACTTGGTTCACCCGTTGCACAACCCATCCGCCCATTCAGGTGCACGGGTGTGGGTTGGTGGCGAGGGGGCATACCTGGTCGATGCCGATGGCAATCGTTTTATCGACTGCCTGTCTGGGCTTTGGAATAACACCGCGGGTAATGGCCGCACTGAGCTGGCAGACGCGGCAGCCCAGCAGATGCGCCAAATGGGTTTTGCCTCTGGCTACATCGGCAGTTCTAATCCGCGGGCGATTGAACTGGCCGAAAGGCTTGCTGCAATCACTTACCCGGACATTAATCATTTTTATCTGACTTCTGGTGGCGGCGAGGCGACTGACAGCAACATTAAACTGGCTCGCTATTACTGGAAACTCAAGGGTAAGCCGGAGAAGACCAAAGTCATATCACGCATTTGGGGTTACCACGGGGTGACTTTTGCCGGCATGTGTGCGACCGGCATCGCACCCTACTGGGAGATGTTTAAACCATTGATTCCCGGGTTTGTGCATATCCCGAGCCCCTATCCGTATCTTTACGAAGCGCCTGCAGGTGCGGCCAGCCAGGGAATTGCCGCGGCTGATGAGCTGGAGAAAAAGATCCTTGAGGAAGGCCCTGATACGGTAGCCCTGTTCATCGCCGAGCCAGTGCAGGGTGCAGGCGGGGTGCTGGTGCCGCAGGACGATTACTTCCCACGGATCAGAGAGATTTGCGATAAGTACGAAGTTCTGCTGGTCTCAGATGAGGTAATTACCGGCTTTGGCCGCACCGGCCGCATGTTTGGTCTGGAGCACTGGGGTGTGAAACCAGACCTCATCCAGTTCGCCAAGGCCATCACCTCCGGGTATTTTCCACTTGGTGGCATTGGTATCAGCGACGAGATTGCCAGCGTGATGAACGAAAGCGGCTCGCCGTGGATGCACGCTTATACCTACAGTTCCCATCCGGTCGGTTGTGCGGTTGCACTCGCCATGTTGGATATCATCGAACAAGAGGATTTTGTCGGCCAGGCTAGAGAAAAAGGTAAGCGGCTGCTGGTAAAACTCAAGGAAGCACTGGCCGATCACCCAAACGTGGGTGATGTGCGGGGCCTCGGACTCATGTGCGGCGTCGAATTCGTTAAGGATAAGCCCAGCAAAACCATGTTCGAGGCCAGCGAGGCCATTGGTCCGAAGATTCACGCAGCGACCGTAGAGCGCGGAATGTTCAGCCGGGTGCGCGGCGACGCCTACTGTATCGCGCCGCCAATTGTCACCGACGAGGATACGCTGGATCGTATTCCGCAAATTCTGGCTGAGGCGGTGAACTCAGTGTTGGGCTAACTGCCTAACGAGTTCACTGGTGTTGGGATATTGGTCGGGGACTGGGAGAGCGCGGCGGTCGGTGGGGCAGCATTCGANCNNGCGCTCATGGATTCAATGCTCTTCGAGCAGCGGTTGCAGGGCCGCCCAGACCTTCTCTAGGATCAGGGGTTGGGCAGCCGCGTTGGGGTGAAGGCGATCGGGTTGCATCAGGCTCGGCTGGCTGGCGATGCCCTCGAGCAGAAATGGCAACAGGGTAACGTTTGTTTTTTTGGCAACCGCCGCGAACACCCGGCGAACAGCGGTACGGTAAGCGTCGCCGTAGTTCGCCGGAATATCCATACCAAGCAGCAGCACCCGCGTGCCACGAGCCCGCGCCGCTCGCACCATAGCCTCGAGGTTTTTTTGGATAGCAAAGGGTGGGTGGCCGCGCAGGCCGTCATTGGCACCGAGTTCAATAATGACAATTTCGGGCCGGTAGCGGTCCAGCAGGCTTGGCATCTTGGTGAGACCCTGGGCGGTGGTATCCCCGGAAGTAGAGTCATTGATTACCCGCACTACGGGCGCTACTTTTTTTTTCAGTAATGCGACCCATCCTACCGCCAGCGGCATGTTGTAGGCAGAACTCAGGCTATCGCCAATTACCAGTAAGATACGTTCGGCCATTGCCAATGTCGGGTTACTGAGCAACAGGAGCAGCAGCAATCTTATGAGTGACTTCATTTTGCAGGCTGTAGGTGTCGATCGCGAAGTTGAAGGACCTTCGGGGCCGCTGACTATACTTCAGGACATCGACCTTGGCATCGCGGCGGGCTCGGCCACGGTAATCTCCGGTCCCTCGGGGTCGGGCAAGTCCACTCTGATTGGTTTACTCGCGGGACTCGATCTGCCAACCCGTGGTCAGATATTTTTTCGAGGCAATGAGATCACGGCGCTTGACGAGGATCAACGGGCACGGCTACGGGCCGGGCAGGTGGGTTTTGTTTTCCAATCGTTTTACCTGATGGAAAGCCTCACGGCGCTCGAGAACGTGATGTTGCCGCTGGAACTTGCCGCCGCCGCTGACGCCCGGCTCCAAGCTCGGCAATGGCTCTGTGAAGTCGGACTCGGACAACGCTTGCATCACTATCCCAGGCAATTGTCAGGTGGCGAGCAGCAGCGGGTCGCGATCGCTCGGGGCTTCGCGGTGGAGCCTGCGGTGTTGTTTGCCGACGAGCCAACTGGCAATCTCGATCGGGAAGCCGCCAGCCAGATCAAGGAACTGCTTTTTTCACTGCAGGCTGAGCAGAATACATCCCTGGTGCTGGTGACGCATGACCTGGGACTGGCCGAACAATGTCAGCGACGGTTGCGGCTGGAAAACGGCCGCATAGTGGAACAACACTAATGAGGATTGGCACNGGCCACGNGCTCAGGCAACTGCGGCGTGAGTGGCGTTCAGGGGAACTGGTAGCGCTGGCATTGTCACTGCTGGTTGCAGTGGGNGCTGTTACCGCCGTTAGTGCACACGGGGAGCGCATAGAGCGTAGCCTCATGCGCGGTGCCGGTGAGATCATTGCAGCGGNCCTTAAGGTATCAGGGCGCCAGCCGATACCCGACAACTGGTTGGCGCGGGCAAATACTGCCGGCCTTGCCAGTGCAGAGGTGGCGACTTTTCCAAGCGTTATCTTTCGTGACGGTATCACGCAATTGATCGCGGTCAAGGGTGTTTCGTCAGGTTATCCACTGCGTGGAGAGTTGACTATCCGCAGCGCGGACCCAGGGCCTGCGTCGGATGTGAACTGGGGCCCGACTGCTGGCGAGGCCTGGGTTGAGACCAGGTTGCTGTCAGTGCTGGGGCTGGAGTTAGGGGATCAATTGGAGCTTGGCTCGGCTCAGTTCACGGTAAGCGCGGTAATCGCCTACGAACCGGATAAGGGGGAGAGCTTTGTCAGCCTCGCACCACGGGTCATGGTGCGCCTTGGTGATCTAAAAAAAAGCGGCTTGTTGGGGCCGGCCAGCCGGGCCCAATATGCGCTGTTGGTGGCTGGGACCGAGTTGGCAGTAGAGCGCTTTCGCCAGGGTATCGCGCCTTTACTGGGCCTGGATTACCGGATTATTGACCTGAAAGAGGCGCAACTACAGGTGGGGTCGACACTGCAGCGGGCCCAGAATTTCATTGGCCTGGCGGCGTTGGGCGCCATCTTGCTGGCTGGTATCGCGATTGCCGTGTCGGCTGGGCGTTACGCGGCGCGACAACGAACCAACGTCGCGCTGCTGCGCTGTTTCGGTGCTGACCGTGCAGCCGTGTTAGGCCTGCATGTGCGGGTATTGCTGTTGTTGGCACTGCTGGTGGGCAGTATCGGGGTGGCGCTTGGCTACGGCGTTGAGAGCGTTATCGCGCAGATCGCACGGCAGGTTCTGACTGGCGAGCTTGGCTCTACCGGCTGGCGCTCGGCGGCGACCTCGCTTGGCCTGGGTGTTGTGCTGTTGCTTGGCTTTTCGGTGCCGGCGCTGGCAACTTTGAATACGGTTACACCGATTCAGGTGCTGCAACGGGGGGCAGTGACGGCGGCTGCGAGGTGGCGACACCTATATTATGTTTTGCCGGTAGCGGCATTGGCGCTACTGGCACTTGCTCAATCGACCGATATAAAAATTGTCACCTATGTTCTTGGCGGGTCGATAGCGGGTCTGCTGGCAATGATGGGGCTGTCGGCCGTACTGCTAAGGGCGCTTAAAGCGATTTCCCGGGGTGTTGGTGTTTCCTGGCGTTTTGGCTTGGCGCGCCTTTTCCGCCACACCTTGAGCAGTAGTCTGCAAATCGCGTCAATCAGCCTTGGCTTGACAATCATTTTGCTGTTGACCCTGGTACGCGCCCAGNTATTTGCNNCCTGGCAGACTCGCTTACCTGCAAACGCACCGAACTATTTTCTGGCCAACATCCAGCCGCATGAGCAAGCGGGTGTGGATGAGCTCTTTACGCAGGCCGGGGTAAGCGCTACTTATGTGCCCATGGCGGTAGGCCGGCTGGTATCCATTAATGGCCAAATACCAGATCCGGCGCAATACCCGGACGCCAGAGCATCGAGCCGCATCGAGGGTAACTTGAATTTCTCCTGGGCGGAGAATTTGCCATCGGGCAATAGTCTTGAAGCCGGCACCTGGTGGGGCGAGGGTCCACGCCATGGCCAGGTATCGCTGGCCCGTAGTTGGGCCGAACCGCTCGGCGTGCACATTGGTGACCAATTAGGCTTCCAGGTTGGCGCGCAGGAGTTGCAAGCCACCATATCCAGCATCCGTAGTGTGACCTGGGATTCGTTCGAGCCGAACTTTTTCATTCTGTTTCCACCGGGCGCATTCCCGCTAACGCCGCGCACGCTGCTGACGGCGATACACCTGGATGAACCACAAGAAGTACTACTGGCCGATCTGGCGCGGGGTTTTCCGACTGTCAACATCATCGATATCGGCGCCATTCTGGCACAGGTACGGCGCATCATCGATATCGTCAGCCTGGGGTTAAACCTGGTTTTTGGCTTCACTGTAGCAGCTGGTGCCCTGGTGCTGGTCGCCACCCTCTCGGCTACGCGGGACGCCCGGGTGTATGAGGCCGCTGTGCTGAAAGCGCTGGGTTGTGATCGACGTCGATTATTGGCCAGCCTCAATACCGAGTTCCTGGTGATGGGAGCGCTCGCTGGTACCGTAGCCGCGGTGGCTGCTGCGCTGATTGGCAGAATACTTGCCACCAGGGTCTTTTATATTGATTACACGCCGAATTTATTGCTGCTGCTGGTGTCAGTATCGGCGGCAGTGCTGTTGGTGTGGCTGGCCAGTCGGGCCGGAATGAGAAAAGTGCTGGCCACGCCGCCAGCCTTGGTGCTGAAGGAGGCCTAAACGTGGCCTCGCCTCCATGGAAGCCCCGGCCGGTGCGGAGGCAGTCTGGCTCGGGGTGTCGCCGCCGCCAGAGATCTTGTCGGACACAGGTTTGTCTGGCTTGTGCGCTCGGCGAGACTTATATACTCGGCGATTGCCGGAAGGATCATGGCTATGATTAACTGGGGCCGTGGTCAGATAGTGTTCTACTAATCTGGGGAGAGAATTTCATGCCTATCGAGTCGGTGCGGGCTGCGCGCAAGCGGCCACGCCAGCATGGCGCCATGGAGTACAGCGAGGCGCCGGTTGATTTGGATGTCGTTCGTCGCTATCGCTTGGCTCGGTTACGTGAGCAGATGGAACTGGTCGACGCAGCGGGCTTACTGCTTTTTGATCAAATCAATACACGCTACGCGACCGATGCGACGAATATGCAGGTGTGGTGNACGCACTACGAGACGCGCTGTGTTTTNGTTGCCCTCGANGGNCCAGTGGTGCTTTTTGACTACGCCAACCTGCCACACTTGGCCGAAGATNTGCCAGGGGTGGACGAGTACCGTGCCATTCCNTCGTTTTACTTTTTTTCCGCTGGCGATNACGGNGAGGCCAAAGCCAGGGCGTTTGCCGGCCAGATTGACGAACTGATGCAGGCTCATGGCGGCGGNAACCGGCGCCTGGCGGTTGATCGATTGTCCTNTGCCGCGACTGATGCCCTGCGCGAGAAGGGCCTGGTAATGGNTGANGGNGAGGCNGTCGCTGANCGTGCGCGGGTAATCAAATCGAGCGAGGAACTGNTTCTGATGCGNGCGTCTATGGCTGTTTGCGAAGCAGGTTGTCGNGCTATGGAAGAAGCTTTGCTGCCGGGCATNACGGAGAATGCACTNTGGGCCAAGNTACACGAGACCAATATTCGNCTCGGCGGNGAATGGATCGAGACGCGNTTGTTATCNTCTGGCCCGCGCACCAATCCCTGGTTTCGTGAGTGCTCGATGCGGGAGATCGAAAAAAATGACCTGGTCAGTTTCGATACTGACCTCATCGGCCCCTACGGTTATTGCTCAGATATATCTCGTTCGTGGCTGTGTGGGGACAAGCCCAGCGATGAGCAGCGCCGGCTCTATGCCGCCGCCTACGAGCAGATCGAGACCAATATCGCCGTGCTCAAAGCGGGCCTGACTTTTCGCGAACTGTCAGAGCGGTGTTGGCCGATTCCCGAAGAGTTTTTGT
>PBTT01000013.1 GCA_002729195.1 Acidiferrobacteraceae bacterium
AAGGATGCGCCCCTGGCGCGCTCCATTCTATCTCAGCAAGCCAGGCCGAGGGCCGGAGGACAAAAAAACCGCGGCTGCGGCCGCGGTTCCTGCTAAGGCCTTGCCGCTGTCAAACCTTTTGTTTTTCGCGTATCTCGCTTAAGGACTTACAGTCGATACACTGCGTGGCAGTGGGCCGTGCCTCCAACCGCCTGATCCCAATCTCGATGCCGCATTCCTCGCAATAGCCATAATCGCCGGTATCGATGGTCCCCAGGGATTCGTTGATCTTTTTGATTAGTTTGCGCTCGCGGTCACGGGTGCGCAATTCCAGCGAGCGGTCGGTCTCCTGGGTCGCGCGATCGTTGGGATCGGGCAGGTTGATGGTCTCATCCTGCATGGTATGCACCGTGCGCTCGGTGTCATCGATCAATTCAGCCTTCCAGGCGTCAAGAATTGCGCGAAAATGCTGGTACTGGGCCTCATTCATGTAGTCTTCGCCGCGCTTGGGCCGATACGGCTTGATGCCGTGAATTGGTTCGTCAAAGACTTGCTTTTTTGCTGTGGCCATTGGTTGATACTGGGGCTGNCTGTGCCGCTCTGGCTGGNTGGATTCCTGAAAAGCGCGCCAATNTACCAGAGNCCNCGGATGAGCGCAATAAGCGTTGCNGCCACAANAGGCGGGCCGGAATCCGGCGGCGCTGGCANTGGCTCAGGCNGNGACGGGNAGGTTGCCGGTGAGCGGCTATCGGCAGCCATTTGCGGANAANTANACCGGCCGGNGANGGCGCTGAAGGTGTTCCCTAAAAGGGGTTTCTGCTCGGTAATTTGGCCAATATCAGATATAATTCAGTCTCAGTTTGAGACGTCTTAACCACCACCATTTTTTCATTCACGACCCGGCATGTGAGGCCAGCGGNCGCACCTCTCTCCGTCCCAGGCGGTTCGAGGTCGTGGGCTGTGGGTCACTGCGGGTATTGACCCGATGCTCCTGAAAAAGATCCACGTTTCCGGTTTTAAGTCGTTCGTCGACCCAACCACGGTCACCATTCCGGCTGACCTGACCGGCATTATCGGCCCGAACGGATGCGGCAAGTCCAACGTCATTGACGCCGTGCGCTGGGTGATGGGCGAAGGCTCCGCNCGCAAGTTGCGTGGGGACAGCATGACCGACGTCATTTTCAATGGCACGGATTCACGCAAGCCGGTCGGCAAGGCGTCGGTCGAACTGGTATTCGACAACAGCGACAGTTCCGCCCCGCCGGCTTATGCCCGCTTTAACGAGGTGTCGATAAAACGCTCTCTTTCGCGCGATGGAACCTCGGACTACCAGATCAACAAAGCCCGCTGCCGGCGCCGCGACATCACCGACCTGTTCCGCGGTACCGGCCTGGGTCCGCGGTCCTATTCGATCATCGAGCAGGGCATGGTCAGCCGCATTGTTGAGGCACGGCCTGAGGACCTGCGCAGTTTCGTCGAAGAAGCCGCCGGCATCTCCCATTACAAGGATCGACGCCGCGAAACCGAAACCCGTATCCGGCACACCCGCGAGAATTTGAGTCGAGTGGGGGATATCCGCCGCGAATTAGAGACCCAACTGCGCCGCTTGCAGCGCCAGGCGCAGGCCGCGCGGCGCTACCAAAAACTCAAGGACGAGGAACGTGTTGTTAACGGACAGTTGTTTGCTTTGCGACACTTGGCCCTGCAGGCGCGAGTCGACGACCAAGCCAGCCGCACCAGCCAGGCAGAGACCGAGGTGCAGTCCCGGCTGGNGAATCAACGGGCGCTCGAGAAATCGATCGAAGAGATTCGCGCCAGTGAACTGACTGCTCAGCAGAATGTCAGTGACGTGCAGGGCCGGTTTTATGCTGTGGGTGCCGATGTCGCTTCAGCCGAACAGGCGATAGAGTACGCCCGCGAGACTGAGCAGCAGCAGCGCAGCGAACTCGAGCGACTGGAGAGTGCACTGCAGGACATAACCACTGAGCGTGAGCAGGACGTTACCGAAATTGCGCGGCTGAAAGAAGAACTGAGCCGTCACCAGCAGGAGCGCCAGCGTTATGCCACAGTGCAGCAGGCGGCGGTCCAGGCGCAGGGCGAACAGGAACAGGCTTTNGAGGGGTGGCAGGAGCGGTGGCACGAGTTCACCCATAGTGCNGCTCAGCCGATCCAGGACCANGAGGTGCAGCGTACCCGGATCGAGCANCTCGAGGCAGTTGACCAGAAGGGCCAGGAGCGNCTGGCNCGGCTGGATGAGGAGATGATGGCGCTGCTCAGCGAGGAGGAATCNCTNGAGGTAGATGCGGCCCGGACAGATGCTAACGAGCGAGCGGCTGCGGCCCGTGAGTGTGAGCAGGAAGTGGAGCAATTGTCAGCCGCTATTCAGCAGTTGCGGACACAGGCCGAGNCGCTCAGTGGCCAGGTCGATGACGGGCGCCAGCAGATGCACGCNGCCCGCAGCCGCCTTGAATCGTTGCAGGANTTGCAGGATGCNGCCCTNGGCCAGGACGAGGAATANCGCAANTGGCTGCAAAAGCGGGGNCTGGCCCANGCCCCNCGCCTGGCTGGNGAGATNANGGTTGCCGACGGCTGGGAGCGGGCGGCTGANGCGATCCTCGGNCGCCGCCTGACCGGGCTGGGAGTGGGCAGNCTTGACCAGGCCTTGGNCGANNGGGCTGGGCTGCCGGCTACCAACCTTTTCTTTATAGAGTCAGGCGANGCGGCAATGNTGNAAAGNGATCCGCAGACCCTGCTCGCACACCTGCGTTGCCCACGCTACGANCTGGCACCCCTGCTCACCGGCATNTATGTTGCCGACGACCTGGAGCAAGCCTTGGNGCGGCGTCGCACGCTGGCACCGCAGGAGTGTGTGGTGACCCGTTGCGGTATGGTGGTTGGCCCCAACTGGGTGCGGGTANCACGTGGCCAGGACCAGCAGGAAGGACTGCTCGCGCGCGAGGAGGAAATAAAGCACCTGCACCAGGATGTGTCAGCACGGGTATCGCGGACCGACGCGCTCGAAGCCAGCCTTGATGATGCCCGCGAGCAGGTCCGATCGACAGAACAGCGCCAGCACGAGCGCCAGGGCGCGCTGAAGCAGTGGTTCACAGCCCGCTCCGAGGCGCGCCAGGTACTGGCCGACCGGGAAGCCCGTTTTGCCCAAATCGAAGGGCGGCGGCAGCAGCTGGCAACCGAGATTGACGAACTAATGACCGAGCTCACCACCACCGGCGGGGAACTTGGTGAGGCTCGCCGCCATTTTGCCCTTGCTGAAGATGAGACCGGTACGCTGGAGGAAAAGCGCGCAGCACTGTTGGCCGAAAAAGAGCAGCTCTCCGGTGCGCTCGCTGCGTCACGGCGACAGGCGCAGGAAGCCCGTGAGCAGTTGCATCNTACAGAACTGGCGCTGCAGCGGGCGCAGGCGTCGCTCGATTCGTTGACNGCCAGCCTGGAGCGGCTGNCTACGCAGAGTGAGCGTATGCATGAGCGGCNCGGCCAGTTGCACCANCANCTGGATCGTGGCGACGAGCCGGAGCAGGCATTGCAGGATCGTCTGGAGCAGTTGCTNGGCAGCCGCAAGCAAGTCGAAAAAGAACTGGCAGCGGCCCGCGACCAGCTTGCNAGCCTGGAGGAGCAGGTCCGCGAACTGCAGGGTCAGTTGTCGGAACGCGAACAGGAGGTTGCTACGGCCCGCGATGCGTTGGAGCAGCAACGGCTCAAGGCACAGGAACTGACCGTACGTGCTGAGACGCTGCAGGAGCAGATTCAAGCGGCAAAATACGCACTCGCCAGCCTGCTCGCGGAATTACCGGAAGATGCCAGCGAGCCCGGCTGGGTCGAACGTGCCGACGTCCTGGCCGAGAAGATATCTAGGATTGGGCCGGTCAACCTGGTCGCCATAGAGGAGTTCGACGAGCAGTCCGAGCGCAAGGAATATCTGGATACTCAGCATGCCGATCTGGTCGAGGCGCTGGATACGCTGGAAGGCGTAATCCGCAAGATCGACCGCGAGACCCGCGAACGCTTTAAGTCAACCTTCGATCAGTTGAACGAAGGGTTCGCCGAGTTCTTTCCGCGTCTGTTCGGGGGTGGTAGTGCGGTGTTGCAGCTTACCGGGGACGATATGCTCATCGCCGGTGTCACGGTCATGGCGCGACCGCCGGGCAAGCGCAACAGCACCATCCAACTTCTCTCCGGCGGGGAAAAGGCCCTGACCGCAGTGGCACTGCTGTTTGCACTTTTTCGACTCAATCCGGCGCCATTTTGCATTCTCGACGAGGTTGATGCGCCACTCGATGATGCCAACGTCGAGCGGTACTGCCAGACCCTGCGGGCCCTGGCGGAGCGGTCCCAGCTGGTCGTTATCACCCATAACAAGATCACCATGGAGGCGGCAGATATCCTACTGGGTGTGACTATGGTAGAGCCTGGAGTTTCATCGATAGTGTCGGTCGACGTGGACCAGGCCGTCAGGCTGGCGGCGCAGTAAAGTGAGCTTGCAGCTGGCATTGGTCTTGATGGGCGTGGCCGTGCTGGTGCTCGTGGTGGTATGGTCCTATGCCCAGTGGCGCATCGATTTAACCACGCTCATCGTGCGGCTGGGACAACGCCTGCGTAAAGACTGGTGGCCCTCTCTGCTCGAACTGCTCTCGCGCAGGGGGAGTGCGGGTCGAGGGCAACAGCGAGAGCCCTCGCTGGTCGCTGCCAGTGAGTTCCGTACCGCGACACCGCACACAGAACCTGGTGACGCTCCAGCCGGAGCGGGAGCATCGGGGCAGCAAGCGCCGGCAGGAACTGACGGCGCCAGGGCGACACTGTCATTGGATTCACAGGCCNGTCTGGGGCCGCTGAAAATCGACTACTGGGCCCGTATCCACGGCGAGCAGTTGGTTACCCGCAATGCCGCGCTGNCGNTTTTTCGCCAGCACGAGATAGATCTCGACCACNCGCACGCGATCCACGGTCGCACCGAGCCNGGCAACGCCTGGCTGGATTTGCGCGAGGCGAGCGTTGACGANGTTTTTACTGATCTCATCGTCAGNATTCANCTGGCCGACGGCAACGGGCCGGTGGATGAGTCTGAACTGACCCGTTTCAATAACCTGGTCTACACACTGGCCGAGACGCTGGGACGCCGGTTCCAGTTTGACTGNTCGGTAGAGGAGGCGCTGCCGCAGGCCGCGCGCCTGGAGCAGTTCTGTCAAGAGTTCGACTTGTTGGTAGTGATCAACGTGGTGCCCGCAGGTAGCAACACCTTTGCCGGGCCCAACCTGTCACGGGTCATGGGCCGGGCCGGAATGCGCCTTGGCGAGCAAGACGTCTTTCATTTTTTTAATTCGCGCACCGGTGTCAGTCGGTTCAGCCTGGCCAATCTGGACGGGTCCGGGGGTTTCGGCTACGACGCGCTCGACCGNGGCAGTTTCATCGGCCTCACCCTGATGATGAATGTTCCACGGGTGGAGCGTCCCGGGGCCACCTTCTTGGAATTGCTCTCGGTGGCGGAGTACGTGGCTGCCGAACTTGGCGGCAGTCTGGTTGACCCCGACGGTGTACCGCTCGCTGCCGCCCAGTATGCCCGAATCAAGCACCAGGTCCGCAATATCGAGTCGGCGATGACCCGCTATGGCGTGGTTCCGGGAAGCGATGAGGCGCGCCGGCTTTTCTGAACACAGTCGAAAATGGAATGTCAGGCGCCGGCGCTAATACCGTGCCCTGGTGACAGTATGANCCGAAAACTGGCACAGGCGCGGCAGGATGCTGCGCGGCTGCGCGGCGAGATCGAGCGGCACAACTACCAGTACCATGTGCTCGACGACCCGCTGATCCCCGACGCCGNGTACGATCGGCTGCTGCGTACGCTCGAAGACCTCGAGCACCAGTTCCCGCAAATTGCCACTGCNGATTCTCCTACCCAGCGGGTNGGCAGCCNGCCGCTGGAAAGTTTTGTCACNGCTGAGCATGCTGTACCGATGCTCTCACTGGCTAATGCATTTTCCGAACAGGAAGTCGGTGATTTTGACCGGCGTTGCCGTGAGGGTCTGGCCGTAGAGAGCGTTACCTACGCGGCCGAGCCTAAGTTGGACGGGCTTGCTATCAGTCTGCTCTACGAAGAGGGTGCATTCAGGATGGCTGCTACCCGGGGGGATGGGCATCGGGGGGAGGATGTCACCCTTAACGTGCGGGCAATCCGCTCGATTCCACTGAAACTGTTGGGCAAGGGATATCCCGCCGTGCTCGAGGTTCGGGGTGAAGTCTACATGCCGCTCGCCGGGTTCGAGCGGCTGAACCGCGCCCAAGAGGAAAAAGGCGAGAAGCGCTACGCCAACCCACGCAACGCGGCTGCCGGCAGTTTGCGCCAACTCGACCCCCGGCTATCGGCGGCCCGGCCATTGGATTTCTTTTGTTACGGCGTGGGCCGCTGGCAGCGGGGGCCAATGCCGGTAACACACCTGGCAACGCTGGCGACTCTGCGGAACTGGGGTCTGCGGGTCAATCCCCTGGCGCGGGAGGTGCGAGGGGTGGAGCAGTGCCTTGCCTACTATGCGGATCTGTCCGCGCAGCGTGCGAAGTTGTCTTACGAGATCGATGGTGTGGTGTACAAGGTCAACGACTACGCCAGTCAGCAAGCGCTGGGCGCTGTTTCCCGTGCACCGCGCTGGGCACTTGCGCATAAGTTTCCGGCGCAGGAGGAAATGACGGTGGTACAGCGAATCGAAGTGCAGGTTGGACGCACTGGCGCTATCACCCCCGTCGCCAGGCTGGAGCCGGTTTTCGTCGGCGGGGTTACTGTGTCCAATGCCACTTTGCACAATAAGGAAGAAATAGAGCGCCTCGATGTGCGGCCGGGTGATACTGTCATCGTGCGTCGTGCTGGTGATGTTATCCCCGAAGTGGTATCGGTAGTGCGCGAACGCCGTCGCCGAAACGCCCGGCGCTATCGTTTTCCGAGCCAGTGCCCGGTCTGCGGCTCGGATATCTCTGCGGACGATGACGGCGTCATTCTGCGCTGCAGTGGCGGGCTCTATTGCAGCGCCCAAGTCAAGGAGTCGATCAAACACTTCGTCTCGCGCCGGGCCATGGATATCGACGGCCTAGGCGCCAAACTGGTCGAGCAACTGGTGGATACCGGTCAGGTGACAACCGCGGCTGATCTTTACCATCTCACCGAGGAGGAGCTGGCGAATCTTGAGCGGATGGGGGATAAGTCTGCCGCCAACCTGATGGTGGCGCTTGAACAAAGCCAAGCAACTACGCTAGGTCGTTTTCTCTACGCGTTGGGTATTCCCCAGGTGGGCGAGGCCACGGCGCAGATATTGGCCGTGCACTTTGGCAGCCTCGAGGCTCTGGCCATGGCAGATGCAACGGCGCTCGAGGCGGTACCGGATGTGGGTCCGGTGGTGGCAGCGGGTATCCAGCGATTCCTTGCACAAGATCACAACCGCGAGGTCATCGAGCGATTGCGTCAGGCCGGTGTGCATTGGCCCAAGGTGCAGTCAACGGTTAGTGGTGACGGGCCGTTTGCCGGCACTACNGTCGTTGTAACCGGTACGCTTAGCGGGATGAGTCGTGACCAGGCCCGTGATTGGCTAAAAGCGCAGGGCGCCAAAGTTACCGGCAGCGTGTCGGCCAAGACCGACTATGTCATCGTTGGTGAGAATCCAGGCTCAAAACGTGACCAGGCCGAGCAACTGGGGGTGACCGTTCTCAGCGAAGCACAGATGCAGGAGCTTGCCGGCAAGTGAGCGCCATCTGCTGGCCGTCTGCGGTACTGAAGGGTAGGGGGTACCTGCGGTAGAATTCCGGCCCGCCCGACAATCCCCACTCCAGACAGGAAAGAGCGCGCCGACAGCGCCCGCCGGCCAGGGACAGATACAGGAATTGCAATGAGTGACACCTTTGGCGTCCGGACATCGCTCGATGTCCACGGCAAACGCTATGAAATCTTTGCACTGGACGCATTGTCCGATCGGTTTGACCTTGCCCGGTTACCGTACTCGCTGAAGATACTGTTAGAGAACCTGCTGCGCAACGAAGACGGGATTAACGTGTGCGCGCCAGATATTGAGGCACTGGCTAGTTGGGACGGCACGACCACTGCTGCCAACGAGATTGCTTTTACGCCAGCCCGTGTGCTGATGCAGGATTTCACCGGGGTGCCGGCGGTGGTTGATCTGGCAGCCATGCGTGAGGCCATGCGTAGCCTCGGCGGTGAGCCCGAACTTATCAATCCATTGTCGCCGGCCGACCTCGTCATCGACCATTCGGTGATGGTGGATTACTTCGGCAGTGCTGATGCGCTGGAGCGCAATGCCGAACTGGAATATTCCCGCAATGGTGAGCGCTATGCGTTTCTGCGCTGGGGTCAGAGTGCTTTCAGTAACTTTCGCGTGGTGCCACCGGCTACCGGTATCGTGCACCAGGTAAATATCGAATATCTCGCTAGCGTTGTGTTCAGTCGTGAGGTGGCTGGTGTTACCCGGGCCTACCCAGATACGGTAGTGGGTACGGATTCCCATACCACCATGGTCAACGGCCTGGGTGTGCTGGGCTGGGGTGTGGGCGGAATAGAGGCTGAAGCCGCTATGCTGGGACAGCCGGTGACGATGCTTATTCCCGAGGTAGTGGGAGTCAAACTGACCGGCACGTTGCCTGAGGGAACAACTGCGACCGACCTGGTGCTGAGTGTGGTCGAGATGCTGCGTCAACACGGAGTGGTCGGAAAATTTGTCGAGTTTTTCGGTGACGGTCTCGATCACCTGTCGCTTGCCGACAAGGCAACTATCGCCAACATGGCACCCGAATACGGTGCAACCTGCGGAATTTTTCCGATTGACGGCGAAACACTTAAATACCTGCACTTGACAGGGCGTTCGGATGAGGAGGTCGCCCTGGTTGAGGCCTACGCCCGTCGCCAGGGTCTGTACCGCGAAGCTGCTGTGTCCGCGGCCGAAGCGGCCATCTATAGCGAACGACTGGCACTGGACCTTGGTAGCGTCACAGCCGGCATCGCCGGCCCCAAGCGCCCCCAGGATCGCATCAGCCTCAGCAACGCCCGCACCACCATTCAGGCAGCCTGTGCCAGCATGCGCCAAAGCGGACCGGGCAGGGTGCAGCCGGTGATGCTTGACGGCCAGCACTTCGAGTTAACTGACCTTGCCGTAGTGATTGCGGCTATCACCAGTTGCACCAACACCTCCAATCCCGGCGTCATCATCGCTGCCGGCCTGCTNGCGCGAAACGCCGTGGCTAAAGGTCTTACCGTTAAACCCTGGGTCAAGACCTCGCTGGCACCGGGTTCGCAGGTCGTCACCGACTACCTGGGCAATGCCGGGCTGCTTGAAGACCTCGAGCGTATTGGTTTCGGCGTGGTCGGCTACGGCTGTACCACCTGCATCGGCAATTCCGGACCACTGCCCGGGCCGGTTAGCCAGGCGATACACGATGGTGATCTGATCGCCTGCTCGGTATTGTCAGGTAACCGTAACTTTGAGGGCCGGGTGCATGCGGATGTCAGGATGAATTTTCTCGCCTCGCCGCCGCTGGTGGTGGCCTACGCGCTCGCCGGTACCACCAACCTTGACTTGGCCAGTGAGTCCCTTGGCCATGACAATGACGGTAACCCGGTCACCCTGGAGGATATCTGGCCCAGCCAGGCTGAGGTCANCCAGATTGTGTCGAGCAGTGTTACTCGGGAGATGTTCCGTAATCGTTATTCAGATGTTTTCCGGGGTAACGAGCACTGGTCGGGCATTCCGGTGGGCGGTGGCAGTCTGTTCGACTGGGATGCTGAATCTACCTACGTGCGCCGGCCACCGTACTTTACCGAAATGACGCGGAAACCTCGGGAGATCGGACAGATAACTGGTGCTCGGGCACTGGCCGTTCTGGGCGACAGCATCACTACCGACCACATCTCGCCAGCAGGGGCGATCAAGGCCGATAGTCCGGCCGGTGAGTATCTNTTGGCNCACGGCGTAGCGCAGGCGGATTTCAACTCTTATGGCTCACGCCGAGGCAACCACGAAGTGATGATGCGCGGTACATTTGCCAATATCCGCTTGCGTAACGAGCTGGCTCCGGGCACCGAGGGTGGCTTTACCACCTTCCAGCCCGGCAATGAGCAGATGACCATATTTGAGGCGGCCACCCGTTACGCTACGACCCAGACCCCGCTGATATTGATCGGTGGCAAGGAATACGGCACCGGCTCTTCGCGTGACTGGGCAGCTAAAGGGCCGGCGCTGCTTGGCGTCCGTGTCGTGCTGGTGGAGAGTTTCGAGCGCATCCACCGTTCGAANCTTGTCGGCATGGGTGTGNTNCCGCTGCAGTTTCAGGTCGNCGACAGTCGCCAGAGCCTTGGCCTGACCGGTANCGAGACCTTTGCTCTGGTCGGTCNTGAGCGTGGGGCCCGTGAACTGGAAGTGCAGGTCAGCTGTGCCAGCGGTGAAGCCAGCGTTTTCACCGCGGTTGTTCGCATAGATACGCCCAAGGAGTGGGACTACTACCTGAATGGCGGCATCCTGCCTTTTGTCATCCGGCAACTGCTGGAGTAGCAAATCTCCTCTGCTGGCGTGGTATGGTATCGCCAGCGAAATGCTCGCCACCGGTGGTAAGCGGAAATAGAAATGCAACTGCAGCTTAACCAGAACGGCCAGATGCCGGTGCTGGCGGACGACGAAAACCCACCTTTTGAAATCGACAACCCGAATGGCAGTTCACGGGTGGTGGTTGTCTGCGACCATGCCCGTAACACGGTGCCGCGGGTGCTGGATGATCTTGGGGTGGACGCGAGCGTACTTGCCCAGCACGTNGCCTATGATATCGGCTGTGAGGGATTGGCACGCCGGTTGGCACGGCTNCTGGATGCGCCGCTGGTGCTGTCGCGNTTNTCGCGGNTGGTGATCGATCTGAATAGACACTTGACCGACCCGACTTCNATCCTTGAGATAAGCGATGGCNTAGTGATCCCGGGCAATCGCNGCCTATCCCGCGAGCAGGCCATGCGCCGGGCAGANGAGATTTTCCTGCCATACCACAANGCNGTNNCTGCCCAACTTGAGCACGTGCGAGTTACCCGCGGATTACCGGTACTGATAACAGTGCACAGTTTTGTTCCGCAGATGAATGGCGTGGACCGGCCGTGGCATGTTGGTGTCCTCTGGAATAAGGATGACCGCATCAGTCGGCCGCTACTTGAAAGCCTGACTGCCGAGGCGGATTTATGCGTCGGCGACAATGAGCCGTATAACGCCCATGACCTGGCGGGATACACCATGGAGACCCAGGCAGAGGCTCGTGGCTATCCGCATGCGCTGCTGGAGATTCGCCAGGATCTCATTGCAACGGAGGCAGATGGTTTGGTGTGGGCAGAGNGGCTTGCCAGGCATTTACAGCCGATACTCAGCCACNANGAATTCTATGAGGTCAACCGCTTGNCGTGACTGCTGAACCGAGTTTTACCATTGGTGTCGAAGAGGAGTATTTGATGGTGGATCAGGCCAGCCACGCCTTGATCCGCCAGGCACCGGANGGCCTGATGGAAGCGCTTACTGCTCGTTTGGGTGACCAGGTCAGCCCCGAGTTTCTGCAGTGCCAGGTCGAGGTCTGCACCCGGGTGTGCGGGCCTGTTTCTGAAGTGCGTGAGGATTTGCTTAGTTTGAGGCAANCGGTGATCGAAGTGATTGCTGAGTTCGGCCTGAGCCTGGTGGCAGCATCTACTCACCCCTACGCCATTGCCAGCGAACTCGAACATACTCATAAGACGCGCTACGACGATCTCGCACAAGACATGCAGCAGGTGGTCAGACGGNTGTTGATCTGCGGCATGCACGTGCACGTCGGAATAGAGGACGACGAGTTACGCGTCGATCTTCTGGGACAGGCTGCTTACATAATTCCGCATTTGCTGGCGCTCAGTACTTCCTCGCCGTTNTGGGAGGGGGAGAACACGGGTCTGCAGTCCTACCGGATTTCGATTTGGGATGAAATGCCCCGGACCGGTCTGCCGGAATCGTTTGACAGTTATGCCGAGTACCAGCGCTATGTAGACGTGTTGGTAAACGCCGGCATCATTGAGGATGCTACCAAGATCTGGTGGGATCTGCGCCCCAGTGAGCGGTTCCCGACNCTGGAAATGCGAGCGCCGGACGTCTGCACATCGATTGACGATGCCATCTGTATTGCCGCGCTCTATCGTTGNTGGCTGAGAATGCTTTACCGGTTGCGCCAGGACAACCAGCGCTGGCGGCGTTATGCCAGTACGCTGNTCGCCGAGAANCGATGGCGNGCCCAGCGCTATGGCAGTGAGGCGTCACTGATCGATTTNGGGCGCGGTGAGTTGGTTGCNTACTCCAGCCTGATCGAGGAGATGCTTGAGTTGATCCGCACAGATGCTGAGCACTTTGGNTGCGTGGCCGAGGTCGAGTATGCCCGCGTAATACTGCAGCGGGGTACCAGCGCGCAGCGGCAGGTGACTGTGTACCAGCAGGCTCTGGCCGGTGGTGCTGACCAGCGCCAGGCCCTGGATGCGGTGTTGGACTGGCTGGTTGCAGAGACTATGCGGATACCGACTTGAGGCCGACGCCGAGGCAGTCGACCTCGAAGTCATCCAGGGCCTGGAGGTACTCGCGGGTACTTTTGGGCATGGGCACCCGTACGCCGGCCATGTAAGAGATAAGGTCGGCGCCATCGTATAACAGGCGACAGCCACGTTGTAACTGGGCGCCGGCAAGGGCGCTGAGGCCGGTAGGCGGGACTGGCTCGAACTCCCTGATCTGTTCCTTGAGGGTGACAAATTCGGGCCAGTTGAGAAAGAAATCCGGATCGCTCTTCATCATCTCGCACTCGATTCGGCCGGCTCGCGCGAAACTCAACACCGTGGCGCCGATCCCGTGGAATGCCGGCATGGAACTGAATACCTCAATGATGCGCCCACTGATATTGTCGATCGCGCCCATGGTCTGCGCGATCTTTACGTAGCGGCTCTCATAGTAACCGGCGATGGAGCGGGTAAATACTTTGAACGGTTCGCCCCAAAGTTCGTCGATGCCTTCGTGTCCGCTGGGGTGGCGAACCTGCTTGCCCAACTCCAGTGCCTCTTCAAAGCAAGCGCTGCACTCACGCATCAGTTCGTTGTCGTGAGTAACGGAAATGCCTTTGCTCTCCAGGTTGACGATGCTGGTAAAAATATCGGTCGCCCGGTTGAACAAGGCTCCGGCGAGCATTGCTGCATTGACTCGCTTGCAGGCCGGGTCGGTTTCAGCCTGGTAGGCGCTGCGGGCGTCAGCCACCTTGTTTCCGGGTGTGTTGATGCCAGGCTCGGTGTGATGAAAAGTCCTGCGGGTCAGCATTATCAGCAGGTCGCGTTTGGCCGACAAGGTTTCTGGTGGCGGCGCGTAG
>PBTT01000014.1 GCA_002729195.1 Acidiferrobacteraceae bacterium
AACAGATACCGTGGCTGAGAATCTTGATGCGCTGAATGCCGTAGGCGTGGACGACATCATAGTCGATATCGACTGGAGTACATCTGATGGGCCAAAGAAAGTTGCTTCAATACTTATTGATTAACTCGAAATCTATATATTAGTGATTACCTTTTTCTTCGTTCAAAACTGTTCTAAGGCATTTAACCCAAATAAATCATTCGCACCTTGCGCGAAGATCTTGAATATCGCCAAATTTCTATGGTAAAGAACAAGTTTTGACTCTATACCAAATCTAATCTCACCAATTTCTCCGCGACAACACTAATATGTCTTAATGTTGACGGGAGATTGTTCTCCCAGTCTCTTGAATATCCCCTGCCCATCTTCAAAATAATCAGATTTTGGAGTTTCTCGTAACTTTTTGCCGTGCAGCCACCAAGCCCATTAGCATGCGGTCGCGCCAGCGAACTCGCTCAGGCCATTGCTCTAAGGGTAGATTTGCCCGCCGCTCACTTGTCACCTTAGAAACCAGTTGCTCTGGCCAGGATAAATTGATACCGCGGCTGGCAGCAATTCTCTTATAGGCTGGCCCCATTTTCTGCGCATGGGCACTGATACCACCTCGGGTGTTGAGATCAACGGTTTCAAATGGCCCGATGACCGACCAACGCAAGCCGAGACCATCTCGGACGACAGCATCGATTTCATCTGATGATGCCACACCATCTTCCACCAAAGCATAGGCTTCGCTGAGCAGGGCTCCCTGCAGTCGATTAAAGACAAATCCGTCGACCTCCTTGCGAACGATCACAGCCTCCAACCCGAGCCTCTCCATTAATGCAGTCGATTGATTTATTGTGGACTGGGAGGTGAACGAAGCAGGCACGATCTCTACAATCCTAAGAAGGTAAGGTGGGTTACCAGGATGAATGACCAGGCACCGTTCGTAATGCTTAACGTTATTTGCAAATTTTGATGCCGGCATAAATGAGCTGGAACTTGCAATGATTACATTCCGAGGTGCAANGTTTGCAAGCTTCGAAAAAATCTNNCGTTTCTGGGCAAGAATTTCTGGAATGCATTCCTGGATATGTTCAGCACCACTAACCGCAGCTTCAAGGTTTGTCTCCGTAGACAGGCGGGCTAGCACCTGCTCCGGCGGCTCGTCGACCAGCGAGTANAATTTTAAATCGGCGAGACGTTCGGTGATCTCTTCACGGGCCACTGCTAATCGCTNCTTGCTGATATCATGTAGTCGCACAAAAAAACCAGAAATAATGAATGTAATTGCCCAAGAAACACCGATACTTCCAGCGCCGACAATTGCGACTGACGGTCCTCTGCTTGGCTGATCATGCATTGGAATAACTCTCTCTCATGTGAGTTGGATATACCTCTTTAAGGGCAGCAAGGTGAATCTTTTCAGTCCTGTTGGAATCTGATAGTCTGACATCAAACCCTGGGTAGTAGAAATCACATACCTGACCCATGCGCCATTACCGTGGTAATTTCTTGTTTTGCGCCAGTAAATGGGAATACCTCCAGCATTTAACAAAGGAATAGGCATGTTCAAACCAGGTGACAAAGTAGTATCCGGCGAATGGCAGCCCGAACTCGATGCCGGTAAGCACTGGCGGGCAAAACTGGGCTTCATCCTGATGTCCACCGATCTTGCAGCAGAGTCAGATTTTTTTGCCATGGCGCCCGAAGCTGTGGCCGTNCACATNACCCGCCTCAAGACCGACGACTACACGACCAACGAAACCCTGGCTCGNCATATCGAAGCGATGGCGGATGCGGCNGCNCGCATCCAGCCGGATACCAAGCCCGATGTGATCAGCTACAGCTGCACCAGNGGCTCNATCGTCATCGGCGAAGCACGGGTGATGGCCGAGATCAAAAAAGGCGCNCCGTATGCNCANCCGATGACACTGGTCACNGGCGTAGTCGATGCNCTGCGCGAACTCGNTGCGCAGNAAANTNGTNGTNGGNACCCCCTANCTCGATGAANTCAATACCGCCGAGGCCGAGTTCCTGGTGAAGAAGGGCTTCGAGGTGCTCGANATTCAGGGCCTCAACCTTGCCACCGGCACTGAAATGGGCCGGGTGACCCCGGACTACTGGAAGCGCTTTGCCCTNGAGATCGATACNCCAGANGCTGATGCCATCTTNCTCAGTTGCGGCGGCATCCGATCGGCAGAGGTGGCCGAAGAAATCGAGGCGGCAGCCGGTAAGCCAGTTATCACCAGCAANCAGGCCCAGATGTGGAGTTGCCTGCGCCGCGCCGGCATTACCGACACGATTGCAGGATTCGGTCAGATCTTTTCACGACCAGGCACCGGCCTGTCGTCACAGACCTAGCGCCCCGGCCAGCAACACTGACGGCACCGGTAACTGAATTCTCCGGTGCCGTTGCAGGCAGCTGGAACCCACACCTAGAGAAANGGCAGCTCGACCAGTTCCCCACTTATGATCTGGCCCTCGCGGGTAATCTCGACCCGCTCACCGGCCCGGCACGTGCCCGCNACCAGCGCAAAACCGATNTTCCTGCGCAGGCGCCAGGACCACACGCAGTTGGTCAGNTGGCCGATACTGTGGCCGTCGCANNGGATCTCGTTCCAGTTGAANCCAAGGGNCGTAGGCTGATCGCCGTCCAGGACCAGGCCCAGTTGCTGNCGTTTNGGCCCGCCGGCGTGGATGCGCCGCAATGCCTCGATGCCGATCACCTTGGCAGCCACGCCCAGATCAATGTACTTGCCCAGNCGCACCTCGAAGGGATTGGTCCGCGCATCGGTATCGCCACCGAAAGAGAGCAAGCCACTCTCCACCCGCTCGGCAAANTTCGGGCCACCCGGGCCGATGNCCCAGGGCTGCCCGGCTTCTTTCACCAGGTTCCAGAGCCGCATGCCTTGGGTNCCNTCCATCAGGTAGATCTCAAAGCCGCCCTGTTTGGACCANCCGGAACGGGCCACNATCACGGGGATGCCTTCTATCTCNCTCTGGCGGAACCAGAAATACTTCAGATCNCGGACCCAGNCGCCGAAGATCGAAGCCACTACCTCTTCTCCTTTTGGCCCCTGCACGGCCATGGGNGANACGTCNGGNTCGCTGACCTCGACCTTAAGGCCNCTTTCGGCAGCAACAGCNCGGGCCCAGAACCAGATGTTCGAATCCGCGATCGATAACCAGTAGCGGTTCTCGTCAAGCTTCAGCAGGAGTGGGTCATTGATCAGCGTGCCCTCGTGGTCGCACAGGGCAACGTATTTGCCCTGCCCAGCCACGCATCCGGACAGATCGCGCGGCGTGAGCATCTGTGCCAGAGCGCCGGCATCAGGCCCTTGCAACTGCACCTGGCGCTGCACCGCGACATCCCACTGCGAGACGCCGTTGATAAGGCGCCAGTACTCTTCTTCCGGATGCCCGTAATCGGTCGGCAGCAACATGTTGTTGTAGGTAGTGAACGACTGCACGCCTTCTGCCAACGTGGCCTCAAAGTACGGCGACGGGCGCAGGCGCGCCGAAGGGCTAATTCCGAACATGTTGTTATTTCCTGCTCTCGAGTTTTCCCGCTGCCTGGTCGAAACAGGTCGCCGCTGCGGTTTCCCGGTTGTCAGTGGCCGCTGATTGAACGCTTCCGGCAGGTGAATTTCAAGTCCTTTATCGCAACCACGGCAGGGTTTCCATGACCGGCACCGCCGCAACCGGTGCGCCGGGCCCAGTAACGCTCAGGCTCCCTGGCGCAACCAGGCACATGCGCCCCACAGCGTTTTGTGCCTGGCAGTAATCAGGAAGGTTGGGATAGCGCGTGCGTAATCGCCCATCACGCCCTTGTCGTCAAATTCGCTGCGAAACGGGCTCGCCGCCAGAAACTCGGGGAACCGGCGCAGAATGCCCCCGCCCAGGTACACCCCGCCGGTCGCACCAAAGATCAGCGCATAGTCTCCGGCCACACGGCCAAGGAACCGGCAATAGAGATTGAGGGCCTCAACACAAGCCAGGTTACCGGCCAGGGCCTGTTGGCTGATCTCTCTGGCTGAAATGGATACTGCCTGCCGGCCCGAGATTGCCGCGAGCCCGTTATACAACCGCTCAAGGCCCTTGCCATTCAGCAGCCATTCCGCACTCACCACCGACGATTCACCCGCCACGGCCTGCATCAGTTCAACCTCCTGCACGGTCCGGGCCGCGAACGAGATGTGCCCCCCTTCTCCCGACACCGGCAGATTGTGTTCGCCTGCCCGGACCAGTCCGCAGACCCCAAGCCCAGTGCCCGGACCGATGACGAGACGGGTGCCATGTTTCACGCCACACCCATGATTACCAATCTGGACCCGGTCTGACGACTTAAGATCAGGCAGTGCCAAAGCCAAGGCCTGGTAGTCGTTCACGAACACGACTTCGCGTAGGCCCAGTTGTCGACACAACGCAGGCGCCGAGAGTTGCCAGCCGTAATTGGTCAGGTTAATCGGTTCGCCGTGAATGGGCGCGGCAACCGCAATACACGCCTTGTCCGGCTGCAGTGCATCAACCTTTGCCAGGTAGTCCTGCGCTGCCTCTTCGAAACTGTCATAGTCATTGTTAGCGAACTTCTCCACATGCTCCGGTACCGCTTTGCCTTCCTGCACCAACGCAAAACGAACGTTGGTGCCGCCCAGATCAGCAACCAGGTGATAAGTCTCAGCCACTACCAGCACCTGCCGTGCAAAGAAACCTCTTGCATAAATATTATGTTTTGTAGACGTTGCCCTGAAGATAAGGTCGCGCGAAATACAAAGTCCAATGGCATCGATTGTGTTCCAGAAAACATTGCCCACATGGCTGGTAATCTTCTGCCTGTCGGCTGAGCGTTAGCGAGAAATGCTGGCCGGCCCTCATGCCCGGGGCATACTGGTATTGCCGATGAATGGTCGCGGCTGAGGCCCGCTGGCGGCGGCGGCGCCGGGCAGCAATTCCCGAACCTGCCGTGGATGGCAATGCCCGTGTACGCCCATGGTCTGGTTTCAATCATCACCTGCGAGCCGCTATAAACTGGCCAAAAGCCTGAATCGCCTCAAAAAAAGCCTTGTATTTATTAAAACAATTTGTTATATGAATTATATACTAAAAAATTTAACCACACTAATATTAGTGTATTTGACAGAATTGAGGCTTCAAAAGGCATGCTGTCATCAGCTTTATCCGGCACCAACCTCAAACACGCGAAGGATCACAACCTTCGGGTGACACTGCAGGCGATTCGCCTGCAGGGGCCTGTATCCCGTGCGGAACTCGCTGCAATTACCGGCCTTACCCCACAGGCCATTGCTTATATCTCGAAAAAACTCATCGCCGACAACCTGGTGATGGAAACCGGCCGCCGCACCGGTGGCCGCGGCCAGCCCGCGACCGAAATCGCCATCAATCCGGACGGCGGGTATTCGGTTGGTGTAAGCATTGACCGGGATCACCTGACCGTTATTCTGATCGATCTTTCCGGCGAGGTTCGCGGCAGGAAGCACCTCGAGAAAGATTTCACCCTCCCCGACGAGGCTTTCGCATGGATCGAAGCCGCCTATCATGGCCTACTGGAGGAAAGCGCCCTATCCGGCAAAGATCTCGCCGGTATCGGCCTTGCTATTCCCTTCAAACTTGGCTACCGACGGCTTTCTCAGACTCCTCAATCTTTTGCCGCCTGGCGCGACTACCCCTCGCGGCAACGACTCGAAAAAATAGTCGGACTGCCCGTATACGAAGAAAATGACGCCACCGCCTCAGCCATCGGTGAGGCGCAGTATGGACACGGCATCTCCACCCGCAGTTTCTTTTATCTGTTTTTCGGCTATGGCCTGGGTGGCGGCCTGGTCATCGACGGCCACTACGTGCATGGATATAACGGCCACAGTGGCGAGATAGGACATATTCCACTGGCAGGGGCGAGCACTGGGGAAAGGCCGGTCAATCTTCAGGACAAGGTATCCCTGTCTACTTTATACGCCAGCCTTGCAAGAACGGGGATCAAGGTATCCAATCCCAGGGGCCTCACTGCCCTGCTCGACACGCACCCGGACGAAATCCGGGGCTGGCTGGAGGCAGCAGCCGATCACTTGTTGCCGCACCTGATCGCCATGAATTGCATAGTAAATCCGGGGGCTATTTTCGTTGGTGGCCGACTGCCTGACCAGTTGATCGAAATCCTGATTGCTGCCCTGGATAAACGTATCGAACCCATCCGGGATGCGCTGCCCAGTGTACCGCCGATCATGCGCGCCAAGTGCTCGACCGATCCTGCAGCACTGGGAGCCGCGATCGTGCCTTTTACCCGCATTTTGTTTCCGGCTTATGACGTGCTGATGAAAAAACCATCCACAACGCAAGTTATGCAGGATCAACGGGATTATGCAGATCAGGCAATTTCGCCTCAATTTAAAAAGCGGCAGATCGGAACCTGATTCAGGCAAGAGTAGGTATTTTATCTACTTCTAATGCATCAAAAGTCCAGCGAATATTGCTGAGAAACAGATTTATAGAGATAGAAATGGAGCGTCGAATCGAATTGATACAGCGTTTTCCAGGCAGTGAGTCGTGACTACAGGTAGTTGCGGCTCAAGTAAGGATGAGTTCCATAAGGGCTCAAATCACCTCAACAGGAGGATCAATCTATGAGTAAGGACAAACTTAAAGTGCGAAAGGACAGCACGCTGAAACAATGTGTGCTGGCAACCTTTGTGGCCGCGGCACTGCCGCTGTCAGCCTCTGCCGGGCCCACGGCGGAAGTGCTGCACTGGTGGACGTCAGGTGGCGAATCGAAAGCCGTCAAATCCCTGATGCAGGAATTCAGCGACAACGGCGGCACCTGGACCGACATGCCGGTGGCCGGTGGTGGTGGCGATGCAGCGATGACCACCCTGAGAGCACGGGTGCTGGCCGGCGATCCACCGACTGCCGTACAGTTAAAGGGTCCAAGCATCCAGGAGTGGGCTGAAGAAGGCGCGTTAGCCTACCTCGATGACGTTGGCCGCGATGAAGGTTGGGACGCACTATTGCCACCCCAGATCGCCAAACACATGAAGTTCGAGGGGCACTATGTCGGCTCCCCGGTCAACGTACACCGTGTCGATTGGATCTGGGCTAACCCACAGGTGCTGGCCAAGGCCGGCGTCTCGATGCCATCTTCCTGGGATGAGTTCAATGCCGCAGCGGACAAGCTGATGGCGGCAGGCATCACNCCGNTGGCGCACGGCGGCCAGTCCTGGCAGGACGCCACAGTGTTTGAAACGGTTGTNCTCGGTGTGGGCGGTAATGANTTCTACCAGCAGGCACTAGTCGACCTGGATCCAGCGGCCCTGAANAGCGCAACGATGGTCAAGGTCTTCGACCAAATGCGCAAGTTGCGCGGCTACGTTGATCCAAACTTCCCAGGTCGTGACTGGAACCTGGCAACAGCTATGGTCATGAACGGCGAGGCCGCCTTCCAGATCATGGGCGATTGGGCCAAGGGTGAATTCGCGGCCGCCGGCAAGGTTGCCGGTAAGGACTACCTCTGCGCACCGACCCCCGGCCACGGTTACCTTTATAACGTTGACAGTTTCGCCATGTTCAAGGTCAAGGGCGACGATAAGGTTGCCGGTCAGAAGTTGCTCGCCAAACTGATCGTGGGCGAAAACTTCCAAAAGACCTTTAACCTNTTCAAGGGCTCAATCCCAGCGCGGATCGGCGTGCCCATGAACGAGTTTGACTACTGCGCACACCGTTCGGCCTACGATATGCAGGCCACGATGACGGTTGGCGGCCTGCTACCGAGTTATGCCCACGGCATGGCTCTGCGCGGTGCCCAGGCCGGCGCCATTACCGACGTTGTGACCAATCACTTCAACTCCGACATGTCGTCCGCGGATGCAGCCAAGGCACTTGCCAAAGCTGTCGCGCAATCTATGTAACAGCCTGTAACCGGCCCCCCGCTTCTTTCCAGAGCGAGGGGCCGGCTGCTTTAGGCTGCCCANCACGACTGTCGATNGGGANGCTCTTTCATGNTTAGGTGGCTTCAGTCCCAACTGCCCAAGATCGTGCTCGCGCCATCGTTCGCGGCAGTAANTGTCTTCGTTTACGGGTTCATCGGCTGGACTGCCTACGTCTCGTTTACCCGATCGAAACTGCTGCCGCGCTACCAGTTTGAAGGACTATTGCAATACCGCAAGTTGTGGCAGATGGACCGGTGGTATGTGGCTCTGGACAATCTGTTGGTCTTCTCGGCGCTGTTCATATTGTTCTGTATGGTGCTGGGCCTGCTGCTTGCAGTACTGCTGGACCAACGCATCCGCGTTGAAGGCGCCCTGCGCACCATCTACCTTTACCCGATGGCGCTGTCGTTTATCGTTACCGGAACAGCGTGGAAATGGCTTCTCAATCCCGGTCTCGGCGTACAGAAGGTGGTGCGAGGATTTGGCTTTGAGAACTTCGAATTCGACTGGTTGGTTGACCCAGAGATGGCGATCTACACCATCGTTATCGCCGGTGTCTGGCAATCGTCCGGTTTCGTCATGGCAATGTTCCTGGCCGGCTTACGCTCGATCGACGACGAGATCATCAAGGCCGCCTATATTGACGGTGCGAGTTTGCCACGGATCTATTTCGGAATCATCATTCCGTCGATGCGGCCCGTCTTCCTCAGTGCTTTCATCGTGCTCGCCCATCTCGCAATCAAGAGCTTCGACCTGATTATTGTGCTGACCCGGGGCGGGCCAGGATATGCCACTGATATGCCGGCAACATTTATGTATGCGATGGCTTTTAGCCGTGGCCGGATCGGGCTGGCAGCTGCCAGTGCAACGATTATGATGGTCACTGTGATAGCTATCGTGGTGCCGTACCTCTATTCCGAACTGCGGAATAAAGGCAATGACTGAAAGCCGCTTCAGCGCAGCGGGTGCCGCCGGCACCCGTATGACGTTCGGTCGCTGGCTGCTGTTCGCTGTGCTCGGGCTATTCGTGCTGGTCTATTTAATGCCGCTTTATGTAATGGTCGGCACCTCACTCAAGGATCTCGAAGAAATCCGGTCTGGGTCGATGCTGTCTTGGCCCGAAACATTGACGATTGCGCCCTGGATCAAGGCCTGGGGCTCGGCCTGCGTCGGCATCCAGTGTGAGGGTCTGAAAGGCTATTTCTGGATCTCGGTACAGATCACGGTGCCGGCCGTAGCTATCTCGACCCTACTTGGTGCGGTTAATGGCTATGTGCTGACCAAGTGGCGATTTCGCTTTGATAACATCATCTTTGCGCTGATGCTGTTTGGCTGCTTCATTCCCTTCCAGGTGGTGCTGCTGCCCATGGCTCGCCTACTTGGCATGCTTGGGCTGTCGGGCACTATCAGCGGGCTGGTCCTCGTACACATCGTCTACGGTATTGGTTTTACGACCTTGTTCTTCCGCAACTTCTACATCGGAGTACCTAACGAACTTGTAAAGGCTGCCACCATAGACGGTGCGGGCTTTCTGACCATTTTTATACGGATCATGCTGCCCCTGTCGATACCGATTATCGTCGTTACCGTGATCTGGCAGTTCACGCAAATCTGGAACGATTTCCTTTTTGGCGTCTCATTCTCAGCCGGCGGTGCCCAACCAATTACCGTGGCGCTGAACAACATCGTCAACTCAAGCACGGGAGTCAAGGAATACAACCTCGACATGGCTTCAGCAATTATCGCCGGCTTGCCCACACTGATCGTCTATGTTTTTGCAGGACGTTACTTTGTCCGCGGCCTGACCTCCGGCTCAGTAAAAGGATAACCGATGGCTTCTCTCACAATTCGCAATCTTTCCAAGCAGTTCGACTCCACCCCGGTCCTCGAGAACATCGATCTCGAGATAGAGGATGGTGAATTTCTGGTACTCGTCGGCCCGTCGGGTTGTGGTAAATCGACCCTGCTCAATATCATGGCCGGGTTAGAGACGGCCACTGAAGGCGACGTTCTGATCGGCGGTACCGTAGTCAACGACGTCCATCCTAAAGATCGTGACATCGCAATGGTGTTCCAGTCTTATGCGCTCTATCCGACCATGACCGTGCGCAAGAACATCACCTTCGGCCTGCGAGTGCGGAAGATGCCGCAGCAGGAGATTGACCAGGCGCTCGACAACGTCGTCGACCTGTTGAAAATCCGTGCATTGCTGGAGCGCAAGCCTTCACAGCTTTCCGGCGGTCAGCGCCAGCGGGTTGCGATGGGTCGTGCACTGGTGCGCAGCCCCAGTATCTTCCTGTTTGACGAGCCGCTGTCAAACCTCGATGCCAAACTGCGCGCCGAAATGCGAATCGAAATCAAACGCCTTCATCATCGCCTGGCAACGACAGCCGTCTATGTCACCCACGACCAAATCGAGGCAATGAACCTTGCCTCCCGTATCGCCGTTCTTGAGAGCGGGCGCGTCCAGCAGATCGGCGTGCCGCAGTATCTTTACGACCATCCCGACAACATCTTCGTCGCAGGTTTCATTGGCTCCCCGGCAATGAACCTGCTGCCCGGCACTGTGGTTAAGCGCGACGGCAGGATGCTGTTTCAGTCGGATGACAGTGCGGCCAAAGAGATTTTCCCGCTAGAACACTACAAATTTCGTGCGCACCCCGAGGAACACGCACGAGTCGTTCTCGGCATCCGGCCGGAATATGTAACATTACCGGACAGCGGCAAACAGCACGTTGACACAAACCTTCTGGTCGAGGCAATCGAGAGCAATGGCTTCGACAAACATGTCACCTTTCGCTATGGTGAATCCGAAGTGACTGGCCGCCTGCCATCACACTCTAATCCCACCGTAGGGCAGAACATGCGCATGACCCTGGACCTTTCCTATGCGTCATTGTTCGATGAACAAACTGGCAACCGGATATAGTACCGCCACCTCGCGTATTGCCATCGCGCTGCCGGCCTACTGCGCCCCCACAACACTACAGAGCATTGTTATTGCAGGCCTCCTGAATCAGCAGCCTGTGCATAACCCCCTCGACACATCCCTCTCGCCTGCCGCCCCCGCCGTCGGCAAATCAACGACTCCGGCGTACCGAAATCGCCTGGCACCTGCGGCATTGTCGTTTTTCGACTGACCCGCCGGGTCCGAATCCTACCGTCACATCGATTATCCGGTAATCGTGCCAGCCAACTCCACAGAGCAGGCGGCCGATGACCGGCGGCATCGGGACTGGCTCATGGCCGGGTTTGGGTGGTCGATCTGGCATACCCGAAGCCTCCTGCTCGCCCGGTTCGGGGCGCAAGCCTATAGCCTACGCCAGATGATAGCCCAGCGGCTACCGAATTCGAATTTAATTGATCACGATTCCCGAAGGCCTCCGGCTATCCCTGGCCTAAAAGTTATCGGTCGTGGCCAATGCCATTTGACCAAAATGGCGGTATTCCTAAGAAAATTCAGGCCAGCAACGCTGCAACTTCGGCGCGGGTGGGCAGGTCGCGCGGCTCTTCCCGCTGAACCTTGAGCGCCGCCACTGCGTTACCCCAGCGCAGTGCTTCNNCTACGNCANGCTCAGCCATACGAGCGGCGATGAATCCACCGCTAAAGGCGTCCCCCGCNCCAACNGTGTTGACGGCGGTGGCTTTGAAAGCGGGCGCCTGAAANGACTCATCAGCTGTAACGGCAAATGCNCCGTCTGCCCCGAGGCGCGCAACAATCGTACGCTTGCCATCAGCCAGGGNACGGGCAGCCTCCTCAACCGAAGGTGCCCCGGCAACGGGCATGATTTCTTCACGNCCGCTGCCAAATACCACATCGGCCAACGTTACAGCCTTTTCAACAGTAGCGCGCAACGCGTCATTCCAACCCCAAACTTCAATCCGCAGGTTCAGATCAATTGAAACAGTTACCCCAGCGTCTCGCGCCAATTGCATGGCGTGCANAANAGTTTCGCGAACAGGCGAATCCCGCAGGCACATACCGGTAGTGTGCAGCCATGCCGCNCCCGTTATCATTTCTGTATCCAGGTGTTCAACCCGAAGGTGCTTATCCGCGCCGCCTTGNTCCGGCCANACGACCAGCATNCGTTCACCGTCCGGCTCAACCATCGCCAGTACCATCGGTGTAAAAACGTCGGGCAATTGCTGCAAGCCGCGAGCAGCAACTCCCTGGTGAGCGAAATCCCTGGCGAGCCAGCGCGCGTAACCATCGTCGCCCACCGAACCAATAAAAGAAACAGGAACACCCAACCGCGCTAGCGCAACCGCGGTATTGGCGGCGGTTCCTCCGCCGTGTAGCTGCGGCACGGAACGACTTAAATCCAGCGGCCTGATCGAACGATCCGGCAGCTGGATAACCATATCGACCACAGCATCGCCCAGAACGACTATCTGCTGCTTGCTCATACCGCTGCTGCTCGCGCCTTTGCAACAAACTGGCGTACGCGCTCAAGGTCCTTGCAGAAGCGGCCAGCCGGCAACTGCAGGTTGGTATGGCTCAATGAATCCACACCCCAGGGAGCAACGGCACCAATAGCATCTGCTACATTCTCTGGCGAGAGGCCGCCCGCCAGGATAACCGGAACGTTGAGTTGCTGGACGATGGCACGGCTGATGCTCCAATCATGCGTTGTACCGGACGCGCCAATACCGGGAATATCGGGCGCTTGCGTATCGAGAATAATGTAATCGGCAACCGACTGGTAAGCCACCGCCTCTTGAATTGCTTCCGTTCCGGCCACGGCGATCGCTTGCATAACAGCAACACCGGGAATGCGCTTCTTGAGCGACGCAACCGCTTGCGGTGATAGCGAGCCGACCACCCCGCACAGGTGCAACACGTCCGGCTGGACAGCCTGGACCATCGCCGTGATCGTCGCCAGATCGTCAGTGACGGTCAAGGCGACCCGGGTAGCGCTACCACCAATTGCCTCGATAATGGCACGGGCAGTAACAATGTCCACTTCGCCGGGCAGGCCCTGGCCACTAAAGGGCGTGACACCAAGGTGATCGACNCCTGCATCGACCAGCGCCAGCGCTTCTGCCGGCGTCTGCACAGTATAAATTTGCACTTTAATCGACACGATTCTTTACACTTTTACGANTCCCATTTTGGAATGGGATTGGAGTAANACGCCGGTACGCGCTCACCTTTCTTCCCGAGCNACTGCTGGCATCNTGCGTAATAATTATCTAAATTGATAACCTTGCGCTAACCTTTTCCGATTTGGGNGTTTTCTAGCTCTTGTAGAGCTTCGCCAGCTTCTTCGTAATCTAACCANGGAGACCGAACCCACCTCGACGACGACACACGAAGCTCTTTCTTTTTATCAACTTCATTTGGAACAGGCTGTTTACCGTTTCTACCTAAATATTTTAGGTGTTCCTTAATCTGCTCTAAATTGGGATATTCCCCATACACTTCCAATAAATACTTGTCCTCTTCTCTTTTATGCCTTTTTATTGAAATCAACGGAAATCCGTCTTTTACACATCCATCTTCTAGGAGTTTAGCTGTTAGTTGCCTACCTTTTAGTAGATTAACTATCTTATTAAGTTCCAACTTTCTTGCCTCATAATATTTTTCAATTGACCCAAACTGGGTCATTCATTTCTAAAAAGTCGGCAATACACACCCACAGATGTCGTTGCCGACAACTCATATTGGTTTTCTAAAAGGATTGTGGAACTAAAATCAGTTCCAAATAAGGTCTAACTTGCTTCTAATCAAACACTCATACAAAAACTTCTTACAACCAATAACATAATGTTAACAAATACTTACGAAAAAGCCAAGGGTTTTCTAAAATAAAACAAACACTTATGNTCCNNCAAGNCNATTCAGTGGTCCACGTGGGCAGNGAGNAACCGGTCGATCCCGTTGGTGTAGCGGGCACCACTCACCAGGAAGCCGTCGTTGTGTCCTCCGGTNAGNTCNAGAAATTCGCTCTCTCCTTTCAGTGAATCGTAGACGATCCTCCCCTGCTCGAAGGGAATGATATCGTCTTCCAGGCTGTGGATGACCAGCACTGGCGAGCTGGTCTTGGCTGCGTACCCAGCCGTGTCGTAGCGAAATCGCGTAAGCCAGCGCACTGGCAGCCAGGGGTAAAGTTTGGCCGCTATCTGAGGCGCCGAAGCGAACGCGGACTCGACAATCAGGGCGGCAACCGGCTCCCGACTGGCGAGCCACGCNGCTATTGGGGCGCCCAAAGAACGGCCAAAAACCACCACCCGATCGGGTGGCACACCCCTTTGCCCGAGGTAACGCAGGGCTGCGGCAGCATCCTGGTAGGTGCCTTCTTCGCTGGGGCGTCCGCTGCTTTGGCCATAACCTCGGTAATCGATGATCAGTACTGCCAGTCCGAGATGGTGAAAAATGTCGAGCGATTCCAGACGGTGGGAAATGTTGCCAGCGTTGCCGTGCAGGAATAGCAGTGTTGCCCGCGGCTGCTGGTGCGGCAAGAACCAACCGGACAGTGCCACATCGTCCTGTGTGGTGATGCGAATCTCCTGGTACTCCAAGCCGATCTGCTTCGGTGTCGCCACCAACTCTCGCGTCGGCAATCCNGGCAGGTAGAGCAGCCGTGGCTGANAAAAATAAAGAAATATCGCGAGGGCGCCATAACCGAANGCCAGNAGCAGCAGGAAATAGACANTCGCGACCATTCGTCGTCCTCTAGTGGTCATCGCAGGCAGGATAACCCAGGCGCTATTGCGGCCTTAGGTTTTTCGGAACACGCCTTATCCCACAGGCACACGGGCAGTTGTGTGTGCTCTTTTGGGCGTTGTGGGCCCGTCGGATCAGCACAGGCCCTAACCACCACTTGCCCAGGATATGGACATTCGTTCGAGCTGAACCTGTGGCGCTTGGCGATTGCTTCGTTTGCTCCAGGCAACGTACAACTGATTGCCAATGACAGCCATAGTCGGGTGAACGTGCGCAAAACCGTCAGTGCCGAGCTGAATATCCTCAATGACCCGAAAGTCTGAAGACAGCACCATCAGGCGCGGATGATACGGGTTGCTTCTCATATCCATACCACCTGCCGTAGGCCGGGCGATATAGCTGACCAGTGTGTATTCGCCAAGCACCAGGCCATCGGTGGCAAAATGTCGCTCAACACCATCGTAACCCCCCAGTTCGGCCAGTCGGGACAACGTGAAGCNGTTATCGATAGCAGTCAANGTCAGGGCACCGTTGCCACCTGGNGAATTGCTGGAAAAAAANCCAATCCCNTTCTGCCGCGGGTGCATGCTGTTGCCAATGGAACCCGAAANGCCGTTACGCCGCGTCGGGATAACNTGATCCGACAGAACCTCGGCNTTTAGAGTTACTTCACGGATATGNAGTTGNCGTGATCGNGCGCCGGAACTGACAAGCAGNCGATCNNTCCACCACATCAAACAGTGGTCGGGAAAATTNTCTGCTTTAAAGTCGGCGGCTCGGTCNANGATGGGTGCCCGAAAGATCTCTTTACCCTCCAGCGTGAANCGTGCNAGCAGCAGGGACTGGTCGGTCGCGAAGTCCTCCCCGGGGCCGCCTTTTGGGCGNACACCCTTACGATAGTTCAGTGTTTGGTACACCACGACTATTTCGTTATTGACCAGCCTAATCCGGTGATCGGCAGGTTCGCCGTATGGGC
>PBTT01000015.1 GCA_002729195.1 Acidiferrobacteraceae bacterium
CAGTTAACTGTGGTTATCAATGGCGGCATCACCAGCCTTGACCAGGTCCAGGAACATCTTGCAGAGCTTGATGGCGTGATGGTTGGGCGCGAGGCATATAGAAACCCATTCAAGCTGGCGACTGTGGACTCTCGCTTTTTCGGCGCGACGGACCGCGCACTCTCACGGAAGCAGGTGCTGGAACAGTACCAGCGCTATATTGCTGAACAGCTGGCCCAGGGGGTCCCGCTAAAGGCCATGTCACGGCATATCCTCGGTTTGTTCCAGGGTCAGCCCGGTGCCCGGGTCTGGCGCCAAGCGCTGAGCGAACAAGCTGTGCGCCCAGGCGCTGGCCTCGAGGTAATCGAGATTGCCTACCTTCGGTTATGCCAAGCCCAAGCAGGGCATCGGACCGAGTTAGTTGGGCATATATAGAAACAGGCGCAGCACCAGCAACAAGCACGATGAATATTAAAGCAGTACTGAGGGTCCTGGCCTGGCTGGCGGGTGCCGTTGTCCTGGTGGTGGGGGGCGCGGTACTGTGGTTCTCGCTGGTGTTCGACCCTGAGGACTATCGTGACGACATCACTGCCTGGGTCAGCGCACAGACCGGCCGTACGCTAGCGCTCAACGGCCCGGTCTCACTGGTGTTGGGCCTTGACGGCGGCAGCAGTCTGTTGGCACGGATTGAGATGGACGAGCTGGCTTTGTCGAGTTCGCCGGGTTCTGCTGCGCCCGATCCCAACATGATCCGTTTGCGCAGGCTGGCGTTCAGCATTGACCTGCTGGCGCTGTTGCACGGCAAAGTGGTGCCGCGAGAGGTCGTGTTCGAGCAGCCACAAATCCGGCTGCTACGAACCGCTGAGGGTAACAACTGGTCAGATCTTGCTGGCGGTGTTGCGCTCATCGCTGCTCAGGGCCTGTCGATCAAAGATGGGCTAATCAAATTCGAGGATGTAACCAACGGCCGTTCACTGAGGCTAGCGGCCGTTACCGTTTCAACGCAGCCGCTGGTAGCGGGTCAGGAGTCGGCACTGGCCCTGAACGCAGTACTGGAGCGCGAGCCGGATGGCCCAGCGCTTGAAGTTGCGCTTACAGCAACTGCGCTACTGGATGCCGAGGCGACAGCGGTGGCTTTCAAGGCGCTGACCGCCCAGATCGGTCACACCACTGTCACTGGGCGGCTGGACCTTGCTCTCGTGAACGCACAGCCGCACTGGCAGTTTGATCTTGCCGTGGATCAACTCGATCTCGGTGTTGCCGCCCTGACCCTTCCGGCGCTGTCTTTGGCCGGCGTCGATGCCGACGGATCTGTGCGCATTGCGCGGCTTTTCTTCGGTGGCTTGACTATGGAAGAGGTTAGCGTGCCGGTGAGTGCACGGCAGGGCATTTTGGTGTCCTCACCCGTCACGGCAGTGTTCTATGGTGGCGAAGCCCGTGGCGATATTTTTCTGGATACGCGCGACCAGGGGCTGGTCGTCCGTGTGCGCCAACTCTACCGAGACTGCCAACTAGGTGACTTGTTCACGGGCCTTGGGCTGGGCGATGCGCTGGCCGCTACCGGGAACCTCAATATCCACTTTGCCGCCAGCGGACTCGACGAGAGCCGTTGGCTGCAAACTGCCCGCGGCGTAATCCGCCTACAGGCCCGCGAAGGCCATATCCGTGGTATCGATATAGAAAGCCTGCTCAAGCAACTGCAAAAGCAGGCCAATCAGAACCTCGGGACTTGGCTGGGCAGCACGGCCGTCACTCCATTCAGCGGCATCAATGCGACCTTGCGTATGGAGCAGGGGCTGGTGGTCAACGAGGATCTTGACTTCGAAGCAGCAGGCCTCAACCTGCGTGGCCGGGGTAGCGTCTCGCTGCGCAACCAGCAGGTAGATTACCGGATATCCGTTGGTTTCGATGACCCAGAACTGGCAGCATTGTTGCCGCTGCCAAGCAACATGGCGACCCTGGTTTTACCGCTGCGGCTGTTCGGTGCCGTCCAGCAGCCCAAACTGGTCATCGATATACCCGAGCTGATGCGGATGCAGATCGAGGCCGCCATGGGCGCAAGTAGTGTCCCGCAGGCGCCGCCAGTTGATGAGCGCGCCCGTAAGTTGGAGCAGGCGCTGGCGGGGGAACTGGATGCTGCGTTGGCCGCCGCACACTAAGCCAGCCCCGGCAGTTGCCTTGGATAACTCTTCTGCTATGCTCGCGGCCGTGTTGCCGCTTTCGGCGGTTCTTTTCCGGGCCAATGTGTCCCGGCCAATGTGCTAACGGAGTGATTCATGAGCGACAAGATAAACAAAATCAGTTCTCGGATAACCCAACCTCGCTCGCAGGGCGCCTCGCAGGCAATGCTGTACGGCACTGGGATGACCCGCGAAGATATGGACCGAGCCCAGGTCGGCATTGCTAGCATGTGGTGGGACGGCAACACCTGCAATATGCATCTAAACGACCTGGCCAGCCGCATCCGTGAGGGCGTGCGGGACGCGGGTCTGATCGGTATGCGCTTCAACACCATCGGGGTCAGCGATGGCATCTCGATGGGTACTGAAGGCATGAGTTACTCGCTGCAGTCGCGCGATCTCATCGCCGATTCCATAGAGACCGTCATGGGCGGACAGTGGTACGACGCGCTGGTGGCCGTGCCTGGCTGCGACAAAAACATGCCGGGCTGCCTGATTGCCATGGCCCGGGTCAACCGGCCGGCGCTGATGGTCTACGGTGGCACCATCAAACCGGGTCATGCCGGCGGCCAGGCCGTGGACATTGTTTCTGCTTTCCAGAGTTACGGCCAGTACATTGCCAACAGCATCAGCGATGAGCAACGCCAGGACGTTGTCACCAATGCCTGCCCGGGTGCCGGTGCCTGTGGCGGCATGTACACCGCCAACACCATGGCCAGCGCGATCGAGGCGTTGGGTATGTCGCTGCCTTTCAGCTCTTCAACCCCCGCGGTGGATTCGGCCAAGATGCAGGAATGTTTCAACACCGGGCGTGCGATCCGAAAGTTGCTGGAGCTCGATCTTTGCCCGCGCGAAATTATGACCCGTGCGGCCTTTGAAAACGCCATGGTTATCGTGTCAGCGTTGGGTGGTTCGACCAACGCAGTGCTGCATTTGATTGCCATGGCGCGGGCGGTGGATGTAGAACTGACTATTGACGACTTTCAAGCGGTCAGTGACCGGGTACCTTTTCTCGCTGAGTTAAAACCCAGTGGCCGTTATGTGATGGAGGATTTGCACAATGTTGGCGGCATACCGGCGGTGATGAAATATCTGCTGGCCGAGGGCTTGCTCAATGGCGACTGTGTGACGGTAACCGGCGACACAATTGCCGAGAACCTGAATTCTGTTGCCGAACTTGAGCAGGGGCAACAAGTCTTTCATACATTGAACGACCCCATCAAGGAGACTGGCCACATCTGTATTCTTAAAGGCAACCTTGCCCCCGGCGGGGCGGTGGCCAAGATCACTGGCAAGGAAGGACGGCAGTTTAAGGGCCCTGCGCGGGTGTTCGATGGGGAAGAAGCGATGCTGCGTGCGTTGGAGGAGAGCAAGATAAGCAAAGGTGACGTTATCGTTATCCGCTATGAGGGCCCCAAAGGGGGCCCGGGTATGCCGGAGATGCTAACTCCGACGTCGGCCATCGTCGGTGCCGGGTTGGGTGCGGATGTGGCGCTTATCACCGATGGACGATTCTCGGGCGGCTCCCACGGCTTTATCATTGGCCACGTAGTACCAGAGGCTCAGGAAGGCGGCCCCATTGGGCTGATCGAGGACGGCGATATCATTACCTTGGATGCCGAAGTTAACAACATTAGTGTCGCACTTAGTGATGACGAGTTGGCCGCACGCAGCGCCCGCTGGTCGATGCCGCCCTACAAGGCAACCCGGGGCACGCTCTACAAGTACATTAAGAGCGTCAAGTCAGCGAGCGAGGGTTGTGTCACCGACGAGTAACTGCCACCTGCTGGTAATCACTTGCGGCCTTGCAGTGAGCCAGCCTGCGGGACGGGGTCGACGTTAAACCCCAGGCCCTCAGTTAAGGCTGACACGCAGTGCCGCTGAAGCCGCGACCGGGGCGAGCGCCAGGGCCAGCATGAACATTGCAGCCAGCGCATAGAACCACCCCGCTGTGGGCAGCCCAGCCTGTGCCGCGAGCACTACGCCCGCACCAAAGATGAGTACCGATACGTATAGCGGTAGTACCAGCAACGTCAACAACACGCCACTGCGCTTGATTCCCACGGTCAACGCCATGCCGATGGCACCGATCAGGCTGAGCGTCGGGGTGCCGATGAGTAGCGCCAGCAGCAGCGTAGCCTGGGTCGCGGTGTCCATGTTTAGCAGTAGTGCCAGTACTGGTGTTATTACCAGTAATGGTACGCCGGTGGTGCACCAGTGCACGAATACCTTGCCGAGTACCAGCACTGCGACCGGCTGCGCTCCCAGCAGTAATTGTTCCAGCGAACCGTCTTCAAAGTCGGATCGGAACAAGCCCTCCAGTGCCAACAGCGTGGCCAGCAACGCTGCCACCCAGATAATGCCCGGGGCGATGGCCTTGAGTTGTACTGGGTCAGAGCCGACGCCAAACGGGAACAGCGAAATTACTATTACGTAAAACAGCACCGGGTTGGCGAGTTCTGCCCGATGCCGTATGGCCAGGCGGAGGTCGCGCTTGAGCACAGCGCCAAGCGCAACTAACAGGCTAGGGCTGCCCATCACTGAAGCGAGACTCCTTCGATGGTTCGCCCAGCAACAGCGATGGGCTGATGACTGGTCAGTAACACCATGCCGTTCTCATCGAGATGGTTGCGCAACAGCCGTTCTATTTCGGCAACACCTTCGGCGTCGATCGCCGAGAGCGGTTCGTCCAGAATCCATAATTTGGCGGCGGTGAGGTAGAGCCGGGCGATAGCGACCCGTCGCCGCTGGCCAGCCGACAGGTGTCGACAAAGCAGGTTGGTGGCGTTGGCCAGCCCGGCCCGCGCGAGCGCCTCGTTTGGATCGGCGTCGAGCCGGCTGGGGTGCAGTGACAATGCGAACGCGAGATTCTCACGTGCCGTAAGGTCGAGCTTAAGTCCGAGGGCATGACCTACGTAGGCGAGATTTGCCTGGTAGCTGGCCCGGGTTTTCGCGATTGGCTGGCCTTGCCAGAGTACTTGCCCGGCCTCCGGTAGGCTCAGCCCGCAAAGGATTCTCAGCAGGGAGGTTTTGCCGGCACCATTTGGTCCGTGTATCTGGCGGATCTCACCGGGGGCCAGCGCAAAATGAATGTCGCTGAACAGCAAGCGGCCGCCCCGTACGCACTCAAGCCCAACTGCTTCAAGCATTTAGGGGTTTGCTCTGCTGATGGCGCCATAGCGCCAGGTTCGTGAGACTGCCATAATTGCACGCGGTCCAGTGCTCCGGTTCATAGGTGGCGGCGCTCCGGCGGTTGCCGGCCCGGATCAGAATTGGTTGATGGCATGATCCTATACTCGCTCGCTGCCAGCAGTTCGTTAACAGGCGAGCAAACTTCGGGTTTGGGCGAGTGTCGTGCAGTCAACTCGCGTACCATAGTCTCATTGCTAAAGACTATCATTTATCCCGTTCCGAGTCGCTAGAGTGTGGGTTAAACACGCAATGCTGTCGAGAAAAATACACCGGCCGTGATTGCCAGTCACCCCAAACGCAACCGTTTGCGAGGTCGCGGCAAGGGCCACAGTGTAGACCCTGTGGCCCAGGCTGCTGTGCTTGACGCCATCAGTGGACTGCCGTGTCGGCCTGATCAGCTGATCGAATATCTGCATCGATTGCAGGATCGTTTCGGCCATGTAGCGGCAGCGCATGTTGTGGCGCTTGCGGATGTACTGGGGCTGGCGCCGACCGAAGTCTACGAGGTTGCGACTTTTTACCATCATTTTGACGTTGTCCGCGAAGGTGAACGGCCGCCACCGCCGCTGACAATACGAGTCTGTGATTCGCTCAGTTGTGAGGTCTTTGGCGCCGATGCGCTGGTGCAGGCACTCGAGGGAGGGCTCGGGCAAGGTGTCCGGGTACAGCGGGTGTCTTGTGTGGGCCGCTGTGACGAGGCGCCGGTCGCCGTGGTCGGCCAGCACCCGGTAGGCCATGCAACGTTGGATTCGGTCTCAAACTGTATCGAGGCCGGCACTACCGAGCCGAGCGTACCAGCTGACTGGATCCGTTATAAAAAATATTGTGACGCTGGCGGCTATACCCTGGCCCGACGCTGCTCGGAGGACGGTGGCCTTGGTGATTCAATTATCCAGGCGCTGGAATCTGCTGGACTGCGTGGCCTGGGTGGTGCGGGATTTCCTACCGGGCGCAAGTGGCGTATTCTGCAACAGCAGAGTGCCCCGCGGTTGCTGGTGGTGAACATCGACGAGGGCGAGCCGGGCACCTTTAAAGACCGTTACTACCTCGAGCGCGACCCACATCGTCTACTCGAAGGGGTGCTGGTGGCGGCGCAGGTGATTGGTATCGATACCTGTTACCTGTACGTACGCGACGAGTATCCGGGTGTCATGGCCATACTCGAGGCGGCGATTGCCGAGTTAATAGCAGGTTTTGAATACGCCTTGCCACAACTGCACCTGCGTCGTGGTGCTGGCGCCTATATCTGCGGGGAAGAATCCGCACTGATCGAGTCGATCGAGGGCAAACGCGGCATGCCGCGGCTGCGCCCACCGTACCTGGCCGAGGTTGGATTGTTTGGCCGACCCACGTTGGAGCACAACTGTGAAACGCTCTACTGGGTGCGTGAGATCATCGAACGCGGTGCCGACTGGTTCTGTGGCGAGGGCCGACGTGGGCGCCAGGGCCTGCGCTCATTTTCGGTTAGCGGCCGGGTCAACAAACCTGGCCTGCACCTGGCCCCGGCTGGTATCAGCGTGCGCGAACTGATAGATGAATATTGTGGGGGCATGCTGGAGGGACATAGACTGTACGCGTACTTTCCGGGTGGCGTCTCGGGCGGCATCCTGCCGGCGCGTCTCGCCGATGAGCCGCTCGATTTCGATACGCTGGCGGAACACGGTTGTTTTATCGGTTCGGCGGCAGTGATCATCCTGTCCGATCAAGACCGGGTCCGGTCAGCGGCGCTCAACGCCCTGCGCTTTTTCTCCCGCGAATCCTGCGGCCAGTGCACACCGTGCCGGGTTGGCTGTCAGCGGGTGACCCGGCTAATGCAGGCCGAGCGCTGGAACGTCGAATTGCTGGAAGAACTTGCGACCGTCATGGAGGAAGCATCGATCTGCGGCCTTGGTCAGGCGGCACCTAATCCGATCCGTTGCACCATCCGGTATTTTCCACAGGAGGTTGGTGGCAAGTGAGCGCACCGGAGCATGGTATGGATAGTAGCGTTAGATTTTCCCTGAACGGCGTTGAGGTCACCGCATTTACGGGTGAAACCATCTTGCAGGTCGCTGGTCGGTCCGGAGTGGACATTCCCAAACTTTGTTATGCCGACGGGCTTGCGAGGGCGGGCAACTGCCGGGCGTGCATGGTAGAGATCAAAGGTGAGCCGGCACTGGTACCAGCTTGTTGCCGCCAGCCCGCGTCCGGCATGAAGGTGATGAGTGACAGTGACCGCGCCCGTCGCTCGCAGTCGCTGGTGCTGGAACTGTTGCGCAGCGAGGTAGGCGTGGACAGTCATACTCGTCACTCTGAACTCGACTACTGGTGTGAGGTGATGGCTATCAAGGCCAGTCGTTTCGGTGGCCGTGAGCAGCCCCTGGCCGATGTTTCTCATCCGGCCATTGCGGTTAATCTGGAAAGTTGCATCCAGTGCACGCGCTGTCTGCGCGCTTGCCGCGACGAGCAGATGAACGATGTCATTGGGCTGGCTTATCGCGCCGGACAGACGAAAATTGTCTTCGACCTGGACGATGCTATGGCTGACAGCTCTTGTGTGGGTTGTGGTGAATGCGTGCAGGTCTGCCCAACCGGCGCACTGATGCCGGCCAACAACGCGGCCCAGGAAGATATAGACAAGACCGTTGACTCGGTCTGCCCCTACTGCGGTGTAGGGTGTTTGCTGACCTACCACGTCAAGGATAACCGCATCCGTTATGTGACTGGTCGTGACGGTCCGGCCAACAATAGCCGTCTGTGCGTAAAAGGCCGTTACGGTTTCGACTACGTCAATCATCCTGAGCGCTTGACCGTGCCACTGTTGCGCAAGGAGGGCATTGCCAAAGGCTTGAACGAGCACTTCGACCCAGCCGAGCCGTTGAAAATGTTTCGCCAGGCCACTTGGGAAGAAGCACTGGACATTGCTGCGGCTGGCTTTAAGAGGATTCGTGAGCAGCACGGGCCCGGCGCATTAGCCGGGTTTGGCTCGGCCAAGGGCAGCAACGAGGAAGCATACCTTTTCCAGAAACTGGTGCGTACGGGCTTTGCTACAAATAACGTCGACCACTGTACCCGGCTGTGCCATGCCTCGTCGGTGGCGGCACTGCTCGAGGGTATCGGTTCAGGTGCGGTATCGAACCAGGTGGAGGATACAGCGCTGGCTGAGGTGATCGTGGTGATCGGCTCCAGTCCGACCAGTAATCATCCGGTGGCAGCAACCTTTATCAAGAATGCCGCCCGCCGGGGTGCCACTTTGATTGTGATGGATCCGCGCCGCACCGAAATTGCCCGCCATGCCGATCACTTCCTGCAGTTTCGTACTGACACCGACGTGGCGCTTTTGAACGCGATGATCCACACCATCATCGAAGAAGGCCTGGTCGATGAAGACTTCATTGCCAAGCGCACCCATAATTTCGACGCCCTGCGCGAGGGCGTCAAGGATTTCAGTGCCGAGCAAATGGCGCCTATCTGTGGCATAGCCGCACAGGTGATCCGCGAGACGGCCCGGGTTTATGCTCGCTCACGTTTTTCGATGATCTTCTGGGGCATGGGTGTTTCCCAGCATGTGCACGGCACCGACAATGCCCGCTGCCTGATTGCACTCGCGTTGATGACTGGCAACATCGGCCGCCCTGGCACTGGCCTACATCCACTGCGCGGTCAGAACAATGTGCAGGGCGCTTCGGATGCGGGCCTTATTCCGATGATGTTGCCCGACTACCGGCGGGTGGACAACGTCGATGCTGCCCGCTGGTTCGGCCAGTACTGGGGCACTGAACTTGATACTGAGCCAGGGCTCACTGTAGTCGAGATCTTGGATGCGGCGTACGCTGGCAAGATCCGCGGCATGTACATTATGGGTGAAAACCCGGCCATGTCGGACCCGGATCTAAACCATGTACGGGCGAGCCTCACTGCGCTGGAACACCTGGTGGTACAGGACATTTTTCTTACCGAAACGGCAGCTTATGCCGACGTGGTACTGCCGGCGTCGGCGTTCCCGGAGAAAACCGGGACCTTCTCTAACACCGACCGGCGAGTACAGATGGGCCGCCAGGCCCTTGACTTGCCCGGTGCGGCGCGCCATGACCTGTGGATCATCCAGGCTATTGCTGAGCGGCTGGACCTCGCTTGGCATTACCGTGATGTCAGCGAGGTGTTTGCTGAGATGTGCGGTGCGATGCCCAGCATCGCGGGACTGAGTTGGGCACGCCTGGAGCGCGAGCACAGCGTAACCTATCCTTGCGTCAGCGATGAAGACCCCGGCCAGGGTGTCGTTTTTCGCGAGAATTTTCCCACCAGTGATGGCCGCGGCAGGTTTGTACCGGTGACGCTCGAGTACGCCGATGAGCGGCCCGACGATGAATATCCTTTTGTGCTGATCACTGGCCGACAACTGGAGCATTGGCATACCGGCACAATGACTCGCCGTGCCGGCGTGCTCGACGCCATCGAGCCGCAGCCACTGGTCTGCATCCATCCGGATGATCTCACCGAGCTTGGCCTCACTGAGGGGAGTAGGATTCGTGTGGCCTCGCGCCGGGGGCAACTGGTGGCACCGGCCCGTGCTGATCGGGGCTTACAGCGCCGGGAGATATTCGTACCGTTCTGCTACCAAGAGGCGGCAGCCAATCTGCTCACCAACGCTGCGTTGGACCCTTTCGGCAAAATCGCCGAGGTCAAATACTGTGCCGTACGGGTGAGCACAGCCTAATTTTTCAAGGAGGATCGATGGCGACACTGATTGATGGCAAGGCATTTGCAGCGACTGTCCGCAATAAAGTTGGGCAGGCGGTGAGCGCACTCAAGGCCGAACACGATTTGTTGCCCGGGCTCGCCGTGGTCCTGGTGGGCGACGACCCGGCCAGCCAGGTGTACGTGCGTAACAAAGGTAAGCAGACCCTGGAAACGGGAATGCAGTCCTTTGAGCATCGACTTGCCGACACCACCACTGAGGAGGAACTGCTTCATCTGATTGAGCAGTTGAATCACGATGCCAGGGTTCACGGTATTCTGGTGCAACTGCCACTGCCAGCGCAGATCGACTCTCACGCCGTCATTAATTCCATCAATCCGGACAAGGACGTGGATGGCTTTCACCTGGTTAACGTGGGTCGGTTGGCAACGGGTGCACCGGGATTAGTGCCCTGTACGCCACTAGGCTGTATGATGCTGCTGAAAAATCAGATCGATGATCTCACCGGCGCCAACGCAGTGATCGTTGGCCGCTCAAATATTGTTGGTAAACCCATGGGCGCGTTGCTAATGGCGCAGCATTGCACGGTTACGACCGCCCATTCACGCACACGGGAGTTGCCCAGCGTCTGCCGTGAGGCCGATATCCTGGTCGCTGCAGTAGGTCGGGCGCAGATGATTAGCGGAGACTGGATCAAGCCCGGGGCGGTGGTTATCGATGTCGGCATTAACCGCATCGAAGGCGAGGGCGGTAAGACGCGGTTGGTAGGGGACGTGGACTTTGCCTCTGCCGCTGAGGTGGCCGGCGCAATTACTCCAGTACCGGGCGGAGTCGGCCCCATGACCATTGCCTGTTTGTTGCGCAATACCGTGCAGGCTGCCTGCGCAGCCAACGGCATCGCCTTCTCCCTGGATTAATACAGCCTTATNTGGTGCTAGTGAAAATCACGGCTGGTGGNGACCAGGGTGCCGAGCATTGCTGTGTAGTCGANAAGCTTTTTTGCCACCAGNTGAATNACAGNGCCTTCGCGCTGCACNNGCCCNTGCACGCCNAGCAGCCGTGANCTCACCAATTCGTAGTGCTGNCTGTCNGCGAGCTGTTGCCAGACGATCAGGTTNGTGTTGCCGGTTTCATCCTCCAGGGTAACGAACGTNACGTTGTTGGCGCTGGCAGGGCGCTGNCGGGTGGTGACTATNCCTGCGGTGTGCACGTAGCGGCCATTTTCTTTTTGNGCGATGTCGCCGCTGGTGATGATACCCAGGGCCTGCAGGCGGCTGCGTAGCAGTGCCAGCGGGTGNGGTCCCAGAGTNAGNCCGGTACTGGCGTAGTCAGCGCACAGGTTCTCGCCTGCAGTGGGCGNAAGCAACAGGGGTANGCCTTCGTTCACGTGGGGCCGGGGAAATATCGGGGANGNCTTTTCGACGCCGCTCGCCGCCCAGCAGGCCTGGTGGCGATGNCCCCGGGTAAGAGATGCAAGAGTATTGGCATTNGCTAATGCCTGTANATCGCTCCGGTTAAGCCGNGCCCGGTNGCTGAGATCGGCGANGTTGGCAAACGCTCGCAGTTGNCGAGCGTCGGTTACTCGNCCGGCACCAGCNNGNCTGAGACCTTTGACCAGTCGCANACCCAGGCGCAGTGCAAATGCTTTGCCAGCCGGTTCCAGTGTGCAATCCCACGCGCTGACNGTGATATCGATGCTGCGNACGATNANGCCGTGACGGCGGGCATCCTGGACCAGTTGCGCNGGNCTATAAAAACCCAGNGGCTGGCTGTTCANNAAAGCGCAGGTAAAGGNGGCCGGNTCGTGACACTTGAGCCANGCCGAGACATACACCAGCAACGCAAANCTGGCGGCATGTGATTCGGGNAAGCCGTANTCGCCAAAACCCAGAATCTGTTGGTAGATGCGTCGGGCAAACGCTGNGCTGTAGCCGCGCTCGCGCATGCCCTCGACCAGTCGTGTCTCGTAATGANCNAGNCCACCGTGNCGTTTCCAGGCGGCCATGGCCCGGCGCAAGCCNTCCGCTTCGCCTGGTGTGAAGCCCGCGGCCACCATGGCCAGNTTGATGACCTGTTCCTGGAAAATAGGNACGCCCAGTGTGCGTTCGAGNACCTGACGGACCGCTTCACTAGGATAGGTGACAGCTTCCTCGCCGTTGCGCCGCCTGAGGTAGGGGTGGACCATGTCGCCTTGAATGGGGCCAGGCCGAACGATCGCCACTTCGATGACGAGGTCATAGAAGCACTGTGGACGCAGCCGCGGCAACATGGCCATCTGTGCCCGCGACTCGATCTGNAAAACCCCCGTGGTGTCGGCGCGGCTGATCATCTGGTACACGGCTTGGTCTTCGGCTGGTANCGTGGCCATAGTCAGGGCTGTACCGCGGTGTTGCTTAATGAGATCGAATGCCCGGTGGATTGCGCTCAGCATGCCCAGTGCCAGGCAGTCCACCTTGAGCAGGCCCAGTGCATCAAGGTCGTCCTTATCCCACTGGATGACGGTTCGGTTTGCCATCGCTGCGTTCTCTATTGGCACAAGATCGCCCAAGGGCTCATGTGAGATTACAAATCCCCCGGAGTGTTGGGACAGGTGGCGGGGGAAGCCGACCAGTTCTTGCGTGAGCGCCAGCAATTTGCGCAGTACCGCGCTCTGCGGATCCAGCCCGATCTCGCGTACACGCCGGGCCAAGGTTTTGCCATCCTGCCACCAGACGAGGTTAGCGCTCAGCCGGTCCAACTGGTCCTGCGACAGGCCCAGGGCGCGGCCGAGGTCACGCACGGCACTGCGCGGGCGGTAGGTGATCACCGCGCTGGTTAGGGCCGCCCGGTCGCGTCCATAGCGGCGGTAAACGTATTGCATGACCTCCTCGCGCCGCTCGTGCTCGAAATCCACATCGATGTCCGGCGGTTCATTACGCTCTTTAGAGATAAAGCGCTCGAACAGGATTTCNATGCGCGCCGGNTCCACTTCTGTAATGCCAAGGGCAAAGCACACTGCNGAGTTGGCTGCCGAGCCCCGGCCCTGGCAGAGAATGCCGCGAGTGCGGGCAAAGCAGACGAGGTCGTGGACCGTGAGAAAGTAGCTTTCGTAGCCCAATTCCTCTATCAGTGCCAGTTCATGTGCAATNTGGCGCACGACCTTGGTGGGCGCACCCTGTGGCCAACGTGTTGCCATGCCCGCATCGGTCAACTGGCGCAGGTACCCGGCNGGTGTGAGGCCCGNGGGCACAAACTCANGCGGGTAGGTATAGCGCAGTTCAGTCAACGAGAAATCACACTGCCTGGCAATNTTGAGGCTCTCCTGCAGCAGTGCGGGCGGGTAAATGCGCGCCAGCACGGCCAGCGTGCGCAGGTGGCGTTCGGCGTTTGGATACAGGCGGTGCTTTACGCTTTGCAGTGTTTCGCCAAGGCGAACTGCGGTCAGGGTGTCCTGCAGGCATTGTCGGGTCCGCGCATGCATGTGTACGTTACCCGCAGCGACCAGCGGCACGGCCAGTTTTTCCGACAGTGCGCGCAAGTGCTGCAGGTGTTCGCGGTCGCGGCCGCTGCCGGGCTGTTCGACGGCAATCCATACCCGGTTGGGCATAAGACCGGATACGCGCCGGACATGGTGGGCCAGGCGCTGNTAACGCGTTGCCAGCATATCTGTCGGCGCTGGGNAAGGGTCACACGGCAGCAGTGCCAGGCAATCNTCTAGTTCCCCGGCCNAGAGATCGNTGGNGTCCAGGGTATAGCAGCCCTTGGCGGCTTTGCGCCGGGCGTGGGTGATCAGGCGGCTAAGGTGGCGATAGCCGGTGCGGCTGGNTGCCAGCAGGACCAGAGTGCTGCTGTCGGTGAGATGAAATTCGCTGCCGATGATGANGTGCAGNCCTTGNGCNCGGGCGGCGACATGGGCCCGCACGACACCGGCCACGCTGCACTCGTCGGTCAGGGCAAGTGCCCGGTAGCCGTGCTCGAGCGCCTGGCGCACCAGCTCCTCCGGGCGTGATGCTCCGCGCAGGAAGGTGAAATTCGACAAGCAATGCAGTTCGGCATATCCGGGCAACTGCGATTTCTCCAAAATACTGTATAAATATACAGTATAACGCAATTACCGACTCGGCCGCTGCTCCTTCTTCATGGCGCGGGGTAATCGGTCACTGTCGCCCCTTCATCAAAGTAACTACCGCCACACTTGCCAGTGACAGCCCGGCAGCGAGCAGGAAGCTAAAACGCAGGTCAAAGTCCCCGACCAGCCCTGCCAGCACTGCACCCAGCGCACCCACACCGTCAAGCAGCACAAAGATAAAGCCCAGTGCAGTAGCTTCCCGCTCGCTGGCATGGTCTATTGCCATGGCTAGAATCCCGGAGCGAATAGCCACCAGCACGCCCATGGCGCCCGTCAGCAGGCCGAGGATGGCAAGCGGGGCCGTAGTGAGCAACGCCGCACCGATCAGTACGGCGGCACTGACCAAACCGAACACGAATACACCGACTCGGCTCGAGCGGTCGGAGAGGCGGCCGATAAGTGGTTGGCCGACCGAACCAACCAGCATGGCCGCAGCGAAGGCCATGCCAGCTTGCGCTGGGCTAAAGTCAAGCACCCGTTGGGCGAATAGCGGCGTCATAGTCATGAGTGCGAACAACGCCATGTTGTAGGCGGAAATACTGCCGACCAGACGCAGGCCCGCCCGGGTGCGCCACTGTCGGATAAAAGCTACAAGGTCGGTACGCGAGATAGCTGAGCTGGCATGGCGCTGGGGTACCTTGTTTGCCAGGGCCACGAACACGATGCCCATAAGCGCTGCTGGAACGACCGCGATCTGCAGCACGGTCTGCCAGTCGAGTACGGCCAATAAGAAACCCGCCAGCAGGGGCGAGAACATCTCGGCCAGCGATCCACCTACGGCGTGGATCCCCAGGGCCTGGCCTTTTTGCCGGGGCATCTGTCGTACCAGGATGCCGGTGGCGATGGGGTGCCAGGCGGCATCACCCATGCCAGCGATGGCGAGCAACAGGGCCAGTGACCAGAAGCCGGGTGCCAGCGAGGCGAGCAGGTAGCCGACCGTCACCCACCAGAAGGTGGCTAGCAGCAAGCGACCCTGGTTGTGCACGCGGTCGGCGAGGATCCCGGCCGGGAAATACGCCAGCGACGCNCCGATCGAATTGATGGTGAGCAACAAGCCNACCTGGGAGGGCTTAAGATCAAACGCCAGCCCGATGGCCGGTGCCAGCAGCCAGATTGCCGTCGCTGCCCAATCGTTGGCCAGATGCCCCAGTACGCAGGTAACCTGTAATGGTGCCGGACTAAGGGTTTTTCCCGAGTTGCGCATATTATGATGATCAGTGACGCCTAAAGGGTGGGTTATGTCACAATCCTGCCCCGTCATAAACCGCTAATTTCCCGGGGAAAATCGATGGCTGTGGGTACCTGTCAAACGGTGAACCTGCGTAACTATGCCTCACCCGAGGCCGTGGTCGAGGACTTGGCGCCCAGTTACCCGGTTTTTTGTGTGCGCCCACACGAAATCCAAGCGGTGGCCCGGCGTTTTATCGAGGGCTTTTCAGGGGATGTACTGTTTGCGGTTAAATGTAACCCCGGGGCGCATATGTTGAGCATATTGTTTGAGGCTGGCATCCGTCACTTCGATACCGCCTCTTTGCCAGAGGTTGCACTGGTGTCGGAGATGTTTCCGGATGTCCGTGCCGATTTTATGCATCCAGTCAAGAGTCGGGCAGCGATCCTCGCAGCGCACAGCATCTACGGCGTAACACACTTCGTGGTCGATCACCTAACGGAGCTTGAAAAAATAGCGAGCATCATACCGCCGGGGCCCGATACGGTGATCGTGGTGCGTCTTGCCATTTACCATAAAGCGGCCGTTTACGAACTCTCAAGCAAGTTCGGAGCACCAGTCGATGAGGCTGTTACCCTGGTGCATCATGTCCTGGCAAAAGGGTATGGTTATGGCCTTGCTTTTCATGTCGGTTCGCAGTGCCTTGACGCCAGCGGTTATGCAGCGGGCATCGATCTTGTGCGGCGGGTACTGGAGCGGCTTGATAGTGCCCCGCGCTGTGTCGATATCGGTGGTGGCTTTCCAGCCCGCTATGTGAATTCGCAGGGTGCCGATCTTGATACGTACTTTGCTACGATAGCGAACGCCACCCAGACGCTCTCATTACCTGATGATTGCCGCTTAATGTGCGAGCCGGGCCGGGGCCTGTGTGCCGACGGTGAGTCGCTCATCACCCAGGTGCACCTGTGCAAAGGTGATGGGCTGTACCTCAACGACGGCATGTATGGTAGTTTCATCGAGGAGAAGCTCGGTCTGAAACTGCCGGTGCGGATGGTGCAGGCCCGGGATTTTTCCAGCGAGAGTCGTGAATACACGCTGTATGGCCCCACCTGTGATTCACTGGACGTTTTTCCTGGTACGGTCAACTTGCCGGCCGATGTGGCTGAGGGTGACTGGCTAGAGTTTGGCTGTATTGGCGCTTACGGTACGGCGTGTCGAACCCACTTCAACGGGTTCTTTGCTGATACCTTTGTTGCGGTAGAAAATGATTTTGGCGAATCGATTTAAATAAAGTTTGAGCCAGAACCTGGATCTCATCGCGAGCGGGGTGCTCGTTGCAGCGGGTTAGAATATCCGCCGGCAACGATCCAGATATCCGCGATGTGGCCGGACGAGAGGGAAACGTATGACACATGCAATACGGGTAAACCAGACTGGTGGGCCGGAGGAGCTCACCTGGACAGCGGTTGAAGTCGGCGCACCCGAGGCAGGAGAGGTACGGCTGCGCCACACTGCCATTGGCCTTAATTTCATCGATGTTTACTTTCGCACCGGCACCTATCCTGCACCACTACCATTCACGCCAGGGCTTGAAGGCGCTGGCGTGGTCGAAGCGGTAGGCGAGGGCGTTAGCGACCTTGCTGAAGGCGACCGGGTCGCCTACGCCGCCCAGCCACTGGGTGCATACGCACAAGCTCGCCTGCTGCCAGCCGACAAGCTGGTAAAACTGCCTCAGTCAATTGACGATCGCACCGCCGCGGCCATGATGCTCAAGGGCATGACGGCCCAGTATCTGTTACACAGTACTGCACCGGTTAAGGCTGGGGACACTATCCTCTTTCATGCCGCAGCCGGTGGGGTTGGGCTGATCGCCTGCCAGTGGGCTCGCCATCTTGGAGTTACCGTCATCGGTACGGTGGGCTCTGAAGAGAAGGCCGAGCTTGCCCGCACACACGGTTGCGATCACCCTATCGTCTACACGCGAGAGAACTTCGTTGAACGGGTGACTGAGCTGACTGATGGCTGTGGCGTTGACGTAGTTTACGATTCGGTTGGACAGGCGACCTTCGAGGGCAGTCTCGACTGCCTCAAGATGCGCGGCACGTTGGCGCTTTTTGGCCAGTCTTCGGGCAAGGTCAGTGCGTTTGACCCCTCACAACTGTCGGCTAAGGGCTCGTTGTATCTTACCCGGCCGACGCTTTTTCACTACACCGCTGATCGCCAGAGTCTGGACCATTGTGCTGGAGAGCTGTTTAAGGTGATGGCGACAGGCGTGGTAGGGGCAGACATCAATCAGGAATATGCATTGGCAGATGCGGCTGTTGCCCATACGGATCTGGAAAGCAGGCGCACTACCGGCGCCAGCGTTTTGATACCCTGATCAACCCGTAGTCGGCGGACAACGGAAACGAGCGGCCATGAATATCCAGCAAGCGATACGCACACTATGCCTGGGACAGAATCTCGGTGCTGACGAGATGCGCGAGGTGATGCGCACCGTCATGCGGGGCGACGCCACCCCGGCCCAGATCGGTGCTGCCTTGACGGCTCTGCACATCAAGGGTGAAACGGTGGAAGAACTGACCGGGGCGGCCACCGTTATGCGCGAATTTGCAGCCACGGTTTCGGTCAAGGCCGAGCGGGTGGTCGACAGCGTTGGTACCGGTGGTGACGCAGCAGGCCTTTTCAACGTCTCGACCGCAGCGGCGCTGGTTGCCTGCGCCGCCGGCGCGACCATGGCCAAGCATGGCAACCGGGCCGCGACCGGCAAGTCGGGCAGCGCCGATGTCCTGGAAGCGGCCGGTGTCAACATTGCTCTCGATCCGAAGCAGGTGGGCCGAACCATAGATGCTGTTGGCGTGGGCTTCATGTTTGCGCCCACCCATCACGGCGCTACCCGGCATGCAGTTGGTCCGCGTCGCGAGATTGGGGTACGTACTCTGTTCAACCTGTTGGGTCCACTGACTAACCCCGCTGGCGCTCGCTGGCAACTGGTCGGTGTGTATGACCAGCGCTGGGTACGCCCACTAGCTGAGGTTTTTGCTAACCTCGGCAGCGTGCATGCACTGGTGGTGTGTTCCGACGACGGGCTGGACGAGATAAGCATCGCCGCAGAGACTAAGGTTTCAGAACTGCAAGAGGGCGGGATCAGCGATTACGTGATTAAGCCGGAGGCGTACGGTATCGCCCGGCAGAGCCTCGATCCACTGCGCGTCACCGATGCACAAGGCAGCTTGAACCAGATAACCGGCGCCTTGTCGGGCCAAGAGGGGCCGGCGGCCGATATGGTGGCGCTCAACGCGGGCGCCACGATTTATGCAGGTGATTTGACCAGCACGCTGGCCGATGGTGTAGACCGGGCCCGCACGGTGCTCGCTTCCGGTGCCGCACTGACAAAATTAGAGGAACTGGCGGCGTTTACCCGCCAGTTCATAAGTGACTAAAAGAAGGAGATCGGTCTATGCAGACAATTTTTGTNCAGGTGAAGTGTAGGCTGGGTGAGTCATACCGAGTCGCCGAGGCGCTGGTAGAGATAGACGGTGTATCCGAGGTTTATTCGATCTCGGGGCCTTACGATCTGCTGGCCAAGTGCTATCTGTCTGTGGGCGAGGACGCCGGCCATTTTGTTAACCGGAAGGTGCAGCAACTGGAGGGCATTCGCGAGACCCTGACCATCATCGCCTTCAACGCTTTCAGCTAGTGAGCTGGCCGGGCTAGTTGTTCGCGGCCAGGCGCAAAAAAGGCCGGCAATCGCCGGCCTTTTGCAACAGCAGTCGACGCGCTTTACTGTGACTGTGCCACCATGTAATCGACCGCCGCTTTGACCTCACCGTCGCTAAGTGCCAGGTTGCCGCCCTTTGGCGGCATCATCCCGGCGCTGCCCTGGAAGCCGCTAATTGCATGCGTGTAAAGCGCTTCGGCGCCTTGTGTGACCCGGGCTGACCACGCCTCAGTGTCACCGAGTTTCGGCGCGCCGGCAACACCGGCAGTGTGGCAGGCCATGCAGGCCAGCTGGTATACCTGCGCGCCGTCGACCGTAACTGATGCGGCGGTGGCCACTTGGGTGGATTCCGCGGTCGAATCCGGTTCAGCCAGGTTGAGCTGGCCGGCCGGCTGCAGATGTTGCATGGTCGAGCCACTGGCAGCCATCTCGTTGCGTTCGGCGCGGATCCGCTCAGTGATGGTGCCGGCATTGATATTGCCAAGCAGGATCAGAAACAGGGTCAAAACGATGCCCAGTCCGAGGAAAATACTGAAACCCTTGGTGAATTGCTGATCGGTCATGTTGCTTGCCATGCGGGGATTCCTCCGTGCCCGGCTGCGGTTGGAAAAAAAGCGACGTTGCCGCCTGGCTACGCCGCCATAGATCAAGGCGCGAGTATAGCCCAAAAAAAACGCCAGCCAAATGCGGCTGTCTTGTCGGCTGGGGTGGCCGAGCTGAAATCGGTAGCACTTCAGCTCAGCGCTGGAGTCAGGCTGGTGTTTTGCGCTGGCGGTGCCGGGTGGTGGCCCGCTTGATCCGTTGTGCTCCGGCCGCCCGAGCCGCAATCAGGTCCAGCGCCTGCCCCAAGGTCTCCCGCTTTTCGGCGTAGTACAAGCCAAGCGTCGGGGTGTTGGTGTCGGCGGCGGCGCGCATGGCGGCAGCCATGTCGGAACTGTCGTGGTCGGCATCCAACTCGCGTACGGCCAAGTCGAGATTCTGGTAGGTGCGGTCGGTCTTGTCGAAGGTCACACAGGGTGACAGCACATGCAGGTAGGAAAAGCCCGGGTGTTCGAGTGCCTGGCGGATTAATTGGGTGAGGTGATGCGGCCAGCCGGCATAGGCCTGCCCGACCCAACTCGCACCATAAGATAACAGCATGAGCAGTGGATTCAGCGGCGCATCACGGTTCTGAAACGGCGAAGTCGGGGTTATGAAGCCTGTGGCTGAGGTTGGTGACACCTGACCCTTGGTCAGGCCATAGATACCGTTGTCAAAAAGGAGGTAGGTGATATTGACGTTACGGCGAGCGGCATGTGGGATGTGGCCACAGCCAATGGCAAACCCGTCGCCGTCACCGCCGACGGCAACAACCGTTAGTTTGTCATTGGCCACCTTAACACCAGTTGCGACCGGAAGCGCGCGGCCGTGCAGGGTGTGAAAACCGTAGGTGTCCATGAAGAAAGGAAAGCGGGATGCGCAGCCGATGCCTGATACGATCACGGTGTCCTCGCCTTTGATCCGCAACTCGGTCAATGCATTGACCAGGCCTTCCGTCATACTGTAGTAGCCGCACCCAGGGCACCATGTAGGCAGTGCTGTGGAGCGGTACGCCAGTCGTCCACTCTGCCGAATCTCGTCGACCTTATCTTCCAGGTAAACGGGTTGTTCAGGAATCATGGAGTTATGCCTTGGTCGGGTTTGAAGTTGTGGTCTTGTTGCGCAACTTCTGCTTAGCAGCGTTGCGGATAGCGGTGAGCAAATAGTTAATATCCATCGGTGCGCCAGTGGCGTGGCTGACACGGGTCACTGGCCGCCCTAACTCGCCAGAGACGAGATTGGCGAATTGCCCGGTGTAGTTCAGTTCGGGCACCAGTACCTGCTGGCAGTCGTTGCAAAAGCGCAGTATTGGCCGGGCGGGTAAGGGAGACATCATTACCACTTTCATGGCGGCACAACGGATGCCTTCCTCTCGCGCCAGCAGTACCGCCTCCAGCGCCTCACCAAAAGTCGATCCCCAGGCCAGCAAGCCGACGTCGATCTTACCCTTGTCCCCAAAACGCTTGGTAAAGTTTATGCCCGGATATTTCATGGCATCACGCAACTTCTCGTGACGTTTTTCGCTCATTAAACTGTGCACGTCCGGGCTGTCGTTGGGGTGGCCGTACTCGTCATGTTCAAGCCCAGTGGCGGTATAGATGCCGCCCGCTTCACCCGGAACGCAGCGTGGGCTTAGGCCATCGGCGGTGAGCTCGTAGCGGCGATAGTTGTCTCCGGGTGCACCGCTGTCCACCCGTTGCCAGTTCTTGGGTAGAAAGTTATCTTCACCTTGCAGGAACACAGTCTCGTAGCGGTTCGACAGGTACAGGTCGATCAGGACGATTACCGGTACTTGGAATTTCTCAGCCATCTCGAAAGCCCGCGCAGCACAGCGCCGGCAGCCTTCGACATTGGTTGGCGCAAGGACGATGCGCCTGGCATCGCCGTGTCCACCCCACACGGCAAGATTGAGATCCGACTGCTCAGTCTTGGTCGGCATGCCGGTGCTGGGTCCGCCGCGCTGGGAGACGAAGACGACTGCCGGTACTTCCGCCATTACTCCGAGGCCCAGCATTTCTGCCATCAGGGCAAGGCCAGGGCCCGAAGTGGCGGTGGCCGCCCGGGCACCCGCATAGCCGGCGCCGATAGTCGCAGAAATCGCCGCGATTTCATCCTCGGTTTGGACCAATCGCCCGCCGCGACGGGGCATTTCCACCGCCAGGCGTTCCATGATGCCGGTGGCCGGAGTGATCGGATAACCGAAGAAGGTTTCAATGCCAGCTTCTAGGCAGCCGTGCGCGATGGCACCGTTGCCAGTCATCATGCGTACCTCACCGCCGTTTTTGCGGGCGCGGGAGTGGTCGATTTGCACGTCGTCGAATTTGTAGGTGGACGATCCAGATTTGAAACCGGAGTCGAATGCAGCCAGTGCAGTATCCGCCACTGCTGGTGCCTTGGTCTCGAACTTGGCGGCAATGGCCTGGTGGAAGGCCTGCTGCGGCAGTTGGTAGAGGCCGGCGATGAAACCGAGTGCGACGATGTTGCGTGAGCGGTTGGCACCAGTGGCGAGTTCCGACAGTTCCCGTATAGGCAGGGCATAGGGAAGATGGCCTGGCATCAGGTGGCCAGAGATATGCGCACCCTCTGCAACTGCACTCATCGGCGCGGAGTCGTAGATAATCGCGCCGTAGTCGCGCACTTCGCCTACGTGGGGTATGGCGTGTAGGTCGTTGAGCGATACCAGCACGTCGGAATAAGACTTCATCGAGTACACCTGGTTAGTGGATATCCGGGTGCGCGATATACACTTGCCAAAGCCACGTATCTCGGCCGGATAATGGTCGAAGGCGATCACCCGGTAGCCGGCCCTGGCCATGGCCCGTTTGAAAATATCACCCACGGCAATGGTCCCATCACCAGCAGAGCCGCAGATCGAGATCTGAATGTCGGTTTGTTTAGCCACGTTAATCGTATTCCCAGAAGGGTGAGTGCAACAGGCCTTTGCTGGTAACTTCCAAGGCTTCATCGACGGTCGATTCGAACGCCGACTGCTCACCGGTCATGTTGTAGGCGGCCACTTCACCCATCATCTTCACGTTACGGTAGCCGTAGTAAAAGCGGTAGGCGTTGCTTGTGGCCGACCAGATTTGGCAGACATCACCGGCCGCCCAGATGTTGTCTCGGGCGGTCTGCAGTTGTGGGCTGACCAGAATCCCCCGCTCCATGTCGATACCCGAAGTGGCCAGGAAGTCAACGGTAGGAACGAGGCCAAAAAAAGGCATGACGACGTCGCCGCGGATCTCGCTGCCATCCTCAAAGAATACTTGCCTCGCCGGGCCTTTGCTGTTGCCAGCCTCGATGTGGTCCACTTTGCCGTGGTCCCAAATGTCTAGTCCCATGCTCTCCAGTGCTTGCAGGTAACGTGCGCGTTCACTTTGCGCGATTTCGTGCGGCCAAAAGGTGCGGTTGTCGAGCGCCACGATTACGCGGTGCCCGGTGGCAATGATGGTGCGGGCGAGGTCAAGGCCCATTACGTCACCGCCGAGCATGATCACGGTGCCGTTTTTGCGAACTGCATTTTGCACCTGCATCGCAACACGGAAGTTATGAAAACTGTGCATCAGGCCAACATCGTCGAGCAGTCGCGCCGGGATGTAGGCGTGTCCACCGGTTGCTATCAGCAACTTATCGTAGTGCAGCGTCTCGCGGTGGGCGAGCGACAAGGTCTGGGTTTGCGGATCGAGCTCAACGACCCGGGTCTTTCGGCGGAGCGTAATGTTTTGTGATTCATAGTACTCGGGTGGGTGAACCAGGTAATCGACCCACTGATGCCGGCCCCTAAACACGTCCGGCAAGTCGTAGCGGTTGTAGAAAAGCAGGGCTCCTGCCGAGATGATGGTGATCCGGGAATTCGGGTCACGTTTACGGATCACATCGGCCGCATGGTTTCCGGCGATACCGTTTCCCAGTACAACGTGATGTGTGGATGAGGGCATGGATCAGACGCTTTGGGTGATGATCTCGTTTTTGCTGATCGATATGCAGCGGGTCGGGCAGACTTTGTAGCAGGCCCCGCAGCGGATGCATTCATCGTTGTCGATCCAGATTGCCGCCGTGTCGCGCCAGACGTTGGTCTCCTGCAACTCTCCGTAGGTACCGTCATCATTGATTTCTACACCTTCGACCAACTTGATGCAGTCCCGTGGTGCTACCTCGATGCAGGCACGACAGTAGATACAGTTGTCGACGTCGATCTCGTACTTGAGATAACAGAGGTAACAGCGCTTGGCTTCTTCCAAGCTGTGGTCGGTGTCAAGCCCTTGTTCGACCTCCGTGGTGAGTCCCTTGAAGCGATCAACAACGGTAGCCGTCGGCACACTTTGTCGTTCGATAAAGTCGAACTGCCGCTCGCGCACGGGTTTGTCTACGGGCTCGATGCGAACCACTTTTCGTTGGCGCACCCGCTGCATCAGCCAGCTGTCCAACTTGCCGGCAGTTGCCCGGCCATGGCCTATGGCTTCAATTACGGTGGATGAACCGTTGACAAAATCACCGGTGGCGAACAGGCCTTGGACTGAAGTCATGCCGTCTTCGCCGACGCGAACACTGCCCCAGCGATCGAGTTCGACTGGCAGATCGAGGTAATCGTTAATAGACCTCTGGCCGATGGCGACCAGCAGTGTGTCGAAGGGTTCAACGAACTCCGAGTCTGGTATTGGGATGGCCTCGCGCCGGCCACCGGCGCGCCAGCCGCCGAGCCGGTTCTGTACAAAACAGATACCAGTGCCCAGGCCGTTGTCATCAACCTGTAGTGCAACCGGGGTGCGTAGTCCCCGGATCGGAATCCCCTCGCGCTTGGCTTCCAGAATTTCCTCATCCATGACCGGAATGTAGTTTTCACTGGTACGTATGTGAATAGTGACCCGTTCGGCGCCGAGCCGCCGCGCGACCCGGGCACAATCGAGTGACGTGAAGCCGGCACCGACTACCGCCACCCGCCGACCGACCGTTTTCTTTTCACCCCGGTGCAGGTCGAGCAAGAAGTTCAGACCATACTCTGCGTTGGGCAGCTCCTGTACGAGGTCTCGGCCGTCGAGTTGGTCACGCAGCGGCAGTGGCATGGCTGCCATGCAACCGGTCGCGAGCAGCACTGCGTCGAATCGGTCAAGCAGTTTCGATAGTGGAATATCGCCCTCATTACAGCCTACAGTGACACCGGTCTGTAGCGTTACCCCCATCCGGGTCGCGTTTTGAACCTCGATGTCCAGGACCTCGCGCGGCAAGCGGAATTCGGGAATACCGTAGCGCAGCATGCCGCCGGCGCGGGCCTCGCGTTCATAGATGGTGACGTTGTGGCCTAGTATCGACAGGTCGTGGGCTGCCGCGATGCCGGCCGGGCCGCCGCCGACGATCGCAATCCTGCGGCCGGTCGGGGTATAGAGATCCTCGCTGATCCGGTGGCTTTCGGCTTTCAGGCTGGCGGCAGAACGCTTGAGGTGGCAGATACTGACCGGTTCGCCGTTCCCGGGCCAGCCGTGGCGGCAGACTGGCTCGCAGGGGCGGGAGCAGATGCGCCCGAGTACGCCAGGCAGGATATTGGCGATGCGGTTGAGTTCGTAGGAGCGGCCGTAGCGGCCTTCGACGATAGTGCGGATATAGCCGGGAATGTTGGTATCGGCAGGGCAGGCTGCCTGGCACGGCACGTTTTCCCGCACCCAGCCGATGTCCCGCGGGTCGGTGGAGAAGCGGACGGTAGTGACGACCCGCTCCCCAAAATACTGCAGCTGTGAGAGGTCCTCGTCCTCGCTGAGGTAATCCTTGCGGACGCGTTCGTTGCCCACTATGTATGACTGGCCTGTTTCCTGATAGGCGCTTTCGGTTGGCGGGCGTACTCTAACGGAGACGGCCGGGTGGGGGAAGCCCTAGCCTGGTAATAGTTAGGAATTTTTCTCCGGATTACTGCTTAATCGATGCCGCGTCAGGGATGGTCAGTAGCAGTTGTGGCCGACGGGCGAGTTATCGATAGCCGTTTACATAAGCAACTGTAGAATACTTTGGCGTGAGCCAATCTCGCCTGATCCTTAATCTTGGCAGTGGCCGGCCAGCTAGCAGTTTGCCTCTTGAATTGGCCGACCTGCACGGGTCCCTCATCACCGGCGAGTGCATCAGTTGTCGACTCGAACCATTGCTGGAAGAGGGTTGGGGCCCCGTGCGGGGTGTTGATCTGTTGGTCGGAGCTGGTTTCAGTATCGACGGGGCTCCCCGGACCCAAGGCTCGGCTGTGTGTGCTCGGGCTGTGCGCATTCGCAGCCTGCCGGATACGGTAGGGCCGGGCATGCGTCTGCTCATCGTTGGGCTGAATCCCAGCCCCTATTCGGCCGATCACGGAGTGGCTTACGCTCGGCCTGGCAACCGTTTCTGGCCGGCGGTGCTCGCTGCCGGTATCGCCAGCATCGACCGCGATCCGCGCCACGCCTTGCGCAGTCATGGCTTGGGCATGACGGACCTGGTGCGCCGGAC
>PBTT01000016.1 GCA_002729195.1 Acidiferrobacteraceae bacterium
CGCCGTGACGGTATCGAGTTTCTCGACCTCGCCGGCCGGGTGCCAATGCGGACCCACGTCACCGAGTATCCGCTGGCCCAGGCCAACCAAGCGCTCGATGACCTGCGTCACGGGCGTTTCCAGGGTGCGGGTGTCTTGACCGTCGGCTGAGGGTTATACCCGGCGCCTGGCGCTGCCACCACGCTCGCGGATACCATCAGTTGTTTTGAGGTTGCCCCGTCCTGACGGGGCCAAGGAGAAACATGCATCTCAGGGCGATCAGCTACCTGCTGCTGGGTATGCTCGGCATCTCGATCGGCGACACCATGATCAAGATGCTGAGCGGGGACTACGCGCTACACCAACTGGTTTTCATCCGCGCCGCGATCAGCCTGATCATCCTGATGCCAGTGCTGTTGCGCCGTGGCATCACCGCTCTGCGCACCAGCCGGCTGGGCATGCATATCCTGCGTGGTTTGATGCTGGTCATCGCTAACGTGACGTACTTTACCGGGTTGGCCTCGCTGCCAATGGCCGAAAGCTCGGCTGTGGTTTTTTCGGCGCCGGTCATCATCACGCTGCTGTCGTTCTGGCTGCTGGGCGAGCGCTTTGGGGTGGGGCGCTGGGTAGCGGTGCTGGTCGGACTCGCGGGTGTGGTGTTGGTGGTCCAGCCATTCGGGGCTAACCTGGAATTTGCTTACTTGTGGCCGCTGGCTGCCGCCTTTGGTTATGCGGGATTTACCACGCTAACGCGCTCACTGGGCCGGACCGAAAGTGCCGCCTTACTTGCGGTATTTGCCCAGGGTTCGTTTTTCGTGGCGAGCCTGTTGATGGGCATCCTTGTTGGTGACGGGCGCTTCGCGGGTACCGGCAATCCGAATCTCGAATTCCTGTTGCGGGCCTGGCGCTGGCCGGCGGTCGATGACTTGGGCTTGATCGCCATGATAGGGCTTGTCTCTGCGGTCATCGCCCTGTCGTTATCAGCGGCGTACCGCAGCGCGCAAGCCTCTTTCCTTGCCCCGTTCGAGTACAGCAACTTGCCACTGGTGCTGCTGTGGGGATACCTGGTGTTCGGGGATTTCCCCAACACCCTTGCGCTTGCCGGCATAGGATTGATTGCCGCCGGCGGCATGATCATGATCTTCAGCGAGAGTCGCCGCCGTGCCCGGGAGCGATCGGTAGGCGTTTGAATCGGCAATGGCGGCTTGTCCCGGGACTTGAACTTATTATGATCAGGAAATAATTCTTTTGTTAGCGGTCACACTGTCGCTGGTGGGATCGTTCATGGATAGACGGAGACGATGCAATGATCAAGGCTTTCTTCTACTCAAGCAGATGGGCGCCGTGGGCTTATGGTGGCGGGGCACTGCTGTTTTCCTCGTTGTGGTTGCAAGTGCAGATGACAGTCGCCATCAACAAGTGGTACGGCCGCTTCTACGACCTGCTGCAAAATGCCGCCAGTTACCAGGACAACTCGACCGAGGGCATTAGCCTATTTTTTGAGCAACTGATTTCGCTGGACTATGTTACTGCCGGTTTTGAAGGTAGCCCATCGTTTGCCGTGATCGCCTTTCCTTACGTACTCCTTGCCATTTTCACTGGCTGGTTCACCCGCATCTATGGCCTGCGTTGGCGCGAGGCGATAACCTTTGATTACATCCCCCGCTGGCGCTCGGTCGAGCACGAGATTGAAGGCGCTTCTCAGCGTATCCAGGAAGACTGCAACCGCTTCGCCCGCATCGTCGAGTCGCTGGGCCTGCAGATCGTACGTGCGCTGATGACCCTGATCGCCTTTATACCGGTGCTCTATAGTCTGTCGGACAAGGTCGACGTGCCGGTACTGCGCGATATCGAAGGGTCACTCGTATGGGGTGCACTGGTGATCTCCCTGGGTGGGTTGGTTATCTCCTGGTTTGTTGGCTGGAAGTTGCCGGGCCTTGAGTACAACAACCAGAGGGTAGAGGCGGCTTTCAGGAAGGATCTGGTGCTGGGCGAGGATGACAAAGCTAACCATGCCGATCCGCAGACGTTGCGGGATTTTTTTGCCGGCATTCGGCGCAATTACCACCGGCTGTATCTGCACTACGGCTATTTCGATGCCTGGTCGACTACCTACGACCAGTTCATGATTATCGTGCCGTATTTGGCCATGGGTCCGGGCCTTTTTACCGGAGCGCTTACCCTGGGTGTCATGGTGCAGGTGTCCAACGCATTTTCCCGGGTACACGGCGGCTTCTCGCTCTTTTTACACAACTGGACCACCATCACCGAACTGCGCTCGATTTGGAAGCGCCTGCACGAGTTTGAACGCAACCTTGATCACTACGCGGTGGCCGTGCCAGCATGACCAATCCGACACCAGGGTGCACCTTGCTATAGCGAAAAGAAATTTCACCAAAAGTGATATAGTGGTCGCTGGAAAGGAGCAATCGAGGAAACGCGGCTTCCGATCGCATGCCCAACGGGGCTAACCGGGGTCGACACGCCATGGATCAAAAAGGCGCAGCACCCTACCGGGGTTTTGCACAGCGGCTGATTGATGCGATGCGCGATGCGTTTTTTGATTGGAAGTCGACGAGGCGCCAATTTTCGAGCGACCGCATCAGCCTGGAAAATGATCTGCGCACGGCAATTAAAGAAGAGCAGTTCGTTCTCAATTACCAGCCCCAGATCGAGTTACAGAGAGGTCACCTGCATGGTTGCGAGGCGCTTATCAGGTGGAATCATCCGCAGCAGGGCATTATCTCACCGCTGGATTTTATTCCCGTTGCCGAAGAGACCGGACTGATTGTACCGATTGGTAGTTGGGTACTGTATGAAGCCTGCGTGCAGGCCAAACGATGGCAGAAGGCCGGGCATCCACCGATGGTAATGTCAGTCAATGTCTCAGTGGTTCAGTTTCGCCACGAAGGTTTTGTCGAAGAGGTACGGTCAGTGCTGGAGGCAACAGGGCTGAAGGCGGAATATCTTGAACTTGAGGTCACCGAATCGATCGTTGCCGATGATCTGGACGTGACGCGGAATACTCTTGGACAGCTCAAAGAACTTGGCATCAAGCTCGCGATTGATGATTTCGGTACCGGGTACTCGAGTCTGGCCTACCTGACGAAACTGCCATTTGATACGTTGAAGATCGACCAGGCTTTCGTGCGTGGTACCGAGAAGCACAACTGGGCCATCGTTCGTGCGGTTACCCAACTTGCCCGCTCATTGGGACTGACTATCGTGGCCGAAGGAGTAGAGACATCGGAACAGGCCGACGTACTGAGCGGCATTGGCTGTCAGTTGGCTCAGGGGTATTTCTACAGCAGGCCGTTGCCAGAGGATGAGTTTGGTGTCTACCTGTCCAATCACGATCCCCTGGAGAGGGGGCACGACCAGTCCAGCAGGCAAAGGCCTATATTACGCGTTGGCTTACCAACGTTTGCCGCAATTAACCAGTTGCAGCGCGCTGCATTGCAGTTCCAGAAAGANCACCCGGATATGCAGCTGGAGATTCAGTGCGATGTNAGTGACCGGCTGATAGAGGCTTTGGCGTTGGGTGAACTGGATGTCGTGCTGGCAGTTACTNCCGGTCNGNTNGATATCGATCCTGTACAGATCTGGTNTGACAGCCCCGTATGGATTGCCGGCTCCNATGTGTCATTGGATAAAGATGGGTCGGTACCCCTGTTGGNTCATCCGGAAGGATCACCGTTTCGCAAGCGGATGATCGATGCNCTCAAACTGGTGGATCGTCAATGGCAGATCGTTTATCAGTCCCCGGCGCTGTGGGGCATTATCAACGCCCTGGCATCAAATATCGGGGTGACGGCTTTACCTTTGGAATCATTTGTTGAAGAAAAGTTATTTCAAGGCGGCCAGATCTGCCTGTTGAACGCGAAGGAGCACGGATTGCCTGCTCTGGATACGGTGGAGTGCGGCATTTACAACCGCGAGCTGGAAGAAAAGCCAAGGCGTGAATGGCAGGCCTTGTTTGGGGCTCATATGGCCGAAGTGATGGACTCTTTTGGGTATGAAAAGCTGTGACTATAATTGTGCTAGCGGCATCACTTCTTGAACACAAAACGGCCGGTGCTTTCCCGGTACGCCGCATACGCTGATCATAAGGAGACGACTCATGAACCCACAGAGTATTCCGAGCAGTTCAAATAACGATATCTCAAATCCAAGCACCGTCGATGTGCGTCGCCGCTTGCGTCTTGGCGAGGTGCTGGTCAAAGAGGGCATTATCAGCGAGGCCCAGGTTGAATCAGCCTTGGCGGCGCAGAAGCAAAGCAAGGGTAAGCGCCTTGGCGAAGTGCTGGTAGATATGCGACTGGTAGACGAGGTCACTATTGTCAAGACGCTGGCGAAAAGGCTTGACCTTCCTTTCGTAGATCTGAATCAGATCAAGATCTCTGAAACCGCACTCAAAGAGCTGCCAGCACGGCTGATGCGCGAGCAGAACATACTCCCCATTGCTTGTGACACCGAGTCAGTAACGGTGGCCTTCGGTGACCCTCTGGCCATGGAGGCTATCGATAGTGTTCGTCTCTCCTGTCGCAAGCGGTTAGTTGAGGTTGTATCAACTCCAACCCAGATCAAACGTTTTGTTGACCGCTCTGTCTCGGTGGCGGAGAGCAAGGAAGATTTTGAGGACTTTTTGCGCTCCCTGGGCCGGGAGGTCGACCGTGAGGCGGCTGCAGGCGAGGATGCAGCTGCGGTACGCCTTGCGAACAAGATCATCCTCGATGCAATTCGAGATCGCGCCTCCGACATACATATTGAGCCTAACGGGGATCGGCAGGAATTGCTGGTTCGTTTTCGTGTAGACGGTGAGTGCCGCGAATATCGACGGGTTCCTGCCGAGTACCGCGAGCAACTGGTGGCGCGACTCAAGATCATGGCGCGACTGAATATTGCGGAACGGCGGATGCCGCAGGATGGCAAAATCCGTTTTAAACTGGGCGAGAGCGAGATCGAGCTGCGGGTTGTGACCCTGCCAACCGCCGGTGAGAACGAAGATGTGGTGCTGCGCATACTCGCCGGCTCAGGAGCGCAGCCGCTTGGAGACATGAATCTCAGCCCTGATTATCTTCGGGCGATCCAGAATCTGGTCGAAAGTCCCTACGGCATGGTGTTAGCAGTTGGGCCAACCGGTTCTGGTAAGACGACCACGTTGCACGCGATGCTCGGAAAGGTAAATGCGCAGGAAAAAAAGGTCTGGACCATTGAGGATCCAGTGGAGATTACTCAGGCGGGTCTCCGCCAGATGCACGTTATTCCGAAGATCGGCCTGACTTTCGCCTCAGCTATGCGCTCCTTTCTGCGGGCCGATCCAGACGTGATCATGGTCGGTGAGATGCGTGACGAGGAAACTGCCCACATGGCGATCGAGGCATCGTTGACTGGTCATCTGGTCTTCTCGACACTGCATACTAATAACGCGCCGGAAACCATTACCCGCCTTGTCGACATGGGTTTGGAGCCGTTTTCGTTTTCTGACGCACTGCTTGCGGTTTTGGCTCAGCGCCTTTGCAGGCGACTGTGTGATCAATGTAAAGAAGAGTATGAAGCGAGTGAGATTGAAAAAGAGGAGCTCAGCGGTTACCTGGGCGATGGCGTGTTGTCGCGGTTGGGTGGCCCGGGTCCGCTGAAGCTACACCATGCCGGGGGCTGTGCTGAATGCGATGACACAGGATACCGTGGACGGCTGGCCTTACATGAGTTACTGATCAACAACGATGAGATTCGAGAAGCGATTCAGAAGAAGGCCACCACCGCTGAGTTGCGCTCACTCGCGGAGAAGTCCGGAATGCGCACTTTGCTGCAGGATGGGGCAGCGAAATGCTTACAGGGCCTGACTGACTTGAAGCAGGTGCTGGCGGTTTGCAGTCGCTAACTATCCGGTTCTCTGGGTACCTGATTTTGTCTTGAGTACTTGCAACTGAGGGTATCTATGTTCCCCTTTTAATGTCTGCCCGATGTTTTTGGTTTTCCCGCGAAACTAATAAGCTGAGCCACTGTCACTTGTCATATCGTGACGCTCGGTACCCCCGATCGGCGGGCAAAAGACGCAAATAAGTCGCAGTTTTGTAAATGTGCGCAAACGATGCAGGTCATGATTGTCCAGTACGTAAAGTGTACCGGGCTCGATTGTGTGGCTCTCGTCTTTAANCTGGTCAATGATTTCCCCTTCACCCTCAATGCAATAAACGGACTCCAAGTGGTTCCGGTATTGCAGCAAGACATCGGTATCGGCATTGACAATCGTATCCAAAAAGGCAAATCCCATATTATCCTTTTCGATCAGCAGCCGTCGGCTTTGCCCGCTGCCCCAATCAACGTCGCGTTCGGTTCCGACCACCTCGGATAATCTGCGAACGAACATCTTTCTCTCCTTTGCTCGCTAAATAAGATTCAACTGCAACTACCAAGTGCCCGGGAGGCTCAGTGGACCTCCAGCAGACCCCTGTCGTAATGGGTCAATAGTTCGTGACCGTCTGCAGTGACAGCAAGTACATCACAGTGCCTGAAGCCTCCCACCCCAGGAAGGTACACTGCTGGCTCAATAGTCACCACCATACCTGGTTCAAGCACGTTGTCATTATAGGATCTGATTTCCCCTTTCTCCTCTCGACCCCAGAATGCACCCATAATGCCGCATGAATGTCCAGGGCCGTGCAGCTGATACTGATCATACCCGGCCCGTTCAAGAACATCGATACAGACCCGGGCAACGTCACCACACTTGACGCCGGGTTTCACCGCCGCTATGCCGCGCGCGTGTGCTTCGATGATAGTCTCGAAAGGTTTCCTGGCGTCTTCGCGTAGCGGCCCAATGGACAGGGTGCGCTCCTGTGAGATGTAATAGCCATTTACCTGTGACAGTATGTTGAAGTTCACGANCTCCCCACGTTCAAGCCTCTTGCCAGTAGATACCGCGTGTGGGATGACACTTCTTGGTCCGGATGCGCAGGTAATTATGGTGCCGAAGCTTTCAAGATCCGGAAATCGTTCTGTTAGCGCCCGGTCGGTCGCCAGCAAGGATTCGTTGGAAATCTCCAGTTCCGTTCTTCCCTCTGCCACGGCGGCCATGAGCGCTTCAGTCCCGACATCAGAGATCTGGCCATTGGTGCGCAACAGATCCACTTCCTCTGTTGATTTAACCAGCCGTTGCTCCATCAGGGTTGTTGAAACATCTGTGAAATCAGATCCAGGGAGGCTGGCCTGGAGTGTTTCGAGCACACCAACTGGCATCACATCCTTCTCAACGCCAATCCTGTCGAGCACATAGCCGCGTTCCATCAGCAATTTTTTGGTGGTTTGCACCAACCCCGCCAGCGAAGTGCCTGCGTCACTGTAGAAATGCGCGTCTGTTATCCAGCTGTAGGTGGGAACTCGGTCACACTCCATGATGGGCGCAACGATCGTGACCGACCCCTGAGCGGGTACAAGAGTGAAGTTGAAACGACCCATAGGTAGCATCCAGAATCCGGCGTAGTAAAGATTGCCGTGATAGGATGAAACGATGACTACGTCGATATCCTGCGCAGCCATAATCGCCTGTAAGCGCTCAATTCGGTTCTGCATTTCCATGTTACTAAATATCATCGCACTTTCCTCAGCAAATGAGTTCGTACCACGCTGTTTGGGTAGGCAGGGTGGGGACACTTTCTGACTGCATTTTAGTTTATGAACAATCAGACGAAAGATTGTTTCCTGCCTCCCCGAGGCCTGCGGGTTGGTCGAAATAATATGAGAGTCGAGTTATATGATGCAAGCATTTGACAACATCCCTGCAGGCATCAAGCGTGCAAAGTGCAGCCATTGGTCTCTCGAGTCACGATATGGCGACATAATCTTGACCAGCGATTTGCCAGCGTTGGTGGACTTATCCACAAAAATGGATAAGGCCGATGCGACTTAGGCCCTCGTTTATTTTGGTGGCTCCGGCACGGCAAAGGCAGGGCCAGCATCAAGCCGTGTCTCCCTGCTGGCAGGGCCACTACTGGCAGTTGTTCCTACAAGGGAGGGTGTTTATTCTTCTTATGCTCACTTTATCGGGAAGAAACCATGAAAATTGATGTGGAGGTGCCCACCTGTCGAGAAGGAGTTTTCGTACCGACGTCATTCGCCGGGCCGAAAGAGATAATCGGCATGATCCAGCGGGCGGANCATTTGGGNTTTGATGCCGTCTGGGGAACTGATTTTATAACCCCCACCAAGAGCTACGGGATTCCAGATACCCANCCNCCAAATTGGTATGAGCCGCTGATTTGTCTGGCACATGCGGCCGCTGTTACCGAGCGAATCAAGCTGGGAACCGGCGTTATCCTGGTTCCCTATCGAGATCCCGTTATCCTGGCCAAGCAAGCCGCCACACTGGATCAGTTCAGTGGTGGGCGCCTGCTTCTGGGGCTTGGCCTAGGTGCATTCCGCGATGAGTTCGAGGCAATACGGCCGCGCCGGCGAAAAGCTCATCGAGGAAAGATGATGAATGAATACATCGAGGCTTTGTGTATGCTTCTTAGTCACCAGCAAAAGGACAGCAATTTCCAGGGGCAATATGCAGAATTTTTCGGTGTGAATCTACACCCTAGGCCGGTACAAAACCCCCTGCCTATATATGTCCCGGGAAGTAGTCCCGAATCTCTTCAGAGGATAGCCCGATGGGGCCTGGGCTGCATGGTGCCGGCGGCCCGAATCCAGGAGCGGCTGGCTGCTTTACAGCCCGCACTAGCAGAGCACGGCCGCGACCTATCGCAAATCGACATAATCGCCGAAGGTGAGTTGAGCCTGGCCCCAACCCACGAGGCAGCCGTCCAACGCTATAGTGCCAGCCGCCAGGGTCAGTTCAGGATCCGACGGGTGGACCTAGAGACTGTGGTAGCGAGTAACTGGATCGGCACTGCAGAGGAGGTAGTGGAAAAGATAACTAAAGTGCAAGAACAGGGAATCGATCATTTTAATGTCTTGCACGTTGCCGCAGATACTATGGAGGAGATGTTAGAGCAGATGGAGATGTTTGCCGATGAGGTTATGACTAAACTTGATTAAGCGGGAGGGTATCCCATGATTTATGAAGTACGTCGCTACGAAACAATGCCTGGCATGATGCCGGCTCTTCACGAACTTATGGCAAACGTAGCCATGCCAGTGTTCGAAAAGGTGGGAATGCGAGTGGTGGGCGCTTGGGAGCCATTGGTGGGCGATTACAGCAACGTTCTCACCTATGTGCTGGCCTGGGAATGTATGAACGAGCGAGCCGAAAAATGGGATGTCTTTTTCAGCCATTCCGACTGGAAAATGGGCAGAAGGGAGGCAGTAAAGAAACTGGGGAAACCAATGGTATCGAGGGAGTTTCACTTTTTTTTGAGCCCTACTTCCTACTCGCCTCTGCAGTGATATCTTCCTGCTGAAACGTTGCAGGGATGGCGGATAGATATCCGGTCTGCCCTCACTGGCAAGGGTGCCGGCCGAGCACGTTCGCAGCACCATGACTACCGCATCACCAGCCCCTAAGGACACTGGCAGGGCGCCTCCCCGGTGGGGGATCGTGCTCGTTACCCGTCTTCACGTGCTCTTGCACCGCATAACCGGGAGCCTCAACACCTTCAGCAGCAAGGAGGTCTGCTTCGTCACGATGACCGGGGCGAGAAGCGGGCGCACACTGATGATTCCACTCATGTACCTGCCGTACGGCGAGGGCGTGCTGCTGGTGGCCTCACAAGGCGGCGCATCCAGGAACCCGCTTTGGTACCATAATCTGGTCAAGCACCCGAATATCGAGGTGGAGCACCGGGGTACGCGGAAAAAGTATTGTGCACGGCTTGCGGATGCTGCGGAGAAAACCCTGCTCTGGTCAACCTGCGACCACTATTGGCCAGACTATGCAAAATACCGGAAGCGCACCACGCGGAACATTCCGATCTTCGTCTGTGAGCCACACTGACTCAATATGAGCTGCAGAAAAGTATTCCTACCTATTCAATATTGAGTCTGCTCCTTGGCGTCTATGGTTTTTAAAAGACTGAAACAAAGATACCGGCATCGCCAGCTTCGAACCCACGGTATAGTGGTTGACGTTGAGTTGATTTCAGTCGCCTATGGGGCCCGCTCCGGAATCTGGACAATATTCCCGGATGTGCTCTTGCCGGGAAGTGTAGTGTATTCTTTCGGAGTCGGTAACAACATTGAATGGGATCTTGGCATGATTCGCAATCACGGGGTTGAATTGCATGCTTTCGACCCGACACCGCGGTCAGTGGAGTGGATTGACCAGCAATCTTTGCCCGATGAATTTCATTTTCATCCCATCGGGCTATCAGACACTGATGGTGAACAAAATTTTTATACCCCCACGCGAGAGCACAAGTTTAACTTCAGCTACTACAGGCGAGGCAAACGTGGCGCGAAGATGGTGAGTTGCACGGTAAACCGATTGGGGACACTGCTTGCCATGCTTGGCCACAAAACAATTGACGTTCTTAAAATGGATATCGAAGGTGGAGAAATGGATGCCTTGCCAGATATTCTCTCGACAGAACACGGCATCGGTCAGCTACTCGTTGAGTTTCATTACAACGATCCGAATATATCCTTTAAGCAGTTTACTACTATCATTTCCAGTTTGCGTAAAAGAGGATTTTGCATTTTTCATATCTCCGAGCGCGGCTACGAGTTTTCTTTCATTCACCAGTCATTGTTGGAATAAGGGCTCAACTTGGCAATAGGGTTGGGTAGTTCGAGGAGGGATGAATGGTTATCGTTAAAGTATCGGCAAACTAGACTGCACCGGTTCCATGCAACCGAGAGCAAAGGCTGAATTAATCAAGCACTGGTGACGATGATCCGGCTTGGGCAGCCATTGTTTGTTGAATGATCTGTATGCCCTTAAGTGGCCGCAGCCATACTTTGAATGACACGATCTGATTGTCGTCATTCCATTGGATATGATCAATGCCATTGACCTCGATATCGTCGATTACAACCTTAAATTCCAACATCGCTTCGTTTGTTCCAATGAGCTCTCTTAGGTAATGAAAGCTACCATTTAGAAAGACCTGGGCCGCTGCTGTCAGGTAACCGATGACGAGTTTCTTGCCGACCTGCGGGGTATGCATTACCGGGGAATAAAAGACCGCATCCTCAGCAATTAGGTCATTGAGAGCGCTGGCGTCTTTGTTGCGGACGAGGTCGTGCCAGGCTTTGAGGGTGGGTATCACGGGTTCATTTCTCCAGGATGGTGTAAAAAATATTTTGAATAAATTATCTAGTAGGGGGCCCGACAGAATTCTAACCCTCGGGCAATCGATTGCACGCCTTGGGCTTTTTAGGCCAATTCATGTTTAGTTCTCAGCCAATTCGCGAGATTGTGACCTCGGTAGCATGTACCGAGGTACTTTCGCCCATGTCGGTTTTTCTCGGCACATGCAGAACGTTTACGTTTGCCCGATTTTTTTCCGTCTTCAACCAGCGGCTCTTATAGGCGAGCAGGGCACCCGGTGTGATCATATCCGACACATGTGCCGTGAGTTCTAATTCTCCCGATTCGTTAGACAAACGCACCCGCTCACCGTTGCCAATACTCATACTTGACGCGGTCTGTGGATGGATTACAACAGTTGCCGGGCCCATCATGTTGATGACCCCGGGGTCATTGCCAAAGCTTGAGTTCATCAGCCATTTGTCCGCTGGCGA
>PBTT01000017.1 GCA_002729195.1 Acidiferrobacteraceae bacterium
ATACAGCCTGGACCCTGATCGCGATTCTGCCACTGCTGGTGGCCGTGGCAGACCCGGACCGCTTCGGGCAGATCATGAGCTTTGCCGCGCAGGCGCTTTTCGGCACTGCCCCCATCATCGCCATCGCGGTCTTTCTGATCGCACTCTTAAAGGCCACCGGTGCCGAAAATCTGGTGGCAAAAGCCTTTGCTGGTCGTGAATTACGCATGATCGTATTTGCAGCACTGGTTGGAGGGCTGGCCCCATTTTGTTCGTGCGAGGTCATTCCCTTCATTGCCGGCCTGCTGGCCGTGGGCGTGCCACTGGCGCCGGTTATGGCCTTCTGGCTGTCGTCACCCCTTATCGACCCCCCCGCATTGCTCATCACGGCCAACGCGCTCGGTTGGGATTACGCACTGGGTAAGACTGTCGCCGCCGTGGCTATGGGTTTAGCCGGCGGCGGCGTAATCTGGCTGCTGACTCGCCAGGGACGTTTCGCTTCAATACTGCGCAGCCGTGACGGGGGTGGCTGCTCAAGCTGCAGCGCTGCACCCTTTTCGGGAACCAGCCAATGGCGCTTCTGGACAGAGCCGGGACGGCGCGAGATCTTTCGGTCCGAGGCCATAGCGAACAGCCTGTTCCTTTTAAAGTGGCTCACTCTCGCCTACCTGCTTGAAGCACTGCTGATAACCTATATACCCGCCGAGACGATCGGGAGTGTTGTTGGCGGCGGCGGTCTCGGCGCCATTGTCATCGGTGCACTGGTCGGGGCACCCGCTTATCTCAACAGTTATGCTGCTCCGGCCCTTGTCGCTGGGCTAATAGAACAAGGCATGAGCAGTGGTGCCGCAATGTCATTTCTGGTTGCCGGTGCCATCAGCTCTATTCCGGCAATGGTTGCGGTGTGGTCGCTGGTCCGCTGGCCCGTCTTTGCCTCCTACGTGGCTTTGGGCTTCGCCGGCGCAATCGTCGCGGGATCCCTATTTCAGTTTCTCACATAGATCCAAGGCAAAACTCCGGCAACTAACTGTGGATGTAGTGCTGTAGTTGATCTATGGTGTATTGCTGCTCCGCGATGATGTCCTTGACCAGGTCACCGATCGAGACAATGCCAGTCAGTTGCCCCGTGTCATCCAGTACCGGTAGGTGACGAATTCTCCGCTCGGTCATAATGCCCATCGCCTTGTCGACCGTTAGAGAGGTGTCGACACAGATTACCGGGCTGGCCATGATATCGCGCGCCAGAGTATCGCGCGATGACAGGCCTTTGAGGATCACCTTGCGCGCATAGTCCCGTTCACTCAACAGGCCCACCGGGCGGCCTTCATCCAGAACCACCAGCGCACCAACTTCGTTCTCGGCAAGTAACGCAAGGCTTTCGTAGACGGTGGTGTCGGGGTCGACCGAGAGCACGTCGTGGCCTTTTAGCTGCAAAATCCGCTCAAGTGTTCTCATCTTGTTAACCTCCGCGTAGGGTCTGGCCTGCACAAGGTATCACAATGGCATACCGTACAATCAAACCGGCCTGATACATATCACATTCAGGCCCAAAGAGCCCTGATAGTGACATAAATACCGACCAGTGCTAAGCCCGCAAAAAAGACCTGGCGAAAGACCTGCTCCGACAGGCGCTTGCGAATCATTTGGCCCAGCACCATTCCAACCAGCCCAGTTACGACCCCTGTGATACCAAGGCTCACAACGGACCACGGCAATAGATCGTGCCGGGCGAACACAAACACGATAATCGAACTGGCGACCAGAAACCAGACACCCATGACCTGAAATAGGGCCTGCCAATCAAGGCGTATTGCATGCAGATAGCTCACGAACGGAAAAACTGCGACCCCGGTTAGGCCAGTGAGCACACCGGAAATTATGCCAATCACCGGTGACAGCCACTTTTCGCGTCGTCCCGGCTCGGGCAACTGCCAGGATGTCAGCCCGGCCAGGCTGTAGGTGAAGATCACGATTCCGAGTAACACCGTAAACCAGCGCGTGTCGACCTGTGCCAGTACGTTGGCGGCAAGCCAGGTAAAGACCATTGCAGGAGCGAGAAGCGTCCACAGACGCCGCCACAATGCGGCAAGCCTGTCGCCACTGACCGCCTGCCAGAAGTTAGTCACGATCGCTGGAATCAGCATCAGCCCGACGGCATCGACCAGGCCGTAAAGTGGCGTCAGCAGGGAGATCGATACCAGCGGCAGGCCGAACCCAACCACACCCTTGACCGTGCCGGCCAGGAAAAAGACCAGCATTACGGCCACCAGCGTCTCCACCGAGGTCATGAAATTGTCATGACAGCACTTACCGGCGCCCTCACCTCAGGCTTGAATTCCCCAGTCCTGCAGCACTTCGTCAGTGTGCTCGCCCGGTTGCGGCGGTGGCCGGCCAATGGCACCCGGGGTGCGATCAAAGCGAGGTGCCGGTGCCGGCTGCAGGACCCCCCAGGCAGTGACAAAGTTCTGTCGGGCCGCGTTGTGGGGATGCTGGGGGGCTTCGGCGAGGCTCAGCACCGGTGCGAAGCAGACATCAGTGCCTTCCATGGCGGCACACCATTGCTCCCGCGTGCGGCTGCGGAAGATCTCAGCCAGGCGCTCTTTCATGCCGGGCCAGTCGGCCTCGTCCTGCGAGGTGCCAGCCTCTGCCGTGGAGAGTCCCACATGCTGCAGCAGCAACTCATAGAACTGCGGCTCGATGGCGCCCACGGCAACCCATTTGCCATCAGCGCACTCAAAGGTGCCATAAAAGTGTGCACCGCCGTCGAGGAGGTTGGACCCGCGCGCGTCCGACCACTGACGATTATGCAGCAGGCCGTAAATCATGGTCATCAGTTGCGCGGCGCCGTCAATCATGGCGGCATCGATTACCTGGCCCTGGCCCGAGGCCTTAGCCTCGAGCAGCCCGCAGACCACACCAAAGGCGAGGTACAAGGCCCCACCACCGAAGTCGCCGACCAGGTTGAGCGGGGGCAGCGGTGCGTCACGGTTACCAATCGCGTGCAGCACCCCGGTCAGGGCGATGTAGTTGATGTCGTGTCCGGCCGCACCGGCAAGTGGCCCCGCTTGACCCCAGCCGGTCATGCGCCCGTACACCAGCCGCGGGTTGCGGGCCAGGCACACATCCGGCGCCAGGCCGAGCCGTTCCATCACCCCGGGGCGGAACCCCTCGATCAGTGCATCGGCTTTTTCTACCAAGCGCAGGCAGGTCGCAACACCGGCGGGGGTCTTCAGATCCAGCACCACCGAGCGGCGGCCGCGATTCAGCAGGTCGACTTCCAGCCCGTGAGGATTGTTGCCACCCTCACGGTCGATCCGAATGACATCTGCGCCCATGTCGGCAAGCAGCATGGCACAGAAAGGAGTTGGCCCGAGTCCAGCCATCTCAATTACACGATATCCCTGTAACGGTCCCATTATTTTCCCCTTGTACTTAACCTAGGAAGACCCAGCGGTAATGCCTGCAGGATGCCACACCCGCTACCGGTGAAAGTACCAGCAGCATGAGTTGTGCGCCTGCCGATTTCCACCGGAATTAATCCCGTGTCAAGCCCGCAGGATGCTTAAGCACCGGTGCGACATGAACTCAAGCGAGGTATTTCCTAAGCAACTTGGCGCTGGCGCTGGCCTTGCGCTTTTCTTCCATCACCGTTGGCTGCATGGCCTCCCGGATTCCAGCGCGATGATCCCATACATCCCCGACCACCGAGAGAATGTGATCGGGGTTGAGGTTCTCGAAAGCAATAAACCTGTCTTCCTGGCCGATAGTGCGCATAAACCCACGGCTCTTGGGATAGGAGGAGATATCGACCATCGGCGTGCCGACCGCAGCACAGAAAATCAAAGTATGCGTTCTCAACCCGATATGTAACTCCAGCCTGCCAAGCAGTGCAGCGAGGTCCTGGTAGGTGTAGGTCTTGTTGGAAACGACCTTGATGCGATCCTTGTGGCCGCTGTACCCGATACAGCGGCCGGTGTTCTCGAGATCCATAATCTGGGTGCATACAAAAAGGACATCGACATCGAAAGCCTCGATGATGCGGTCCACCGATTCACCAACCACACGACAAAAATCATCCTGGGAGTAGACCCCGGTCATGCTCCAGTTATCTATATAGGCGTTGACGTTGAAACCTATCGTCCCGTTCGGGTTCTGGAACAGTCCCTCAGTCTCAATTATCCGTTGCAGTTGCGCACCGGCGGTTGGCTCGGTATTCAGGGCACAGTCTGCATGCTGAATCAGTTCTGGGTAACGCAGTTCTAACTGATCAAGCAATTCACCGGTTTGCCGGTCACGGGTAATGACCAGATCGCTCGCATCGAGCACCTTTTGCAGCGCCTTTTTGCCATAGGGAAAATCGATTGGGCCGATCGAGCAGTTGTACATCACGATGGGAATGTTGCGGCGCTTACAAAATGGCGCCACCAGCGATATCGACGCAAGGTTATTGAATAACGGATTATAGAACTTACGATCAAACAGGATGTTGTCGCAAATTAGAATCAAGTCGGTGTTCAACATGGCAACAGCCAGTGGCAGACCAAAGTTTTTCAGTGCGCCATACCACGGTAACAGCGGTACCGGCTTGACATTGAACTCGCCAAAGTTGTCTCTGATGAATCCCGGATGGGTAGTCGGGACCTTAAATAGAATATCCGAAAACTCGTCTGACACATCCCGCAGCAGGTTGCCCAGAATGGCTGCATCTCCGGCATTTCGTCCGGAGTTGTTTCCGAGTACGGTAATCTGTCTCATTTGAATCTCATTGCTGGCAGGGTGGAATCACCCTAGTCAAGCAGCCCCTGATCGCGATACCAGAGCGTGGTCTCGTCAAGCCCCTGCTCATTGTCGTAGTTGTACTCGTAGTCGAGATACTTCTTGATCTTACTGTTATCGAATTTGCGGTCCTTGGTGTAGAAGTCCACCCGCCGGCGGTATATGGGTGGCTGTATCCCAAGCGGTGGGCAAAGCAAAGCGCATAGATCTGCAGCCCAGTAGAACGGCTGTATTGGCAGGCGCACGGTACGCACCCGGCTTCCCAGTTTACGCGCGATGATCCTGGACATGTCCTCGATCGATATGGGCTGATCACCGGTGGAGATAAAAATCTCTCCAAGTGCTGCTGGGGTAATACCGGCAAGCAGCATCGTGTTGGCAAGATCGTCCACGTGAACCAGGTGATACATGCCCTTGCCCTTGCCAAGCATCAGCAGGTAGCCCTTTTTCACCATGCGAAAGATTTTCAACAGGCGCATGTCGCCGGGCCCATAGATCGGACCTGGCCGGATAATGGTGTAGCGAAGGCCGTTTTCGTCGCCGAAACGCTGGAGCCACTGCTCTCCCTCCAGTTTGGTGCGCTGGTAGCCGTCACCGGGTGAAAAGCGGTAGTGCTCGTCGGCGCGGTCCACCTCGATATGGCCGTGCACACCAACGGTGGAGACATGTACAAAACAACGGAACGGGTCCTGGCCAACCACCTCGCTGGCCATGATTTGAGTACTGGTTAGATGAACCTTGCGGAAATCCTCATCAGTGGATTTTTCCTCACGAAAAGCCGCCGCCAGGTGGAAGATGTACTCGATGTCTCGGCAGGCAGCCCTGATCAGGGCTGCGTCGAAGACGTCACCACGCAGCCACTCGATATCTGCCGTGGCCAGGTCCCCCAGCTTGGACGTTTCCCGGGCAATAACTCGGACCCGGGCGCCGCTGGCAAGCAACTTTTGGGTCAGCACCCGACCGGTAAAGCCGGTCGCACCAGTTACGAGCACCCTGCGACCCCGGTATTGTTCGAGTCGCTGCCTGATGTCGGTCGTCATGATTATTCCCGTCGGATCGGTGGTGCGTCTGCGGCCAGACAATTCCGTGCCAGCCGCTGGCCGCACTCTGTAATATTGGCCGGGCCGCTGATGCCCCCATTCATTCAAATCAGGGCGTAATAAAACCCCGTTCAGTATTACCACGCCAGGTGTCGCGGGGCCCTGATTGGCAGCGCGCCACCCCCCTCTGGAGGGCAACCAACAAACGCTCGACTGGAGTCGGAACCGCGCTGGCGGGCGGCGCGCATTATAAACCGGCGCGCCAGTTGCCTCACCCGCCCGGTAACCGGCCGTATTCCTGCCGGCGAGTCATGCCAGAGCCTTCAACTTTGCCGTGGGACGAGAAACTCGTACACCTCGCCGAGTCGCCTGCTGAACTTCTCGAAGGTGAATTCAGCTTCGAAACGGGCCCGGCCGTTGTCGGCCAGTCGTTGCCGCTCGCTGCTGTCTTCTGCCAGGTCGACGATCGCGCGGGCGAACGACGGCGCATCGAATGCAGCCAGACGGGCACAATCCCCATCAAGAATCAGGCGATTGGCCTCGGTATCGGTAGCGACGATCGCTGCGTTTGCCTTGAAGTAATCCAGCAGCTTTAATGGTGTATTGATACCGGATTTGCGCGGCGCGAGAACGATGTCGGACGCCGCCAGGTAGGCGGGCAGGCGGTCTGGGTCAATGCGCCCGAGAAAGTTGACCCGTTCCGCGTAAACGCCCAGCTGCCGACCATAGGTCTCGATTTCCCGGTGTTTCCCGCCGATGATAACGAAGCGCACGCGCCTGTTTGCATTCAGAACGATCGGGATTGCAGAAAACAACAATTCGATGCCCTGGTAAAGGGCAAAAGACCCGACGTAGGTCACTAACAGGTTTTCATCATCAGTTTCAATTTGGCCACGGGCCTGATCAATCTCTGCACCGCTTGGCTCTTGCAACGAAGAGGGAATGTCGGAGATTCGGTAGACCTGCGTGTTGGGCGCATATTGCCGTGCCTGGCGCTCAAGGCCGGGGCCGGTGCAGACCACTGCATCGGCGTGGCGTGCAACGAAACCCTCCACCCTCCGGTAAACGGCCATGAGCAAGTTTCTGACACTACCCTTGCGGTAGGAAGTCGGGTCTGAATGTTTTTCGTAGATACACTTTGCCCGGGTAACTCGGGCAACCAACAAGGCGATCGCGCCGCCTTCTTCTGTTCCATGAATCACGTCATAACGGCAACGCAGGGCAAATGTAAGCGCAAAAAGCAACAGAAAGCCGTCGAAAACAGCCTTGGGTAGAGACGGTCCGATGGGAATGTCAGTCACCCCCGGCAGTCGCCAGACGCGGTGCACCCGGGAACGCACTTCCTCGTCATCGGCGCCGATGGGTGGCGCCAGAAGATCTACCTGGAAACCAAGAGATTCCAGCGCCAGGAGGTTGAACTTGACTCGTATAGGGCTACCGCGCCACTGGAAAAACGGCTGTGTGCTGATTAGCAGAACCCTCGGCTTTCGCGTCATGATTCTGGCTGGCCGGTAATAGAGGATTTTTGCAATGCAAGATTCCGANGCGATATCGCCACCGGTGATTCGGCGGTAGTGCCGGTGCTCCAATTACAANNTGNGATTCTAGCGCGGACNCCGATACNCGCTCACCGCCGGCAGCCCTTAAGGCACCGGCACCATAACCCAGCCGTTGCTGCTAATGCCACCTTCAAGTTAATTTCTACTCCTTGGCATATGTGGCCGGCTGCCAGCAACTGGGGCCTATCGTATTCGCCCTTTTCCAGTGGTGTATTTGCGCCGGCTGGCAGCCTTGACGACGCCGGCCAACAACAGGTCGCCGGCAGCAATTGACGCCGGGTCCCGAGGCCCTATGATCGGTCGTCCGGCCGGCACAACACTTGCGGCCACGCACGTTTTTTTGGGGAGGAACCTAGCGTATGAGCAGCCTGTCACAAGCGCTGGCATCTGACGAGTTTGTCGTCACCAGTGAACTAACGCCGCCCAAGGGCACAGATCTTTCGACCCTGCTGAACAAAGCGGAGAAACTCAAGTCCCACGTCACGGCCATCAATCTGACCGAGTGCCACACCGCCCGCATGGCGATGGATCCGGTTGCAGCAGGCCACCTGATGCTCGACCGCGGTATCGAGCCCATCGTGCAGATGACCTGTCGCGACAAGAATCGCCTGGCTATCCAGGCCAGTGTTCTGGGCGCTGCGGCCCTGGGGGTCTCGAACATCGTGTTTATGGGTGGTGACCCCCCGAAGAACGGCGATCATCCCGAGGCCAAGCCGGTATTCGATCTTTACTCGGCGCAACTGCTGGAGGCCGCACACGCACTTGCCAGTGGCACAGACCTCATGGGCAACGCGCTCAGCGGCACACCCACGCTCTTTGCCGGAGCCGTAACCAACCCTGGCGCAGCAGACCTCGATGCCGAGATCGATAACCTGCAGCGTAAGGCCGCTGCCGGGGCCTGCTTTTTCCAAACCCAAGCGGTATACGACGCCGAAGCATTTGCGGCGTTCCTCGAAAAAACGAGACTCGAACAGCCGATGCTTGCTGGCATCATTCCGATCAAGTCGGTCAAGATGGCCAACTACATGAACGAACGCATCCCCGGGGTAGAGATACCGGATGCACTGATCGCGAGGATTGCTGATGCTGGGGATGACCCGAAACGGGTCGCACAAATCAGTATCGACATCGCCGCCGAGACCGTGCGCAAACTCAGGCCCATCGCCCGCGGTGTGCACCTGATGGCCATCGGCTGGGAGAAACATATCCCGGAGATTCTCGCCCGCGCCGGAGTGTGAACCCGGCTTGAATGCTGCCCGAGGAGTTGCCGTGCTCACAACGGCAAGGAGTTGGTGTTGCGCCGCTAACCGCCCGGGCGCTACAGGTTAAAGTGCCGCCTTATTACGTCAGCACGATGGTCGGCACACAGCAGCATTTGCAACTTACGCTGCCAGCCACTTACGGTCGAGTGCTACCGCCCAGATCACCACGGCGACAGTCAGCAAGCCCAGCACACGCATCAGCCACCGCTCCGCCGGGCGGCCACCAAACGCCCGGGCAACCGCTTCGCCACCGCCGCACCACAGGGTATGAAAAACCACCTGGACCGCAAAAAAAGTGCCGGCGATGACGGCCGCCTGCAGGACCAGGCCCTGCTCACTGTTGCTGAAATGGCCCCAGGCGAAGACCAGCATGACCCAGGCCTTGGGGTTGAGCGGGTGCACCGCCAGCCCCGACCAGAATGTTTCGGGGCGTTTGAGTTCCTGGCTCCGAATCAGGAATCCTGACATTCGCAGCGCCAACCAGCAAAGGTAAGCGATGCAAACGACCTTGAGCGCTGCCAGCACCTCCGGCTGGGCCACCAGCAAGCGCCACAGCCCGAGTGCCAGCAGCAGGTTGAGCAACAGCTTGCCCATCGTGACCCCAGCCAGGAAAGGCAGGCTGCGAACCAGGCCAAAGTTCGCACCGGAGGTCATGAGCAGCATGTTGGCGGGCCCCGGCGTACCCACCATGAAGGCCGCGAACAATAACAGCGGCAGGTAATCCATCAGTTTTTTGCAGCCCGGCGCAGGTCTGTCATGATCTGGCCACCCGCCTCGACCTCGGCCGGGGGCTTGACCACGCAGGTGGCCCCGAACGGCGGCGCAGCATCAGCGAAGCAGGCTGCCGGGCAGACGCTGGAGCATAGATACCCTCAGCACATTTGTCGCAGATGAACTTTCATTTACACAAACTTTCATTTCCACAAAATAGGATTCTCTGCCGCATTTTTGAAAATTACGCTACCATTAACGCATCTACCTGCCTCGGAGGGCAACGTGAACGGACGCACACTCATAGCCAGCCTCACCGTCGAGAATGGGCTACTCGACCTGATCAACAACGAGATTCTACCCGGCAGCGGGATCGACCAGGCTGCTTTCTGGGCCGGGTTCAGCAGTATCGTCGACGATCTGTCGGGGCAGAACCGCGCCCTGCTTGCCAGGAGGCAAGAACTCGAACAAGCAATCAATAACTGGCACCTGGCCCGCCGCGGGCAGGATCATGATCCGGCGGCTTACCGCGATTTTCTGTATGAGGTCGGCTATCTGGTCGAGGAAGGACCCGACTTTGCGGTTAGCACTGGCAATGTAGACCCGGAGATCACAGCCATAGCAGGGCCCCAACTGGTGGTGCCGGTCAGCAACGCCCGTTATGCCCTGAATGCCGCCAACGCCCGCTGGGGTTCGTTGTATGACGCACTCTACGGCACCGACGTTATCGACCAACAGGACGGCGCTGCCAGAGGCGCTTCCTACAATCCCGTCCGCGGCCACAGGGTGGTTGCATACACGATGGCTTTTCTCGACCAGGTCGTGCCGCTTGCCGGCATCTCCCACGGGACCGTCACCGGCTATATGGCTGCAGAGGGTGCTTTCGTCGCCGACGGCGAAGACGGCAACAGCCACCCCCTGGCCGATCCCGCCCAGTTCGTTGGCTACCGCGGTAGCGCGGGCACACCACAGGCTCTGCTGTTGCGCAATCACAGCCTGCACATCGAGATCGTGATCGACCCCGCACATCCGGTGGGTGCTGAAAGTGCGGCCAGCGTCTGCGACGTGATACTGGAGTCTGCCATCACCGTGATCCAGGACTGTGAGGACTCGGTCGCGGCAGTCGACGCCCCGGACAAAACCAACGTCTACCGCAACTGGCTGGGCCTGATGAAAGGAAGCCTGAGCACGGCCGTGGAAAAGAGCGGCAAGACTTTCGAACGCACCTTGAACCCGGACCGCGAGTTCACTGCCGCGGATGGTTCTACATTCCAGTTGCCCGGCCGCGCACTCATGCTGGTGCGCAACGTTGGCCACCTGATGACCAACCCGGCAATTCTCGACCGCAACGGCGATGAGATTTTCGAGGGCATCTTGGATGCAGTGGTGACCGGTCTTGCGGCGCTACATGACCTGAACGATGGTGGCACTTATCGCAACTCGCGCAGCCGCTCGATGTACGTGGTCAAGCCGAAGATGCATGGGCCAGAGGAAGTCGCGTTTACGGTTGAACTGTTTGGGCGGGTGGAAAAATTGCTGGGTATGGCTCCGAATACCATGAAGATCGGCATCATGGACGAGGAGCGGCGCACAACGGTGAACCTCAAGGAGTGCATCCGCGCGGCTGCCGAGCGGGTAATCTTCATCAACACCGGCTTTCTCGATCGCACCGGTGACGAGATTCACACATCCATGGAAGCAGGACCAATGGTGCGCAAGGCCGACATGAAGACCCTGCCCTGGATTCTCGCCTACGAGGACTGGAACGTGGATGTGGGTCTGTGCTGCGGTTTGCCGGGTCACGCCCAAATAGGCAAGGGCATGTGGGCCATGCCCGACGAGATGGCCGCCATGATGCAGGCCAAGATCGAACACCCGCGGGCCGGTGCCAACACTGCCTGGGTACCCTCACCCACCGCCGCCACCCTGCACGCCGTGCACTACCATCAGGTGGATGTACCGGCCCGGCAGCAGGAACTGCAGTCCCGTGCCCGAGCCAGTCTCGACGATATCCTCACTATCCCGCTGGCGGCCAGTACCGACTGGACACAGGAGGAGATCTGCGCCGAGATAGACAACAACTGCCAGGGCATCCTGGGCTACGTGGTGCGCTGGGTCAACCAGGGAGTGGGCTGTTCCAAGGTGCCGGATATTCGTGACATCGGGCTGATGGAAGACCGCGCAACCTTGCGCATCTCTAGCCAGCACATCGCCAACTGGCTACACCACGGTATCGTCACCAGAGACGAGGTGATGGTCTCCCTGCAGCGCATGGCCGAGGTGGTGGACCGCCAGAATGCCGATGACCCCGGTTACACCCCCATGGCGCCCGGTTTTGACGGCGTTGCCTTTCAGGGTGCCTGCGACCTCATCTTCCAGGGGCGCGAGGTCGTCAACGGCTACACCGAACCGCCTTTGCAGCAAAGGCGTCAGCAGAAAAAAGCCGGCTCGGCCTGACTTCTCCCCGGGATCGGCCCGGGCAGCCTGACACCGGCTACTGATCTCCCGGGGTCAGCAGATCGACGATGGATCCAGCACCCGACGGTGCTCCTGATTCTTCTCCGGCGATACTCATGTCGGCGAGTTGCCCAACCGTGAGCGGCCGGATCGGTGGGCGGATGCGGTAATGGCCAACCTCGGCTACGGGTAACCCGCGCACCTGTGCAATCAATTGACTAACGGTGGCCGCACACTTGCGCCCCATGCACGGGCCCATGCCGCAACGCGTGAATGCTTTGGCCTGGTTGGGGCCGACACAGCCAAGCGCTGCAACTTTCCTGATCTCACCGGCCGTGATTTCTTCACAACGACAGACGATGGTGCTGTCATCCAGCGGTAACTGAAAGTACGCGGTCGGCGGAAAGTACCGCTCGAGAAAACGCTGCAGCAGTCGCTGCTGTCGCAGTGCCGTCGGCTCAGCCGGAGTCAGCTGCACAGGCCCAGCCGGCGTTCGCAACTGGCCAAGCACCTCGTGGGCAAGGCGCTCCCCCTGCAGAATTGCCACTTCGGCCCCCTGGATGGCGGCTCCGTCACCAACGATCGCAATCGATTCACGGCTGGTTCTGCCCACGCCCCTGACATCCGGCACCCAGCAGGCCTGGCGCTGGTCGAAGTGATGCTGGATGCCTGCCGCCATCGCCAGCCAGGTGTTGGGGATAACGCCGTCGTGCACCAGCAGCAGTTCAGCCTTTAACTCGTGCGATTGCCCCGCTGACTCATAACTGACCGACGCCATGCACTCGTCACCCAGGGCTTTGAGGGCGGTGACTCTGCTAAACACCGGTATGCTGCCCCGAACCGCCCGCATCCAGCCAAGGCCCCGCAACAGGGCACCCGGCTGACCTGCCAGCGCCGGCAACAGCGACGCCAGCGCGCCCATTGAAGTGGCCGGGCGGGTGTCCAGTATCGCCTCAGGCCGTGTGCCTGTCGCCAGCAACTGGCTGGCATACAAGTACAGCAACGGCCCGGTGCCGGCGAGCACGATACGCCCCGCCGGTATCAGACCCGAGGTCTTGAGCAGAGTCTGGGCCGCGCCGACCGTCATTACCCCAGGCAGCGTCCATCCCGGGAACGGCGTAGGACGCTCCATGGCACCGGTCGCCAGAATGATGTGGCGTGGGTAAAGCATCTGCGCGGCACCATCGCGCAGGGTTCCGATGGCAAGTTCAGGCTCGCTGGCCGCGGTGATTTCCCAGACCGAGGTCCGCGGCAAATATCCGGCCCCGCTGTGGCGGAAGCGGCGCACCAGTTCCAGCCCGACGCGGTACTGCGTTCCGAGCGCAGCAAGATCCTCCGGTCTTTCCGCGTGTACTTTCTCGACCTCACGGTAGACCTGGCCGCCGGGAGCTGGCTGCTCGTCAAGCACCAGCACCTCGACCCCGCTCTCGGCCAACGTGCAGGCAGCCGCCATACCTGCAGGCCCCGCGCCCACCACCACCACCTCCGGCCGCACCGGTATCGCGTTCAATCGCCTTCTCCAGGTGACTGGCCGCGCGGCATGTACACGCGCATCCCCTGGCGAACTTCGGTGCTGCAGGCCTGGACAACGCCCTGCCCGTCGATCTCGACCAGACACTCGAAACAGTTACCGATCATGCAGAAAGGCCCCCGCTTTGCGCCGCTGACCGGGGCCCGCCGGAACACCGACACACCCGCAGCCAGCAGTGCTGCTGCTAGCGAGTCCCCGGGCGCGGCCGTTATTTTCCGGTCCTCGAACCAGAGGATGACGGGTTCCGCGATGGCTGCTCTACGCCGATACATCGAAACGCTCCAGGCCGAAACAGCGGTGCTCAGAGGGAATCTCGCCGGCCAGCACCCACTGGGGCACTTCCCGGGCATGCAGTGCCGCCAGCGTCACACCGCTGTGACAGGAAAACGAAAAAGCGCCCGGAAAATCCCTAGACTGTGCGTAGACCGGAAAACCATCGGGGGTCATGATCCGCAGCGCGGCCCAGCTGCGCTGGATTCTTAACCCTCGCAGGTAGGGAAACGCTTTGCTGCACTGGCGCACAATGTCGCGCAAGGTTGTGGTTTCGGTTTCAAGGTCGAATCCCGTGTCGCGGGCCGAGGGCCCCAGCATGAAATAACCTTCATCGGTTTTGCGGACGTAGTTAGTGGGATAAGCCAGGTGGGCAGGACTTCTCTCGGTCACCACTACCTGGCCCTGCACCGGGTGAATGGGAATATCCATGCCCAGTTGCCGGCCCAGGTCACCGCTGCCATGCCCTGCCGCGATGACCAGTTTTTCGCAGCCAGTCACGAGCCTGTCACCATTGAAAATCTCGAAGCCACCTGCAGCAAGGGGGCGGATTTCACTGATACGTGAACGNGGNATATAGGATCCGCCGTTGCGTTCAAACCCTTCCTGCAGGGCACGCAGTAACTGNAGCGGATTGGCGTGGCCATCGTGCGNGCAATACGTGGCGCCCGGCACTTCGGGCCCAATCCCGGGAAGATGCTCACGNAGAGCGGGATTTTCCACCACCTCGTATTCATAACCGTCAGCACCCGCTTCCTTGCGCAACTGCTCGAGNAATTTGAGGTTGTGATTGAANTCATCCTTGCTGATGGCGACGAAAAAACCCCCTGGCTGGTGATAACCTGTCGCTGTGCCGGTCTCTTCGCCCAGTTGTGCGCTGAAATCCGCCCAGGCCCGGGCTGATGCCAGCGTCCAGCGGGCATATTCCNGCATACCGCGGCCCTTGCCCTGGACCCAGACCAGCCCGAAATTTCCCCGCGCCGTGCGGATAGCGTTGTCACCCTCGTCGATCAGCCCGACCTGGACTCCGCGACTACTGAGGCCATACGCGAAGGCCGATCCCAGCAGGCCACCGCCAACAACCGCAATATCAAGATGCCTCAAGAGGAATCGCCTCCAGCCGGTGACAGGCCGCTTGATGGCCGGTAGAGGAAGATCCCTCCAGTTTCATGAAAGTTTCCCTGCACGACTCGTCTGAATAAGGACAACGTGCTGCAAAACGGCAACCCGGGGGCGGGTCCACAGGCCGGGAGATATCACCGGATATTTGCGGTGCCGCGCGTTTTGCTCTGGGGTCGGGAACTGGCACGGCGCTGATCAGGGCGCGGGTATAGGGGTGCCGAGGTTGCATGATTACGTCTTTGACAGCACCCACTTCCATGGCCTGTCCGAGATACATCACCAGCAGGCGATCAGCAATATTCCCGAGAATAGACAAATCGTGCGATACATAGATACATGCAAAATTGCGTTGCCTCGCGAGATTTCGCAGAAGGTCTAGTATCCCCGCCCGGATCGACACATCGAGCATGGACAGCGGCTCATCCGCGACTACAAGTTCAGGCTCCATCACCAGAGCACTGGCAATGCCAACCCGTTGGCGCTCGCCCCCGCTCAACTCATGAGGATAGCGACTCCAGTANTTGGAATACGGCANCCCTACGCTGTCCAGCATTGAAGCTNCGCGCTCGGAAATTTCCCGCTCCGGCCACAAACGCAGTGCCCGTGGCCCCTCTGCGACGATATCCGACACGCGAAACCGGGGGTTGAGGGACTCGTAGGGGTCCTGAAAAATCATCTGAACGCGACGCCGGTGCTCATTCAGTTCGCCGCTGTCCAGTTGATTGACGTCACGGTCACGATAAAGCAACTGCCCTGACGACGGAGCCAGCAATCCGGCGACCATCATGCAAGTCGTTGACTTGCCGCAGCCAGATTCTCCGGCAATACCCAGTATCTCTTCGTTGCCAAGCGTCAGGTTCATCGATTCAACCGCCTTGATCACACGAGTTTTTCTTCCCCGCATAAGACGATCGAGCAAGGCGGGGCGTAATTCGAAGTGCCGGGTGACTTGTTTCAGTTCTAGGAGTGCCATGTCGACTTCCTAGTTGATTTCTCCCTGAACGTCTCCACATCGGCATGCCGTAAACAACGCACCTGATGGAACTCCCCTACGTTTTCTGTCACGGGCGTATCGCGAGCACAGGGAGCAATTCGGAACGGGCAACGGGGCTCAAAGAGGCAGCCGGAAACCTCGCCGATAAGTGAGGGCGGTGTTCCGGGGATAGAGATCAATTGACTATCGATTGCACGTATCGACGGAAATGCATTTTTTAGTCCGAGGGTGTAGGGATGGTATGGAGACTCGAAGAGGTCTAGCACATTCGCTGACTCCATGATCCTGCCGCCGTACATCACTGCGATTCGATCGCTCATTTCTGCGATCACTGCAATATCATGAGTAATAAGAATGATCGAACTAGACAGCTCGGCCCTGATTTCCCTGATACGCCGAAGAATCCGTTCCTGCACCAGCACATCCAGTCCCGTGGTCGGCTCATCCATGATGATGAGCCCTGGATCAAGGGCAAGAGACATCGCGATCATCGCTCGTTGGCGCATACCTCCGGAGAACTCGTGGGGATAACTGTTCATCAGTTCCGCCTGCAGACCGACGACATCGAATAATGCTGCAACCCTTTCCCGAGCCTCTGCCCGTGTTGCGGCTTCGTGCGCCCGGATCGCCTCAATAACCTGGTCACCCACCCGGTACACCGGATTGAGGGAATTCATCGCGCTTTGCGGCACCAAGGAAATCCGTTTCCACAGAACGCTTTCGCGAAACGCTTTTTCCGGCATAGAGCCGATGTCTTCACCGTCATAGTTAATTGCCGCGGCAGTCGCTCTACCATTGCTGGATAACAGTCGCAGTAAGGCTCGAATCAGGGTCGACTTGCCGCATCCAGACTCGCCGGCAAGTCCGAATACCTCGTCCTTCATAACGTCAAAAGAGACATCGCTCACTGCGTTGACAACGCCCTCGGTCGTCGAATACTCGACATTCAGGCCTCTTACCGACAAGAGCGNTTCTTTGGTCATCTCTTACGCAGTCTCGGGTTGGCAATTTCCTCGTAAGCTCTGCTGACAAAAACGAGCGAGGTAACAAGTATGACGATGCACAAGGAGGGCGCAGCGAACCACCACCAGGCGACACGTGTCTTGCCTGAGAGCCATAACTCGTAGAGCATCCCGCCCCAACTGATGGTGTCTGCGTCACCAAACCCAAGAAAACTGGCGCTCGCCTCAGTGATGATCGACCANGCGATGTTGAACGCTGCGTAGAGCAACAGCAGCGGTAACACATTAGGCAGTATGTGCTTATAGATAATGCGCAGGTCGCTGCAACCCCTGGCCCTTGCCGCAGTGATGAACTGGCGCTGCTTGATGGATATGGTTTGTGCTCGAATCACCCGGGCGGAGGTACGCCAGATGATTAGAACTATCGCCAGAATGACAAACTCCAGTTTACGTCCGAAAAGAGCAATCAATACGATGACGAACGGCAGAAAAGGCATGCCATAGAGCACATCGGTAAGCCGCATCAGAATCTCGTCTACCTTGCCACCATAATAGCCAGCAACCAGGCCAATATTTGCTCCAATCGCAATGGAAATGAACCCTGACACTGCACCGATGATCATCGTGGTGCGGGTTGCAAGAATGAGTTGTGAAAAAAGGTCGTAGCCCAGATGGGTAGTCCCTATGGGGAACTGCCACGACGGGGGCTGCAGTGATGCAAAACTACCCTCGCTGTCATATTGCATCTCCCACGGATCATGCGGAGCCAGCCAGGGAGCGAAAATCGCAACCACCAAAAAAAGCGCCACGACCCAGAAACCGATGCGGCCCAGCGGATTACCTTGGATNATCCGGTAATGCTCAGCAAGACTCCGTAGAACCCGACCAGGACGACTTATCCCGAAAGCATCAGGCATGGAACTCATCCTCGAGGTACCGTTTGATCTTGCCCTCATCCACCCGTAGACCCAGTCCCGATCCCGCGGGCAGGCGCGCGGCGCCCTGACCAACGAACTCGGAGTGAGTAACGGTTGCCGGTGATCGCGCTGCCATTGATCTAAACCCTTAGCGACTTAGGCAAGGCCCGAAGAAGATATCTTTATCCTCGGATCCAGGTAGCAGTACCAGACATCGGTTAGGAAATTCAGGCTAATTACCAGGATAGCCAGCATCAAGAACGTTCCCTGGGCGACCGGGTAGTCATGAGAGGCAGCCGACTCGACCATCAACTGCCCCATGCCAGGCCACGAGAACAACGCCTCCACTACCACCTGACCGCCGATAGCAAAACCAACCATTATTGAGGCAAGCGTCACCACTCCCAGCAGGGCGTTGCGGGCTGCATGCTTGATCATGACCACGCGTGGTTTCAGGCCCTTGGCCTTAGCCAGTTCGATAAAATCACTTCCGAGTACCTCCAGCATACTGTCGCGCATGATCAACATGGGGGTGGTGATGTAGTAGAGCCCAACCGTTATAGTCGGCAGAACAATCCGATCCCAGAATGCCGGCATAAGTAACAGNTCCAGCATACCGTCTGGGCGCTGTCCTGCCGGGTACATACCCCCGGTTGGAAAGAGCCCAAGTCGATAGCTGAGCACCATCAGCAGCAACAGCCCGGTAATGAAAGGTGGCGCAGCCTGAAAGATCATGCCCGCAACAGTGCCAGCAATGTCGATGGCGCTGTTGCGCTTCCAGGCCATGATCATGCCAATGCTTATTCCCAGCACTAGCGTCATACACATGCCGGCTGCCATCAGGAGTATCGTGTTCCAGAATCGGTACTCAAGGATATCTGTGACGCGTTGGGCAGACACGAACGACCGGCCCCACTCCATCGTGACCAGGTTTTTCAGGTAGATGAAGTACTGCTGCCATAACGGCTTGTCGAGGCCAAACGCCGCCTTCATCCGAGCCTGTACGGCCTCGTCCATCGCCGGACTGATAACCTGAAGTGTGGCCTCCCCAGGCAGCATGCGAAACACGATAAACAGGATCGACGCGACCGCGAAGATCGTGATCAGCATGTAGATCAGCCGCCGTAGAACATACTCAAACATAGCGCTGGCAATATCCGAAAGAAACGATCACAAACCCACCACTTTCTCGGGATAACCCGAGAATACCCTTGCAACTACAGTGGCTGCAGGATCGGCCTGGCGTGCCGCCATAACGGCCGGTACGCCAAGCCGAACTGTCATCAAGCCGGGTAAAGCAACTTACCTGAGCCGTCCCAGGTGTATCCCGCTTGCTGCAATAGNTCCCTGGCTTTATTTACATCCTGCTTTCGGGATTTGATCGCACTGTTGTGCCAGAACTCGTTAGCTGGCGCAATGGGTGACCCGCCATTTGTCGCAAACCCGGACATCACGACCTCACGAATAACATCCCGTGGAATGACCATATCCAGGGCCACGCGAAAAACGGGGTCCTGGAGCGGACCGCGAAGGTGGTTGAACATGAACCCGTACCAGCCGTGACTTGCATAACCCTTGCCCACGATACCGTCGATCTTATTGAGATCCTGAACCAGGGAAGGCTTAAGAATATACCGGGTGCGATCACATTCCCCCGCCTCGATAGCAGCGGCCATAGCATCGTGACTGCCGTAGGCAATCCGAATGATCCCGGCGCATTTCGGCGCGTGGAAGTGATCCTTGAAGGCGCTGACTTTCATTTCCTTGCCACGATCCCAGTAGTCGAACTGGAACGGTCCGCTGCCTACGGGGCTTTCGTTGGCGAAGTTGAGTACATCATCGACGTCCACTTTCTCCGGGATATCTTGCCAGATGTGCTTGGGCAGGATGAANATCTGGGCGAAGAAGTTGATCATCAGTGGCGCGTGTGGCGCGACCAGCTTGATTCGCATCGTGTTGCTGCCAGTGATGTTAATGGATTCGAACTTCTCCAGAGACGACACGAAAAATGGCGCCTTCCACTTGAGGCAGTATTCGAAAGTGAACTTCACGTCCTCCACTGTTACCGGCCGGCCATCATGGAACTTCATGCCGTCACGCAAAGTGATATCCACAGTGGTCGAGTCCACGGCCTTGATAGAGGTTGCCGCCCACGGCACGATACCACCGTCCGGGCCCACCTGGATCAGCCGGTCATAGATCATCCGCAGTTCCTTGAACTCGTTCGAGTCGTGAACACTGACCGGATTCAGGTTCTTCAGCGCCACAGTATTACCTGTGCGAACATAGCCATCACCACTTTTTACACTGACATTGAGATCTGTCCACAGGCTGCCGATGCCCTCACCCAACTGCGGCACCAGCCCAGTGAGGCGGTCCTCCCGGTAGGCGTTGGTCATGCTGGGATGCACGATCGGACTCGCGGCGGCATCGTCGAAGAGGACCTGCTGGGTTTGGTGAATCAATTCCCGACGCTTGTCGACATCCATCTCCACCTGCTGCGCATCAGTCAAATCGTTGATCGTGGAATTGTTGTAGCCCCACTTGTTGTAGCCCCCTTTCTGGTGAAACATCATTCGGGTAAAAGTTTCCGGGTCGACGCGGTTGGCCCGCCCGGTCCAGCGGACGATGAACATGTCAAAGTCCAACTCTTTAAAGACCTTGGTAATGCCCAGGTTGTAGTCTTCCGCGGCCAGTTTCACTTCCCAGCCTATACCCTTGCAGGCCTGGGTAATCAGGCGGCCCATCTCGGGCCGGACCGGATCAAAAGTCGCATTGGCTGTTANCAGTGTCATGGACTCAACGGGCTTGCCCGCAGCGNGNGCAAACANGCCGTACGATGACGCACCNACTGCTACACTGGCAGCGCCCGCCTGCTTCAGGAATTTACGGCGGGCACGGTTGGTTTTGCTCCCCATCTGGATTTCCTCCTTGGTTGGACTGTCGAACTATTAAAAGACGGCATACGCGCCGCCGACAACGACCTTACGCCACGGTAAGGTATTCCGCAAATACCATTTATTGATGTTTATATTCCATATTGGAATATACTAGTATCGCAATGAGACTACGAGACATTGAGTTACTCCACCTCGTGCTGGCTACCGGGTCCGTGTCCGAGGCGGCCGGTCGACTTCACATGTCTCAGCCTAATGCGAGCAAGATTCTCAAAAAGATAGAACAGCGTGTAGGTTTCTCGCTGTTTGAGAGGGTGCACGGTCGGTTGCAAGCTACCGAAGAAGGACGACTACTTTTTAACCAAGTTGAACGCACCATTCACAGCATACGACAACTGGACCAACTCGCTGGCGACGTACGCGAAATGCAGGGAACCCGCCTGACCATCGGTGGAATGCCTTTGCTGTCCCGAATCTGGCTTCCAAAATTTCTCAGCCAGTTCCTCAGCCTGCACCCGAACATCAAGGTTTCGCTCCATACCCGCAGCTCCCAAAAGTTGATTGAATGGGTCGCAGAAGGTCAAATTGATGTTGCTGTCGCCATGCTGACGCTCGACGATCCATCGGTCGAACGCAATATCCTGATGTCTGTTGAAAGAGTCGCCGCGATACCGCGTGACCATCCATTGGCGAAAAAGGCCAGAATAGAACCTAAAGATCTGGATGGCGTGGATTACATTTCATTAAGCGCCTCCGACCACGCCCGAGAACCCCTAGATAGGCTTTTCTCCAAACCCAAAAAAATAATGACTAAAGGAAAATTGGAAACGCGTGCGATAGTACCCAATGAGCGTGCAGAGTGTGTGCTGCCGGCCGCTGCCATTCAACTGGCTGACCAAGGTATTGGCGTCAGCATCATTGATCATCTGACTGCGAGTGAACACCTGGGCACCAACCTGGTCTTCAGGCCGTTTAAACCGCAACTGAAAATGGATATATGGCTCCTGAAGCCGAAAATGAGGCCTCGCTCCCGGCTGACCGATCTTTTTATTGAAACAATCCAACAAGCCGTTGANCNCGACCGNCTGTCGGNCGCGCCAAATTGGCTTTTTGAAGACACGCCAACCGCCGGATTGGAATTATCCGGGCTAACAAGATAACGATCTCCCCCAGGCTGCCGCTTAGATCTGACCTGCCGGATCAAGCTCTTGCAAAACACCTTTGAATCGATCCGCTGTGGCTTCCTCTAAGTCCACGGGCTTGTGTCGATGTAGTCGTTGCGGCGAATTTCGCGTCGGTCAGTTGGTGCTTGCCCCTTCTGTTTTGTTATTTGCATAGCGTCTTCGCCCCTTAA